>JAZNMN010000060.1:0-7216 GCA_045579625.1 Ruminiclostridium sp.
AATCAGTATCATTATTCAGAATAAACCTCAGCCTTTTTAATTTTTTTCCGAAATTTCAAAAACCTGCAAAAAAAGTCTTTTTTTTTCGGAAAAAGTATGGTATAATGTAATAGTATAATGCTACTATTATAATTTCATATGTGCTTTAAATATTATTATATACAAAAAAGGTGGATTTGTCTATATGCGAAATATAAAAATTACCGCTGTTCTTTCAGCTTTTCTTTTCACATTTGCTGTATTTTTTACCGATATTACCGATATAAGGGCGGAAGCTGCATTCACTCCCGATGTTGAAATCGAGAGTACGGGCTATTACATGGTGAATCTTGACCTTGATACGGTCATTGCTGCCAAGAACGAGCATGAACGCAGCTATCCCGCATCCGTAACCAAGGTTATGACAGCTATCGTTGCGCTTGAAAACTGTTCCGACCTTGAACGTGAGGTTGCGGTAACATATGACGCTACCAACGAATTCTGGGAGGGCGACCCCAATAAGGAAGGAGCTGGTACCTGCGGTCTCGCAGTAGGCCAGTCCGAGCTTACTATGCGTGACTGTCTCTACGGACTTCTTGTTAAGTCGGGCTGTGAGGCGGGAAACGTTATCGCCTATAATGTAGCGGGCAGTATTCCCGATTTTATCGACCTTATGAATAAAAAAGCGAAGGAAATAGGCTGTAAGGATACCCATTTCGGAAACACTCACGGCTTATGGCAGGCGGATAACTATTCTACCCCCTACGACCTTCTTCTTATAGGAAAATACGCTTACGAAAAGCTCCCTATGATTATGGAGATATCCAATACACAGCAGTACGTTATGCCTGCAAACAAGTATAACCCCGAGCCTTATTCGATTTACAACGTAAATTCCCTTATAAGAAATATTTCCGAAAACCCCTACTACTACGAATACGCTAACGGTATCAAGACGGGAAGCCTTGACCTCTACTGGGACGAGAACGGAAACGAGAAGCCCGGCTTCGCAAATCTTCTTTCTACCGCTACCCAGAACGGCTTCAACTATATGCTTGTAACCGTAGGCGCTCCCTATTATGACGCCGAGGGCAACAAGCTCAACGGCCATTTCGCCGACAGTATCGCTCTCTATAAATGGGCCTTCAAGACTCTCGATATCGTTGAGGTTATAAACGAGCACAGCGTTATCTCCAACATAAAGGTAGATATGGGAGAAAATGCGGACGTGGTTATTTTAAAGCCTTCCTCGAGCTTCTCTACGCTCCTGCCCACAGATATGGATACCTCGATAATAGACCAGAAGGTAACAATTACGGCGGAAAAGAATGATAATAATGCAGTAGTCGCTCCTATCGAAAAGGGACAGGTTTTAGGTAATCTTGAGCTTTATCTCGAGGGCGATCTTATATGGAGCTCTAATCTTGTAGCGTCCCAGAGTGTTGAGCTTTCACAGGTTGAATATACTATGAGAATGATCAACAGCATTTTCGATAAGGGCTGGTTCAAGGCCTGCGTTATTTCGCTTGCTGTTCTTATAGTTCTTGACGTTATTCTTAACGCAGTACAGAAGAACCGTATAGCGAAGCTCGAAGCCCGTCAGAGAAGAAGAGCGGGAACCGACAGAAAGTGGTAATATGAATATAAAGATAATCGCTCTCGGAAGGCTTAAGGAGAAATATCTTACCGAAGCCTTCAGGGAGTACGAAAAGAGAATTTCCGCCTTCGGAAAGCTCAGTATTGACGAAATAGAGCCCGAAAGGCTTTCCGATAATCCTTCGGATTCGGAAATCGAAAAGGCTCTCGATACGGAAGCGGAAAAAATTCTCTCGAAAATCCCTCGTGACAGCCTTGTGTGCGCTATGTGTATCGAGGGGAAGCAAAGTGACAGCGTTAAATTCGCCTATACTCTTAATAAAGCCGCATTAAGCGGAAAAGGTACGGCTGTATTCCTTATAGGAAGCTCCTACGGGCTTTCCGAAAGGGTAAAAAAACAAGCAGATATAAGAATGAGTATGTCGGAAATGACATTTCCCCATCAGCTTGCACGTATTATGCTTATGGAGCAGATTTATCGTGCCTTCACAATCATTTCAAACAGAAAGTATCACAAGTAAATGTATAAGGTTTATTTATATAAGGCAGGGCTTTTCTCCGTCGGTGCGGCGCTTCTCGTCCTCGGAATAATAATTCTGAATCAGGGCGGCGCACTTCTTACCCCGATTATTGCTATAGGCGGAACAGTTCTTATTCTTCACGGCTTTCATAACCTTATCGGCTTTATAACCGTAGGCGGTAAGCTTAGCGAGAAGAGGAAGAAGAAGCTCCTTCTCCTTGCGGCAGTAAACGTAGGCTCGGGAGTTGTTGTTCTTACGGTACCTAACGGGACTGCCCACTTCCTTATATTTGTTTTCGCATTGTATGTTCTTCTTAACGGCTTATCAAAGCTTGCTGATTTTATAATATCGAAGCTCAATAAACAGCCGGGACACTGGACGGAGCTTATATCGGCGGTTTTCTTTTTCGTGTTTACCGCGCTTCTCCTTATTCCTTCGATGAAGAAGGAAACCTTTGTTGTTGCGTTAGGTATTTATTCCATTCTTTTCGGCGGGGAGCTTATTTCGGATTTTATCCGCCTGATTATCCCCCAGAAGGCAAAAAACAGCTTAAAGCGGAGAATAAGAATTTCTCCTCCTGTTTTTATTGCAACCTTCCTGCCTATACAGACCCTTCGTAAAATCAACGAATACATCTCGGTGAACGATTGTCCTCCCGAAATAGAAGGCCCGCTTCGTGACGATACGGCGCCTCCCGACCTTGAGGTAATGGTTCACGTTTCGAATAACGGCTCGGGAAAAATAGGGCATCTCGACTTATTCCTTGACGGGGAGATAATCTCCTACGGAAACCACGACAACAGCTCTCATAAGCTTTTTTCAGTCTTCGGCGACGGAGTTCTGTTTACTGCCGAAAAGGAGACCTATATAGATTTCTCGATAACCCACGACAGGAAAATGATTTTCTCCTATGGCTTCAGGCTTTCTCCCGAACAGCTCGACGCAGTACGCAAGGAGGTTTTAAGCCTTAAGAGTAAAACCGTTCCCTGGAAGCCGCCGCTACAGGTAGCTGTCGAAAGAGGCGAAAAGGTAAAGCCAAGCAGCTTTCACGATTACTGCAGTCAGCTATGGAACGGAACGCACGCAGGCTTTTATAAATTCAAAAAGGGAAAGTTCAGGACCTATTCAATCCTGAGTACAAACTGTGTACTCCTTACGGATACGATTATCGGTAAGGCGGGCGCAGATATAATCTGTCTTAACGGTATAGCTTCTCCGGGAATGTATTATGACTACCTGGAGCGCCTTTATATGACAGAAAACAGTATGGTTATTTCAAAAACCATATATGACCGCAAATCTATGATGAAACTTAAAAAAGAAAGGAAAAATAAAAATGGGTGAAGTTTATCTTGACGACAGATTCAAAGGAGTAATGCTCGGATTAGCGATAGGAGACGCTTTCGGCTATCCTATAGAGCTTATGGACTATGACGCAATCTGTGAAAGATTTGAAAAGAAGGGCTGTCTCGACCTTGCAGTAAGCAAGAGGACGGGGACTGCGCTCTTCACCGATGATACACAGCTTTCTCTCTTTACCGCCGACGGACTTCTCTGGGCACACAGCGCAGGCGCAGACGACGGACAGGTAAATTACGAGGATTATGTATTCCTCGCTTACCAGGTCTGGCTCTATACACAGACAAAAACAGTAGCGGGCAAGGAATATGCGTGGCTCTTCGACCCTTCCCAGAATGCATATAAATTAAGACTCTTAAAGGCTAAGGGACTTTATAAGAAGCGTACTGCCGATACAAAGAATATCGACGCTCTTCTTAAAATAAGAAATATGGCCTACGGTACTCCCGAAAACCGTCTTAACGATAACAAGGATAACGGAGCCGTAAAGCGTTCCGCACCTATCGGACTTTATTTCTATAATGATACAAGAAAGGCCTTTGATATGGGCTGTCGCTGTGCGGCAATAACTCACGGCGACCCTGTAGGTTATATAACGGCAGGCTGCTACTCCGCAATTATCGCCGAAATAGTAAGCGGCGCAGAGATAGAGGACGCAGTTAAAACCGTAATAAGCCTTCTCGAAGGCGTTGCCGACGGAGAAATACTCGCCAAGACCTTACAGTACGCTCTCGACCTTGTGAATAATGCGGATATTGACCCTATGGAGGCTGTAAAGAAGATGGGCTACGGCTTCGAGGCTTACGAGGCTCTCGCTATCGCTGTTTATTGTGCAGTACTGCACAACGAAAGCCCCCGTTACGCTATCCAGCTTGCCGCAAACCACGACGGCGCAAGCGACACCTGCGCTTCTATGACGGGAGCTATGCTGGGCGCTTATTTCGGCGAACAGGGCTTCCCCAAGAGCTGGGTTGAAAAGCTTCAGTACAAGAATCTTATTTCCGCTATGTCGGATAAAATGCTTAAGGTTGTCTGCGCTTCCGACGACGATATGACAGACGAGGGCGACGAGGATTAACCGATAACGGAGGATTTCCTATGGCTAAGAGCAGTTTTCAGAAGCTGAAGCTACTTTATCTTCTTGATATATTCAGGAAGGAAACCGATATAGACCACCCCATTACCCTTTCACAGATTATTTCGAGGCTTTCGGAAAACGGTATTGAGGCGGAAAGAAAGAGCCTTTATGATGATATGGAGGCGCTGTCTCTTTTCGGCTACGATATCGAAAAGGTAGGACAGGGTAAGTCTACCGCATATTATCTCGGCGAAAGGGAATTCGAGCTTCCCGAGCTTAAGCTTCTTGCGGACGCGGTCGCCTGTTCGAAATTCATAACCGAGGGGAAATCCCGTAAGCTTATAAATAAGCTCTCATCCTTCAGCAGTTGTCACGGCTCCCGTGAGCTTAACAGAAATGTTATCGTGTACGACCGTGTAAAGACTATTAACGAGCATATTTATTACAGCGTTGACATTATTCAGAGCGCTATTAAAAATAAACAGAAGATAAGCTTCCTCTATTTCGATTACGACCCGAACAAGAAGAAAAAATACCATAACGGAGGGGCCCGTTCGGAAATTTCTCCCTATGCCTTATGCTGGCAGGATGAAAATTATTATGCAGTAGGCTATTATCCGAAATACGGTGTTGTAACAAATTTCAGAGTTGATAAAATGGAGAAGGTTACGATTTCCGAGGACGAGAACGGGAAGCCTGTAGCGGCACAGCCTGTTCCTAAGGACTTCGATATTCTCGAATATACGAAAAAACGTTTCAGTATGTTCTCGGGAGAGGACGTTACCTTAAAGCTTAAAGTACATAATTCTCTTTCGGGAGTTATAATTGACCGTTTCGGTAAAAGCGTCAGCCTCGTACCCTACGACGATGAGCATTTTACCGTAACACAGGTTGTCACGGAAAGCCCGATACTTCTCGGCTGGATTTTCCAGTTCGGAGAAAAAATGGAGATTCTTTCTCCCGAAAGTCTTAGAAATGAATACGCTTCGAAGCTTAAAGAGCTGTCGGAGATGTATAATTGCTGATATTACATATTTTAGAGACAGGTCTGACAAAGCTTTTAAGCGTCAGACTAAGGAAGGGGTGTAATGCTTGGTATATACCTTGGATTACCTTATTGAAAAGATAAAGGAAAGCGAAAAGCCCTATGATATCGAAAAAATAGAGCTTGCCTATGATATTGCCGAGAAGGCTCACGAGGGTGTAAAAAGAAGCTCGGGAGAGCCTTATATAACACATCCTGTAGCGGTAGCCTGTATACTGCTTGAAATGTATATGGATACCGATACTATCGTGGCGGCACTCCTGCACGACGTAGTAGAGGACACCGACGTACCTCTCGATACAATACGAAAGAAGTTCGGCGAGGATGTAGCTCATCTTGTTGACGGAGTTACCAAAATCGGTCAGGTTCCCCTTAATACCAAGGAGGAACAGCAGGCGGAGAATATCAGAAAAATCCTTATGGCTATGTCGAAGGATATCCGTGTAATTCTTATAAAGCTTGCGGACAGACTTCATAATATGCGTACCATTATGTACCGTCCTCCCGAGAAACAGCGTAAGAAGGCTCTCGAAACAATGAACTTCTACGCTCCTATCGCCCACCGTCTCGGTATGAGCGCGGTTAAGGAGGAAATGGAGGATATCTCCATAAAGATTCTCGACCCCTACGGTACAAAGATGATAGAGGAAATGCTCGATAAGCATAAGGAGCAGAAGAATACCTTTATCGACATAATAAAGAACCGTATAAAGGATCGTATATGCGATATCGATCCTCCGCCCGTAATGGAGGGAAGAGTAAAGAGCGTATACAGCATCTATAAAAAAGTATATATAAAAGGAAAAAGCTTCGACGAGATATATGACGTTTATGCAGTGCGTGTAATCGTACAGACTGTTATCGAATGTTATAACGTTCTCGGTATAATCCACGATATATTCCGTCCTATTCCTTATAGATTCAAGGACTATATCGCTACCCCGAAG
Source organism: Ruminiclostridium sp. (assembly GCA_045579625.1). Lineage (GTDB taxonomy): Bacteria > Bacillota > Clostridia > Oscillospirales > Ruminococcaceae > Ruminiclostridium_E. The sequence continues at coordinate 6,526 of JAZNMN010000060.1, forward strand.
CCTAACCGCTACCAGTCCCTTCATACAACGGTAATAGGCAGAGAGGGTATACCCTTCGAGGTTCAGATAAGAACTCAGGAAATGCATAATACTGCCCAGTACGGCGTCGCCGCACACTGGAAGTACAAGGCGGGAATTTCGGGGAAGGTTGTGGGCGAAAAGCGTTTCGACTGGATAAGACAGCTTCTCGAACAGCAACAGGATTCCGACGATATAGAACAGCTCGCCGACGCAATCAAGGTTGACCTTGCTCCCGACGATGTTTATGTATTTACGCCTAAGGGGGACGTGATAACGCTTCCTGTAGGCTCTACCGTAATAGATTTCGCCTACGCTATCCATACTCAGGTAGGAAACAGAATGACAGGTGCCAAGGTCGGCGGAAGAATGATACGCTTCGATTATGAGCTCAAAACAGGCGACATAGTTGAGGTAATTACCTCCTCCTCACAGAACGCAGGGCCTAACAGAAACTGGCTTGATATAGCCAAGACAAACGAGGCGAGGGCGAAAATACGCTCCTGGTTCAAGCGAGAAAGAAGAGAAGAAAATATCGCCGAGGGTATGGCTACTCTTGAAGGCGAGCTCCGCCGCAACAATATTGTTATGACTCCCGAGCTTCTTCTTGATGTGGCGAAGATGCAGCGTTTCGATAACGTGGATGACTTCTATGCGGCGATAGGCTACGGAG
>JAZNMN010000061.1:0-52789 GCA_045579625.1 Ruminiclostridium sp.
ATGCAGGCTGTTCATCTCTTAAGTATCAGCTTATTGAGATGACAGACGGAAAGGTTATCGCTAAGGGTAACTGTGAAACAATCGGTATCGACGGTCATATCAAGCACACAACCTTCGACGGTCGTGTTTACGAAACTGACTGTCCCTTCCCTACACATACCGAGGCTTTCGAAAAGGTTGTTGAAGTTCTTACAACAGGCGACGCTTCCGTTATCAAGGATATGAGCGAAATTTCCGCTGTAGGTCATAGAATCGTGCAGGGTGCTGAAGTATTCCCCACCTCTACTATCGTTACCGACGAGGTTATTGAAAAGATTGACGAGCTCCGCGAGCTTGCTCCCGTACATAACCACGCTCACGCTTTAGCTCTCAGAGCTTGTAAGAAGGTAGTTCCCGCTGATGTTCCCCAGGCTGTTATCTTCGATACCGCTTTCCATCAGACAATGCCCGAAAAGGCATTTATGTTCGGTATGCCCTACGAGGTATATGAAAAGTACTCCGTAAGAAAGTACGGCTTCCACGGTACTTCCCACCGTTTCGTTTCCGCTAAGTATGCGGAAGTAACAGGCAAGGATATCAAGGACGTTAAGCTTGTAACCTGCCACCTCGGTAACGGTTCCTCTATTACTGCAGTAGACGGCGGTAAATCCGTAGATACATCTATGGGCTTTACTCCCCTCGACGGCGTTCTTATGGGTACACGTTCCGGTTGTGTTGACCCCTCCGCAGTTACCTTCGTTCAGGATAAGCTCGGTTTAACACCTTCTCAGATGAGCGATTACCTCAACAAGAAGTCCGGCTTCCTCGGAATTTCCGGCATCTCCAGCGATAACAGAGATATCGAGGCTGCTGCTCAGAAGGGCGATAAGAGAGCTATTTTAGCAGGCGATATCCTCCGCTACGGCATCAAGAAGTATATCGGCTCCTATGCTGCCGCTATGAACGGTCTCGACGCAGTAATCTTCACAGGCGGTATCGGTGAAAATGCTGACTTAGTACGTCGTGACGTTTGCCGTGATATGGACTTCTTCGGAATTAAGATTGACGAAGAGCTTAACGCTACCGTTCACGGTCAGCTCACAAAGATTTCTACCCCCGACAGTAAGACTGAAGTATGGGTAATCCCCACAAACGAAGAATTACTTATCGCTCGTGATACTAAGGAGCTTTGTAAGCTTTAATTCCATTTAACAAAATTAAGCCTGAGAGGATAAATCCTTTCAGGCTTTTCTGTTTACAGCAAAAAACCGCTTCCGACTATAAATCGGAAACGGTTTTTATTATTTATGCTTCTGTACTCAGCGTCCCATCTGCTTGGCTAATGCGAGGGACGAATAGTTCGTCTCGTCCTTCTTGGAAATTTCGTAGATTTCATCATCAAAGGTTGCGTCGCCTACAAGGAATTTACTTACACTGTTTTCGGTGTAGTCCATAAATTCTTCAAGGTAGCTGTCAGCCACAGCCTTAATCTGTGAATAAATAGGATCCTCGGATTCGGAAATGTTCTTGAAGATCTCGTTTATACGAGCGTCCATAACGTATTTCAGACGTCCTGCAACATAAACATAGGTAGCGGAAAGGTCGGGATTTTCCAGTATTGCCTTAGCGAACTCGATAAAGCGGTCCTTGTCGGTATACTGAAGGAAGTTACAGGCGTAAACTATACTTTCATAGTAATTCTGGGATATGATAAACTGGTCGTCAACCTTAGTTTCACCGCTGAGCAGTAATGCAAGGTCTTCATCATTAAGCTCTCTTACCGCGTGAGCTGAAATCATCATATCTGCGTCGGGAAGAGCCTCTACTCTTGCGTTTATTTCGGGAGAAATACGCTTCGAATAGGACATTCCGCTTATCATTTTATCGGCCTTTGCCTTAATAAGCTCATAATCCTGGTTCACGAGACCCTTACGGTTAAGGAGAAAGCTTTCGGTCATCTTCCTCGATAATACGTCAAAGCCTATATTTACGTAAGGACAGGAAAGAGCCACTATCTTACCTCTTGTGTGAGAATCGCTGTCGTCAACCAGAACCCTGTTAAGAGGCTCGATAATTATACAGCTGAAATCCACTCTTTCGCTGAGGCAGGCGGTAGCGTTTGTATGACCATAAAGAAGAGCGGAGAACATTCCCGAAAGGTGGTAGGCTATACCGCCGAGACGCTTTCCCTTCTTAAGGCGTGTTACTGCAGTTTCAAAGTTTTTCTCGGAAAAGTCAGCGAAATTCTTGGTAGGAACAAGAAACATAGGAGAATAGTCCCTATGGTCGTCGATAATCGGAATGTGCTCGGCTGAGCCGTTGAATTCGTGCTTTACGGTATATGCGTTCCAGAAGAAGTTTCCTGCGCCATCGGTAGGGAAGGTATTGTTTACGTGAACAACATAAAGCCCGGGAGTAAGTATCTCGAGGATAGGCATTATTGCTTTAGAAAGAGCAAGACCGTCCTTAAAATATGCGTCACAGCAGGCAGGAAGAAGATTGCCGATTACGTTCTTGCATTTTTCGAGAGTCGAGGTCTGCCATATCTGGCGGTTACTTTCCGCATCCTGACCGTTATTGAGAATATTTATGATACATTCGGAGCCTATATAAAAGCTACTTCTCTGAGTTCCTCTCCTGTTGGTGGTATCACATACGCCGATAACACCGCTTCCGCCTGAAACGTTCACAAGGAGAAATTCTCCCTGTGAGCCTCGGAGAGATTCTATATTAACGCTGGCTTTCATTATTTTTCAGTCCTTTCATTCCTTTAAAAGATTGCTTGCGATAAATACGCCAAGCTCGTCGCAGGTCTTTTTCGGGAAGAGTCTTTTAGGTATACGGCATACCGAATGATCCTTAAGCATTATGACTATAGTATGCTTAGTTTCGAAATAGTTAGCCGCTCTTGACCAGGGGATAAGCTCCTTACCCATATATACGCATTCTTCTACCGCTCCGAAACCGTTATTGGAAATGACGAAAATTATATTTTCCGTTGTGGTTACGTCGCTCCGCACATAATTTGCGTATCTGTATCTTGCAGTAGTACAGCATATCAGATAAATTACTACCGCAAAGGCAACACCTGAAAAAAGTGAAAGGAAGATATAGTATATCAGATTTTCTTCAACATTTTTACCTATAAATATAAGGCAAAGTAAGGTTACTGCCGCCGCTAAGATAGCCGTCACCCAGATTATCCAGGCGAAACGCGAATACACCTTAGCCACACTTCCCGAATTTATGTCACGCTCCGTATATGTGCCTGCTGCCGAAAAAGCGGCGGTAGGAATATCACAGTTTCTGTAATTGTATTTAGGGGGAATTATGCGCTTTGTAACCTTCTTTGTTATGTGGCTGTAATTGGAAATCTGTCCCTCTACGATACTTCTGAAGGCAATAAGCTTGGAGGAATCGGAGAAACAATTCTTGGTTATTGTGTAGCTTGAGCCGTTTAAAAGAGTGATTATGAACGAGCCCGGAAGCTCCGTATAGGACTTAAGCATAGACCATTCATAAACATCGGGCACGTCGCTTTCCTTATCATAAACAGCAAAATAATCGCCTATAATAAAACTCTGAGGGTTCTGACTTATAGTAACTCTCATACCGGGTAAACCGTCAAAAGCCATTTTATTCATTCCTTTACTAAACATATTCCATATAAGTTATATCGGCTGAATTATAAAAATATTTAGCTTTTTTAGTAAAAAGTTAGCGGCAGTATCCTTAAAAAGATACTGCCGCATAAAATCATTATTTCTGCTTGCCGAAAATCTGGACATAATAGTAATAGTCGCCCTTCTTTTCCCAGCCTACACCGAGCTCCGTAACCTTTTCGCTCAGTATATTGACTCTGTGAGCTGTTGAATTCATCCAGTTCTGCATATTACGCTTCACGGATATTTCCAATTCATATTCGTTTCTTCCTATGTTTTCGGCTCCAGTTCTTGCGTCGTAATTGAACTCGTCGAGAACTGTTCTCCATTTTTCACCATTAGGCCGTATATGATTCCTGTCATACAAAACAGCAATTTCATCAGCCCTCTTTTCCGCCGCGGCGGTAAGCACGGGATTCAGCGTAAGGGGAGCAATGCCTCTGTCCTCACGCTCCTGATTTACTGCGTCAAGTATGTACAGCATAACCTCGTCATATTCTGTCACAAGCTTAATTTCGGATAAATCAAGCTCGGAATATGTGCTGTTTCTGTAGTCTTCTTTTACTGCGAAGGCTCTTATCTTTGCGTCGGGAGAAGCAAGAAACTCGCCGAAGTATATATTTGACTTTTCGGTAGGCTTACTTCCGTCTTCGGTATAATGGATTGTTGCTCCGTCAGTAGGCGTTGCAAGGGAAACCTGTACCATACCCTCGGCTACTCCCGCCATAGAAATCTCAACAGGCATACAGCGTAGCTTTATGTTTAAGTTGAGGGTGCTTGTACGCTTACCCTTCTTATTGTATTCGCTTATACGCACCTTTTTGTTTGATGTAAACCTGAGCCTTTTTGTATACTCCTTGGATTTTGAAGTAGGAGCCTTACCGTTTGTTGTGTAGCGGAGAGTATTACCCTCGGTTTTGGGCGTAAGCTCAAGTGTCGTGTATCCGTCGCAGTATTCGATATCATAACCGATTTTCGACGCGGCTTCCGCCGTTACACAAACAGGATTTTCGGGTATTATATCACAGGTTCCCGAAAAAATGATACCTGCCGCTAAGATAGCGGAAATAAATTTTTTAAATCTCATATCTCTAACCTCTTTCAGATAATTCTATCAAATTATCAGTAAAAAATCAATCAAATAAATAAAAAAATGTTATTTTCTACCTATAGATAAAAAATAACTCTCCCGATATGTAGATTGTACACAAAAAAATAAAGCCCGAACAAATCGGGCTTTTTATGGAGCGGATTACGAGGCTCGAACTCGCTACCTCCACCTTGGCAAGGTGGCGCTCTACCAGATGAGCTAAATCCGCAATGGTGCCTCCGGTCGGAATCGAACCAACGACACGAGGATTTTCAGTCCTCTGCTCTACCGACTGAGCTACAGAGGCTTAAAATTGGCGACCCGGATGGGGCTCGAACCCACGACCTCTAGCGTGACAGGCTAGCGTTCTAACCAACTGAACTACCGGGCCAAATGGTGGGAGTTACAGGGCTCGAACCTGTGACCCTCTGCTTGTAAGGCAGATGCTCTCCCAGCTGAGCTAAACTCCCGTTGTCATCTCCTGACGACTATTAGATTATACTACAAAATTCTGCAAATGTCAATACCTTTTTTGAAAAAAATTTAATTTTTTTATTTAAGCACATAATGCATAATAATAAACCTACTGCCCATAATATTATCAGTCCGCATATCTACTACTCGGACTACCTTTCGGAAAGGAATGTAAAGCTATGAAAATTATGGATAAAATCGCTCTGTTCCTTCTTATTGTAGGGGGACTTAACTGGGGTCTTGTAGGCCTGTTCAGCTTCGACCTTGTAGCCTGGCTCTGCGGCGGTTCAGACAATATCATAAGCCGAATCGTTTATGTTCTTGTCGCACTTTCCGCTTTATGGTGTGTTTCCCTCTTCTTCAAGAGAAACGAGCTTATCGAGGCCGACGCATAAGGAATACGTTTCAGACATATTCCGCAGTAAAGAGTGCTGTAAATTACACAGCACTCTTTATTTATGACTCCTGCACGAATTTTCCGCATATATGCTCGGGAGTAAGCTTCAGCAATAAAGTCTGCCGTCCGTACTTTTCAATCTCAGCCCTTATATACTCCTCGTCCTCCGTGAATTTACGGCTGAGTCTTGCGGCTATGTCGGCAATTTTATCCTGCTCGTCGATAATTTCAATTCTTCCGAAAACAATGACGCTCTTTACATTAAGCGCCCACTCGCTTTCCCTGCAGTATCCCTCGTCATATACACAGAAGGATACCTTATCGTCTTTTCTTAATGCGTCAAGCCTGTGTCCGACCTTTCCGCAATGAAAATATATTCTGCCGTCCTCTTCATTATAAAAATGATTCATCGGCATTCCGTAGGGATAATCATTGTCGCCGTTCACCGAAAGAACGCCTCTTTTCTCCGATTTAAGAACAGATATACATTCTTCCTCTGATAACTTCTTGTTTTTTCTTATTAAATCTCTGAACATCTGATTTACACCCTACCTTGTAATTTTCTGAAATGATTATAGCTTAAACTAAAGAAAAAGTCAACAAAAACCGCTTCCGAAACTCATATCGGAAGCGGTTTTGGTTTATTTAAGCTTATAACTGTTCGGAAGCTCCGAAATCAAAGGTATCTATAGATACTGTTTCCATACTGTCGAGAGAAATGCTGTCGATATCGTCGGCAGCCTCTTCTGTTTCGGACACCTCTTCCTTTTCCTCGGCAGGCTCAATTGTAACCTCGGGAATGTCTGTATCCTCGGAAGAACCGATTTCAGCAACATCAGTGGAAGCTGTAACCTCGGTTACCTCTTCTTCAGTATCTTCTGTTGCATCTGCTGTTTCTTCGGTTTCAGCTTCTTCAGCCTCAACAGCTTCCTCAGCGGGAGTTGTGTTTATGGAAGAAACCATACTCTTTAAATGGTCGATTTCAGTCTTGATTGTTTCGCCTGCTTCTCCTGCGAGCTCAACAGTCTTTGCCTTAGCGTCCTTGGCAAGGTTTACTGTCTTTTCCTTTACTTCCTTTGTGAACTGGACAGTCTTAGCCTTAGCGTCCTTAGCGAGGTTTACGGTCTTATCCTTAGTTTCCTTGGCGAATTCCTTAGTCTTAGCTACAGTTTCTTCGCCCTTGGTAACCATATCCTGGTTGATAATCTCGTCGATACCTTCCTTGAACTTTTCGGTACCTGTCTTTAAAGCGCCTACTGCAAAGAGAGAAGCTCTCTGAAGCTTTTCCTTGGGAGTAGAATGCTTTTCTTCTACGAATACCTCGGAATCCGTGTCATAAACGTGAGCGGTTTCCTCATTCTTCTTCTTTTCGTAAACCTTTTTGCCAACGTAAAAGCCTATTCCGGCAACTGCCGCAAGGCCGATAAAAGCCGATAACTTACCCATAATAATTATTCCTTTCTGGTGTGTGTTGTCAGTAAATCCGATAAACTTATTATACAATATTATTCGGAATTTGTAAAGTATTTCCTAAAAATATTTACTTCCTGTTTATAGCTTCGAGATAAAAAATCGGATATCCCTGTGACGAGAAACGCTCTTCATATTCAGTTATAATATTCCCCTCAATCTTGCTGTTATGCAGGTCGAAGGTTATATTTCTGAGCTTAAAATCATTGTCGCAGAAGCTGTTAAGCGAAAATTCGAAGAACTTCGAATTATCGGTTTTCTGTACAATAAGAGCGTCCTTTTTCAGTATCTTCCTGTAAATGGAAAGAAAACGCTCGTGCGTAAGCCTGTGCTTTGCGTATGTATTCTTAGGGAAGGGACAGCTGAAATTAAGATAAATCTTATCCACGCTGTCCTCGGGGAATATTTTTTCAAGATATTCCGCCATACCCATTACATAACGGAGATTCTTAAGCCCCGATTTATGGGTACGCTCCATAGCTGTAACAAGAACATTCACATTCTGTTCCACCGCAACGAAATTTATATTGGGATTTCTCCTTGCTATTTCCTCGGCGAACTGTCCTTTACCGCAGCCTATCTCAAGATGAAGAGGGTTATTGTTGCCGAAAACCTTCTCAACGTCGATTATCTCGGGAGGATTTATACCCTTCTGTTCGGAAGCGTAATCCTGGAGCCAGCCGAGACTTACATCCGCACAGGCAGCTATTCTCTCGTCGAGATGACGCTTTTTTCTCATTCTCATATAAGTTTATTTTCCTTTAATTCAATATATTTTTCAAAAAGCTGTACCGTTATACTTCCGCCCCTTAATTTACTCATAACTACATTTTCGGGGAACCATTCCGCCTCGCTTACCTCGACGGAAAGCTTCATTTCCTCCTTTTTCGCCTTACATATAAAGCCGAGCATAAGCTGGTCGCGCTTTTCGTAGAAAACGCTCATAGCGAAATGACAGCTCTCGGGAACAATCCCGATTTCCTCCTCAACCTCCCTTAATGCAGTATATTCCGCTGTTTCACCGGGCTTAATATAGCCCGAAACAAGGATATAATGCTCGGTAGGCATATAGGACTGCTTAATAAGCGCCGCTTCCCCGTATTCATTTACGCAAAGGCAGATAACACAGGTTGAAAATACAGGGAAATGAGGCCTGTCACAGCTTTCGCAGAAGGGGACTTCCCCCTCGTCGCCCAGTTCCCTCGGTACAAGCTTACTGCCGCAAAGGGGACAATATTTATAAACCATAGCTTTTACTTCTTGAAGCTGTATTCACAGAAATCGAAGGTAGCGAAATAGTCCTCGGGAGTTTCGGCACGGCGGATAAGCTGATAGCTTCCGTCCTCCTTAAGCATTATTTCTGCGGAACGAAGCTTACCGTTATAGTTATAGCCCATAGAGAAGCCGTGTGCGCCTGTGTCGTGGATATAGATAAGGTCGCCCATATCGATTTTCGGAAGCTCTCTGTCCTTGGCGAATTTATCGCAGTTTTCACAAAGTCCGCCTACTACGTCGTAAACGTGGTCACAGGGCTCGTTTTCCTTACCCATAACGGTAATATGATGATAAGAGCCGTATACTGCAGGACGCATAAGATTAGCCGCGCAAGCGTCAACGCCGATATATTCCTTATAGATATGCTTTTCACGGATAGCTCTTGTTACGAGAGCGCCGTAGGGAGCGAGCATAAAGCGTCCCAGCTCTGTATAAATAGCTACGTCGCCCATTCCTGCGGGAACGAGAACCTCATCGTAGGCTTCCTTTACTCTTCTTCCGATTTCAGCTATATCATTTGCGGGCTGGTCGGGCTTATAGGGGATACCTACGCCGCCTGAAAGGTTGATAAAGCTGAGCTGTACGCCCGTCTTTTCCTTGATATCAACAGCAGCCTTGAACATAATCTTCGCAAGCACGGGATAATAATCGTTTGTAAGTGTGTTGCTTGCTAAGAAAGCGTGCATACCGAAGGTCTTAGCGCCCTTTTCCTTTAAGATACGGTAGGCTTCCACAATCTGTTCGTGGGTAAGTCCGTACTTTGCGTCCTTAGGCGTATCCATTACGTTTCCTGTTTCGCTTGTTCTGAACTCTCCGCCGGGATTATATCGACAGCAGATTGTCTCGGGGATACCGCAGAGCTTATCGAGAATTTCGATATGTGTGAAGTCGTCGAGATTGATTATAGCGCCAAGCTTTCTCGCAAGAAGAAAATCAGCGTCGGGAGTTTCATTGGAGCTGAACATAATATCGTGACCCTTACCGCCTACCTTATCGGAAAGCATAAGCTCGGTATAGGAGGAACAGTCAAAGCCGCAGCCCTCCTCCATAAGAGTCTTTAATATAAAGGGGTTGGGAGTAGCTTTTACTGCGAAATACTCTCTGAAGCCCTTGTTCCAGGAGAAGGCTTCCTTGAAGCGTCTTGCGTTTTCTCTTATCCCCTTTTCATCGTAGATATGGAAGGGGGTAGGATATACCGCAGCAATCTCCTCTAACTTTTCTTTTGTGGTAAAGGGTAATTTTGTGTTCATTTTGTTGTTTCCTTTCGTTTTTCATATTTTATCGGCATTAAAGCAAGGATAATGCAATAAGTGCCGCTGTAAGTACAAATTTCGCAATTATTCCCGATTTGCGTATACGACGGAAATGCTTTTCTTCACAGTCCTTCTCGGTAACCAAATTTGTCCACTGGGGATATACGGAAACTATCGAAAACGCTCCGCATACAAAAAGAAGAACTATTCCGCAGATTATCGAGGAAGCCTCTCTTATTCCGAGAACGGTAAGAAGTATAAGGGTAATGCCGCCTCCGACACCGAGAATAACGGAAATAATCTCCGATATAAGCTCGCCCTTTCCGTAAGGTAATTTATCGGGAACCTTCATTTCAGACCTCCATATACTTTTCCATAAACTTAATGGAAAGCTCAATCCAGCTTCTGCAGTTTTCTCGGTAAAAGTATTCGTTCCAGCCTGTATTCTTATCGCAGGTGGAAAGTCCGTGAGGGCCTTCGTCGAACATATGAAGCTCTACGGGTACGCCGTTGGAGACGCAGGCCTTCGCCATAACAAGACTGTTATGTGCGGGAACGCAGTCGTCGTTAGCGGTACACCAGAGGAAAATCGGGGGAGTTTTCGGAGTAACACGGTTTTCGAGAGATAATCTCGAAAGCTCGCTATGACCCGCATTCTCGCCTAAAAGCACATTGAAGGAGCCCTTATGGGGATTCGTGATACCGCTTATAACGGGATAGTTGAGTATAGCGGCATTGGGACGGATATCCTCGGGCTGACAGTCGAGAGCCTTAAGAATAGAGCTGTCGTTCCACATTGTTGCGAGACAGCCTGCAAGATGACCGCCTGCGCTGGCGCCCCATACTGCAATCTTGTTCTTATCCACGCCGAATTCCTCGGCTCTCATACGGATTTTGTAAAGAGCGTAGGCTGCATTAAGAAAAGCCGCAGGGTACTTTTTATTACAGGTATAGTAGAGTACAAAAGCATTGTAGCCTTCCTTGAGATACTGCATAGCCACAGGCTCGGCCTCTCTCTCGGAGCAGAATTCATAGCCGCCGCCGGGGAAAATTAAAATGGCAGGACGCTTTTTCCCCCATTCTATGCTCTCCACAGGGTCGAGAAGATATGCCTTCATATAAACTGTTTTTTCGTTATTGAGATAAAAGGTTTTGATATTCACGTTGTTTCCCTCACTTAGTATTTACTTTATCCATAAATTTATCGCAGTCCACGATAAAACGTTCGTGCTTTCCTTTTCCGATAATACCCGAAGGATCCGAAGCGGTTACAAGGAAAACAAGTCTCCTCCTGTCAATTTCGACGAGCTCGCTCTCGCAGGATATCTCCTTATCGAGTCCCGTAGCGGAAACGTGCTCAATCTCAAGCTTCGTACCTACCGTAGTCTGACCCTCGGGAAGCTCCTTAGCTACGGAAAGCATAGCTGTCTTTTCCATAAGCGCTATCATAGCGGGAGTAGCGTATACGGGAAGATTTCCGCTTCCTACGCTTGCCGCTGTCTTATCTGTTGTGACTGTTTCGGTCTGTTTGCCCTTTAATCCTGTTTCAAGCATTATCTACCGTTCCTTTCAGCTTCCGTACCCTCGGGAACGGAAGTTCGTTTTTCATTTTATACTAATCAAAGACATTATACTATATAATCAGAGATTTTTCAATAAATTTTAAAAATATTGAAAAAAATTTTTAAAACCCCTTTATTTTTTATTAGAAATATATTATAATAGAATATGTGTTATGTACATAGCACTCACTATAATTTCCAAAGGAACAGATAATTATGGATAAGCTTAAGGTTCAGGTCAACGGCAGAGGCTATTACCTCAAAACAGATAAGCCCGACGAGGTGCTTAGCTTTGCTGCGGAATTTGATTCTAAAATTACATATATTCAGACAAAAATGCCGGGAATAAGCGAAGCGGAGGCTACTGCACTTTCAGCGCTTATAATTATGGGCGATTCCCTTAAGAAGGAAAGAAGCGAACAGGATCAGCTTCTTATCGACGAGCTTATGGGAAGAATAGAGGTTCTCGAGGAGCGTAACGCTACCCTTCTCGGACAGATCGAGCTTCATAACGAGGCCGAGGACGCAATGAGAGACGAAATCAGCAGTCTCAGAGAAAAGGAAGCCTTACTTAACGAATGTATTTCCGACGCTAAGGAGAAGGAGCAGGAGCTCAGCGGTAAATGCACCGACAGCGAAACGGAGCTCAGCGATGTCAAGTCCGCCCTCGCTTCCGCAAATAAGATAATCGCACAGATAAATACCGAAAAGTTTACCGAGGTAGCCGCTAACGAAGCCCTCAGAAATGAGCTCGAAGCTTCACACAGCAGACTTGAAGCGGCAAATAAGCTTATTGCCGAGCTTAACGGTAAGCTTACGAAGCTTGAAATAAACACGATTTCCAATAACGACGGAGCTGTTTCCCCTGACGCAGAGGAGCTTAAAAAGCTTAAGGAGGAAAAGGAAGAGCTTGAAATCGAGCTTGCTATAGCTAACGAGGAAATCGAGAAGATGAAATCCGGTAAGGATAATTCCACAAACGAACAGCTCGGAAAAACCATAGCCGAATACGAAAAGACCATACGTCAGCTTGAAAACCGCAACAGCGAAATGGATAAGCTCAGAAATATCCTCGCCGAAACAGAGCATTCCATTCGTCAGAAGGCTGATGAAAAGGAAACCGAGAACCAGAAGCTCCGTAACATTCTTAAAAATTACGAAAACTCCTACGGTCTCTGCGTTTCCAAGAAGGAGGATGAAATAAGAGAGCTCCAGCAGGAGGTCGAAAAGCTTAAGCTCGCCTTAGGCGCAGGAGCCCCCGAAAAGCTCAACGGCTCTTATATCCAGACTACTTTTGAATCATGATTGAAATATTAGCCCCCTGCGGCGGTACCGACGTACTTCCCGCCGCACTCAATACAGGAGCAGATGCGGTCTACCTCGGAGTGACCGCATTTTCTGCACGCAGAAATGCCAAGAACTTTACCCCCGAGGAATTAAAAGAGGCTGTTAAGAGCTGTCGGCTTTACGGAACGAAGGTTTATGTTACTCTTAACACGCTGGTTTTCGACGAGGAGCTTAAGGCTCTCCGTGAGACAGCCGAGCTTCTCGAGGAGGTAGGCGTTGACGCTGTAATTGTGCAGGATCTCGGAGCGGCGGAGATAATCCGTGAAGCCGCCCCCTCCCTTAAGCTTCACGCGTCAACACAGATGACCGTATGCTCTCCCTCGGGAGCGGAATTCTGCCGCAAGCACGGCTTTTCAAGAGTAGTGCTTGCCCGTGAAATGTCACTTAAGGAAATCGAAAGCGTAACGAAAAACGTTGATATCGAAACGGAAGTCTTTGTTCACGGTGCATTATGCGTATGTATAAGCGGACAGTGCCTTATGAGCGCTATGTACGGCGGAAGAAGCGGAAACAGAGGTCTCTGCGCACAGCCCTGCCGTCTCGATTTTACCTGCGGAGACAGGCACAGCGTCCTGTCCCTTAAGGATCTGTCGGTTATAGAAAAGCTCCCCGAGCTTGAAAAAATCGGAGTAACCTCAGCAAAAATAGAAGGCCGTATGAAGCGACCCGAATATGTGGCGGCCGCCGTTTCCGCCTGCAGGGATATACTGAACGGAAAAAAGGCCGATACCGATACCCTAAGGGCGGTATTTTCAAGAAGCGGCTTTACCTCCTCTTATTTTAACGGCAGTATCAACGATATGCAGGGCGTACGTACAAAGGACGACGTTACTGCCGCCGCCGCTGCGCTTAAAAAGCTCGAAAAGCTTTACGAGAAGCCTATGAAAAGGCATATCGTGGATATAGCCATTACCGCCGAAGCGGATAAGCCTGTAACGGCGGAGGTAAAATGCGGAAATATAAGCTTCGGCTACGTTTCCGATGTCCTGCCCGAGAAAGCCATAAACAGAAGCGTCACCCCCGAGGAAATATGCGAAAGAATGGGAAAAATGGGCGGTACGGTTTTCGAGGCGGGCAAAATAACCGCCCGTACGGAAGAAGGAATAATGCTTTCCGCTTCGGGAATAAACACGGTACGCAGAGAAATTTTAGACAGAATAAGCGAAATACTCATAACAAAAGAAGGTCTTTAAATTGAACAGAAATACCGATCTTACGGTTGGTACACCCTCACGGGTATTATTGAAATTTTCACTTCCGCTCCTTATAAGCGTTGCCTTTCAGCAGTTCTACAACATCGCAGACAGCATTATAGCGGGAAATTTCATTGAAAACGGAGAGGAGGCTCTCGCCGCAATAGGCGCAAGCTACCCTGTAACTATGCTCTTTATCGCAATAGCTACGGGAAGCAGTGCAGGCTGTTCGGTCATAGCCTCAAACCTTTTCGGAAGCCGACAGCTTTCAAGGCTCAGAACCTCGGTTACAACCTCCTTCATTTCGGCAGGAATACTGAGTGCGGTACTGGTAATAGCGGGACTGCTTACCTGTGAGCCTATAATATCGGCGCTTAACACGCCCGAGAATATTTTTGGGGACAGCTGTACATATCTAAACATCTATGTTTTAGGGCTTCCCTTTCTTTTCTATTATAATATCTGCAACGGTATTTTCGCTTCCCTCGGCGACTCGAAAACTCCGCTATATCTTCTTATAATGTCGTCCCTCGGTAATATCGCTCTTGACCTTATAGCGGTACTTGTCTTTAATATGGGGATATCGGGAATAGCCTGGGCAACCTTTGCGGCTCAGGGCTTTTCGGCGGTAGTAGCGGTAATACTGCTCGTTAAGAGAATAAACAAATTTGAATGTAAGGAAAAGCCGCCGCTTTTTTCGGGAAATATGCTGAAAAAAATAGTATCGGTGGCCGTCCCCTCAATTCTTCAGCAAAGCTTCGTATCCGTAGGCAACCTCTTCATTCAGGGCATAATCAACGATTTCGGCTCATCGGCTATTGCGGGATATTCCGCCGCCATAAAGCTCAACACCTTTATGGTTACCTGCGTTGCTACAATGTCCAACGGCTTATCGAGCTTTACCGCACAGAATATCGGTGCAGGAAAATCCGAACGTATACCGAAGGGCTTTAAGGCCTCCTTAATTATCTCTCTCGGTATCAGCACTCTTTTTTCCTTACTTTACCTTATTTTCGGAAGCTCTCTTATCGGCCTGTTTATGGAAAGTCCCGACGGAAAGGCGATAGAAATAGGCTACGAATTTTTCCTTATAGTAGCCCCCTTCTACTTTACCGTTACGACTAAGCTTATCTGTGACGCAGTACTCAAGGGCTCGGGAACAATGCTCCTCTTTATGATAACAACCTTCAGCGACCTTATCCTTAGAGTATGTCTCGCATTTTTATTCTCGGGCACTCTCGGAATGGGTCTTACAGGAGTATGGCTGTCCTGGCCGATAGGTTGGGGCGTTTCCGCCGCAATTTCCCTTATTTTCTATGCAGGCGGAATCTGGAAAAAACATATCAGGAATTTCTAAAAAAGCCGTAAGCGGAAAAACTCCGTTTACGGCTCAATTTGTTGTTATTGTTTTTTTGCGGTATAGCTTTTTCTTCCTGCAGGATACTTAACCGCCTCGCTTCGTGAAAGGCTCGCCATTTTACGTCTTTTCGCCTCTCTCGCCTTAAGTATGCGCCTTTTCTCTTCTTCCGCAATTACTGCAAGAAGCTCCTCGCGGATAAAGCTGTCATCGTCATACTTATTTATTTTTAAGGTTTCGAGAACAGAGCAATATTTATCCACAAGACACACAAGCCAGCTTTCACGGTGCTTCGGAAGCTTTCTGAGCGTAAGCGGCCACATATGAGTTCTTATTATATCGAGCTCACGCTTATTAAGCCTGAAATCCCTTATGGCGTTTTTGGAGGCAGTAAGCGGATGCGCAAAGCCGTGAAGCCCGTCTCCCACATTCGATGTCTTATGCCAGTCATAAAGGAAGAAATCGTGGAGGAGAGCGCCTCTTATAAGACTTCTCTTATCATACTTTATACCGAGCTTTTCGGCAAGCTTTATGCTATAAGCGGCTACCGCCGCACAGTGACCGTAAACCGATACATTTCCGTGCTGTATACATTTTTTTGTAGACTGCATCTTTCGGTTCGTCACTATCTCGGAAGCTGTCTTATGGAAGAAATGCTCCTCCATACGCTCCTTGCTGAAAGGAGTGCTGTAGCTTCTTTTATTCTTACCGTATTCAAAAGGCTTATAGGAAAGCCTTTTCCTGTTACGGATATACTTGTCGTTTCCCATAAGCCTCAATCCTTCTTAATTTTATACCTCTGCCGTTTCCTCTGTCTCAGCCTCCGACACAGGAGTAGCCTCGGGCATTATTTCAAGCTCTCTGCTGTTTCTGAGCTTTATTCTGAATTCCTTCAGCATTTCACGTCTCTTGATTACTGCACCGCCAAGCTCTATAAACTTCTCCGTTACAATCTTCTTAACCTTATCATAGGGTAAGGTCTTAAGCTTCTTTATCATTACAGACTGATAAACCACAGTAACGATAAAATCCACAAGCATAGCAAGGGACATAAGCATAGTATATATCATCATCACCATATTAGGAACAGCGTCAAGCACCCAGTCTACAATACCGTGAAGGATATACACCATAAACAGGGCAAGAAGCCCCCAGAACAGAGAGGATAAAAGCGAAATCCTGTTCTTGTAGGTGAATTTAAGCATACTGTAATCCCAGAACTGCTTATGGAAAATACTTTCGAGAAGCCAGCCTACAAAGTATTCAAGCAAAGTACAGCCAAGCATTCCTACGAAATATACGAGAAATCCGTTTTCCTTAAAGGGAACACAGCATATAAGCAGGAACATTCCCCCGAAGCCGTATATCGGAATGTAAGGCCCCTTAAGAAAGCCTCTGTTGACGGGACGTCTGTGATAGAGGGACTCGATAAGGGATTCCTGTACCCATCCTATATTACAGAACAGCATAAACATGAACAGAAGCTGTTCGGGATAATATCCTATAATTGTCATACTCCTGCTCCTTAAACTACATCACTTAACCTGTGAAGAAGTAATATTCCTGTTAATCTTGGTACAGTCTATCTCTTCCCACTCGGGAACTCCGATTCTTATTTCCTTGTCCGCCGCCTTTATGGTGTCGGAATAATTCTTTAAAATGCTGGCCTGTACCTTAACCTCGGAATCCGTTGAATTCTTCATAGCTATGTAGGATTCATCGTTCTCGTCAACGGTATAATACACGCTTATCTTATTGGGCTCCTCATCTCTTACGACAACCCTGTAAATATCTATATCTATCTCGCCGTTATAGTCTACTGCACCGTAAAGGATACATTCGGTGGCCGCCGCACCGTCCTTCACATAAGCCTTATATACATAAAGCTCGTTGTTTACGGGAAACTGGCTGTTTAATGCATTAGCCGCTTTTATAGCGAATTCCTCCGAGCCGCTCTTTACGAAATCCGAGAAGAAAAGGAAGCATACGCAGAAGCCGAGAGCAAAAGCCACAACAGCCGCCGCAACAGTAATAATAAAGCCTAAATTCTTACGCTTCTTTCCTACTATCTCCTCGGGAATACCGTCGGGAGAGGTATTAACGATAATAATTCCGTCTTCCCCTCCGTGCTTTTCGGCTTTAAGCTCCTCCTCGAACTTAGAGACTATACGATCCGTCTCGTCGTTATCCATAGGAACCGCCTTAGCGCCCGAAAGGTCGGAAGAACCGCCGTCATTCTTTTCAGCCGATTTAAGCTCGGTATTATTCATAACCTCTTCTATAAATTCGTCGGTTATCTCTCCTGCAGGAGGTGCGGAATTAAGAAGCGCCTCAATCTGCTCCTGAGTAAGCTTACCGCCGCCCGAAGAAGGAGACGCCGAAGCAGGGACAGAAGCACTGCTCTCGCCGGGGGCTTTATTTATTTTTTTTGCAGCAGCGCTGAGAACCGAATTGAATTCGTCCTCTTCACGGCTTCCGCTTTCAAAAGCTCTTTCGTTACCATCTGCCATTTTATTCAGTCCTTTCAACAGGAAAAGCTATCATTTTACATATAGACTCATTATATCACAAGAAAACTGTAATGTCAATCACCGGGAAGGCTAAGGGAATATTTCCCTATTCGTTTATCCTTCTTATTCTTCCGACAAGGGAGAAAATAAGAAGCATTATGAGATTGAGTACAACTATTCCTGCGCCGGTAGGAATATCTATATAGTAGGAGCAGATAAGCCCCGCCACAAAACAGAACACGGATACCGCCGCCGAACATACGGCAACACTTCTGAAGCTCCTGCACACACGCATAGAGGTAAGGGACGGAAATATCATAAGGCTCGATATAAGAAGCGCCCCCATAAGCTTCATTCCCACAACTATCGTCACGGCAGTAAGCACTGAGATAAGTGTGTTGTAGACGCCCGTATGTATGCCTGTTGCGCCGGAAAAGCTTTCGTCAAAGGTTACCGCAAAAATCCTGTGATAGAAGAAAAAGTACAGGACGCACACCACCGCCGAGCATATCACCGATATAAGCACGTCGTTCTCCGTAAGCGCAAGAACGCTTCCGAACATATAGCTGTTTATATCTACAGAAACTCCGCTTACCGACAGCACTATCATACCTATGGCAAGAGCGCTGCTGGACAGGACGGCTACGGCGCTGTCGCCGTTGATTTTTCCGTTTCTCGTGATTCGTAACAGGAAAAACGCCGCTATAATTACTATCGGAATAGCAAAATAGAGGGGGGCTATTCCTGCCGCCGCCGCTATCGCAAAGGCTCCGTAGCTTACGTGAGAAAGTCCGTCCCCTATCATAGAGTACCGCTTAAGCACAAGGCTTGTACCGAGAACAGCTGCACAAAGGGAAACAAGAACTCCCACAAGCAGGGCGCGAAGCATAAAGCTATATCCGAATATTTCGATTATTTCATCTATCATGATGGAAACAGCCTCCTGACATAGCTCTGAATATATCCGTTTTCATATATTCCTCCGTGCTTCCGAAGAAGTAGCCGCCGCCCGACATATGTAGTATCTTGTTGCTGTAATGTGCGGCATTATGAATATCGTGTGTAACCATAATCACGGTTACCTTATTTTTTTCGTTCAGCTCGCTTATAACCTCGTACATCTCCGAGGTCACGAGAGGGTCAAGCCCCGAAACGGGCTCGTCAAGAAGCAGAAGCTTTTCCGTAGCGCAAAGCGCACGGGCAAGCAGTACTCTCTGCTGCTGTCCGCCCGAAAGGTTACGGTAGCTTTTTTTAACTATATTATCTATCTTCATCTTCTTTATTTCCGAAGCCGCACGTTCCTTGTTCTCCTTTGTATAGAAAGGGAAAATGCCGTTGCGGTTAAGACAGCCCGAAAGAACTACCTCGTAAACTGTGGCAGGAAAATCCTTCTGTGCCACTGTCTGCTGAGGCAGGTAGCCTATCTCCTTCTGTTTTACTCCCGAAAAGGCAATACTGCCCGAGCTGTACTGCTTTAGCCCGAGAAGTCCTTTTATAAGAGTGGATTTACCCGACCCGTTTTCTCCCACAATACAGAGAAAATCCCCTTCGTCAACAGAAAAGCTGAGGTTTTCGAAGGCGCTTATTCCCTCGTATTTCATACAGAGGTCCTTACATTCGATAAGCTTCATTCTGTTTCTTCCTCGTCCTTCTTCATACAGCTTTCGCAATAGCCGTATAAAATAACCTTGGAGCTGTCAACAGTAAAATTATGCTGCTCGGCGATATGATTGTTAAGCTCGGTTAAATGACTGCATTCAAGATGGATAACCCTTCCGCAGGTCACACACTTAAGATGAAAATGCTCGTCACAGCCGTCGCCCACAACCTGATAATATGCGCTTACACCGTCCTCGTGACGGAAGCGCTTAAGTCTTCCTTCGGACACAAGCCTTTCAAGGTAACGGTATATCGTAGTCTTACCGACCTTTCTTTCCTCACGGCTCAGCAGAAGATATATTTCGTCTGCAGTAAAATGACGCTCGCCAATCTGGCTTATAAGCGTATCTATCGTATCACGCTGCCAAGTTTTATACTCCATAACCGTACCTCCGTCAAAAAAATAAAATGAATTTGAAATCTGGTTTCAATTTCATATTTTACTCCTCATTATACGGTTTGTCAATAGCAAAAGCAAAAATATATATTAAAAAACCGCCTTTTTTGACCTCTTTTACTATTGAAATAATTCTTATATTATGGTATACTTATAAAGTATATTTGACAGAATGTATTATCTAATGAAAGGATAATAAATATATGGCTAAAATAAGAGCAGCCGTTTTATTCGGCGGAGTTACCAAGGATCATAAAATATCCCTTGTTTCGGCTCATTCCGTTTTATGCGGACTTTCTCCCGAAAAATACGATATAACTCCTATCGGTATAACGAGAAAAGGGAGATGGTTATATTTCCCCGGGGATTACAGCGAGATAAAGGACGGAAGCTGGGAAAACAACAGCGACTGCTGTTCCGCTATAATAAGCCCCGACCCTCACCATTCGGGAATTATTACGATAATGTCCGACGGAACTACCGCCTTTAAGCGTGTTGACGTAGTATTCTCCGCTCTTCACGGAAAGTACGGCGAGGGCGGCCGTATCCAGAGCTTGCTTAAGCTTTCGAAGATTCCCTTCGTAGACTGTAACCCCGATACGGCAAGCTACTGTATGGATAAAATGCTTACTCATCAGATTTTAAGCTCGGCAGGAATAGATGTTCCGAGATACAGGCTTATGGAAAGAAGCGACCTCTATAAGATTGACGAAATAATTTCGGATATCGAAAAGGAGCTTAGCTATCCCGTCTATATCTCCGCCACAAGCTGCAGCTCCTCGATAGGCGCAAATATAGCCCGCAATCCCGAGGAGTTCAAGCGTGCCGCTAAGATAGCTTTCTCACACCATCACACCGCCATCGTAGAGGAACAGCTCAACGAAAGAACGATTGACTGTATCGTTCTCGGAAATTCCTATGAAATCGAGGTTACTCCTCCCGGAGAGCTGGTAAAATCGGAAACAAGCTGTCCCTTCGCTTCCTATACGGGCGAATACACTGTAGAAACCTCCCTTTCCCCCGAAGAAAAGGAGAAGATAAAGGCTACTGCAGTAAAAGCATTTAAGATACTTAACTTCAAGGGCTACGCAAAGATGACCTTCTGTATCTCAGGCGGACGTATTCTTTTAAGAAGAATCGCAACAATTCCAGGCTTTACTACCGAAAGCGTTCTTCCGATACTTATGAAGGAATGCGGCTACAGCTATTCAAGAGCCCTCGACAGGCTTGCGGAGCTTGCCCTGGAAATGGACTCCTGAGGATATACATAATGCCCTCGGGCATTACTTCTCAAATTAAGGAATGATTATATGAAAAAAGTCGATATGAATATAGTGAGCGTGGTTACCAACGACGAAGGACAGGAAAAAACCGAATTCTTTACCACAGGTCATATCGAAAAGGATGACAGCTCATATATTTTAAGCTACACGGAGACTGACGAGATAGGCTATGAAGCCTGTTCTGTCACGATTACCGCTTCGGAGAACAAGGTTCTCATAGAAAGAAAGGGCCCTGCCTCCTCGATGCTTATAGTTGAAAAGAAAATGAAGCATCACTGTTTATACGGTACGCCCTACGGCGATTTTACAATGGGTATCAATACCTTCGATATCAAGAATAAGCTTACCGAAGAGGGCGGTACCCTGTTTATGAAATACTGCATAGATATAGACAATGATTTCATTTCCGAAAATGAAATGTTTATTTCCGTTAAGGTTACGGAATAGTCAGAAGAAAGGACGCACAAATTTATGAACAATATGATTGAAACAGCAAAAAAAGATGTAAAGGATATAGTTATGGCGGCTCTCGGAAAAGCCGTTGCCGAAGGGAAGCTCCCCTCCGAGCCTATTCCTGCCTTTACCGTAGAAATTCCTAAGGATAATTCACACGGTGATTTCTCCTGTAATGCGGCTCTCGTTTCCGCAAAGACCTTTAAGAGCAATCCCCGTGCAATAGCTACCCTTATCGCTGAAAATGCGGTTTTAGAGGGAACGCTTTTCGAAAAAATGGAGGTTGCGGGCCCCGGCTTTATCAACCTTTTCCTTAACCCCCTCTGGTTCGGCGAAACAGTAAACAAGGTAATCGAGCTTAAGGAAAAATACGGAAGAACAAATAAGGGCGTGGGCAAGAAGGCTCTCGTGGAATTCGTTTCCGCAAACCCCACAGGCCCTATGCATATCGGTAATGCAAGGGGCGGCGCAATCGGCGACTGTCTCTCCTCTCTCCTTGATTATGCAGGATATTACGTTGAAAGAGAATTCTACATAAACGACGCAGGTAATCAGGTAAATAAGTTCGGCTTAAGCCTCGATATCCGTTACAAGCAGATTTTCGGAAGCGACGAAGAAATGCCTGAGGACAGCTATCACGGTCAGGATATTATCGACCACGCAAAGGCTTTTGCTGAAATTTACGGCGATAAGTATATGAGCGTTTCCGAGGAGGAAAGAAGAGCCGCTCTCGTTGAATACGCACTTCCCATAAATATCAAGGGACTCGAAACCGACCTTGGAAAATACAGAATCAAGTATGATACCTGGTTCAAGGAAAGCACGCTCCATAACAGCGGTAAGGTGGCTGAAATCGTTGAGCTTCTTAAGGAAAAGGGCGTAACCTATGAAAAGGAAGGCGCAATCTGGTTCAAGGCTTCCGATTTCGGCGATGACCAGGACAGAGTTTTAGTAAGAGCCAACGGCGTTCCTACCTATTTCGTGCCCGATATCGCTTACCATTACAATAAGCTTGTCACACGTGGCTTCGATAAGGCTATCGACATTTTAGGCGCCGACCATCACGGCTATATCGCAAGAATGAAGGCGGCTCTTACCGCCCTCGGAGTAGATTCCGACAAGCTCGATATAGTAATTATGCAGATGGTAAGACTCGTAAGAAACGGCGAAGCTGTAAAGCTTTCGAAGCGTTCGGGTAAGGCTATTACCTTAGCTACGCTTCTTGACGAAATTCCTATGGACGCGGCACGCTTCTTCTTCAATCTCCGCGACCCCGATACACATCTTGAATTCGACCTTGACTTAGCTATCGAGGAAAGCTCAAAGAATCCCGTTTTCTACGTACAGTACGCTCACGCAAGAATCTGCCGTGTAATCGAAAAAATGGCTGAAGAAGGAATTACAGCTAAGCTTCCCGAAAGTAAGGCGCTCCTGTTCTCCGAGGAGGCTGAATTCGCTATCATCAGACATATCGCTTCCCTTCCCGATATGATTAACGAGGCGGCGGAGGAATATAACCCCTCTAAGGTTACAAGATATGTCCTCGATTTAGCCGCATTATTCCATAAATTCTATGATACCTGCAAGATAAAGGGAGAAAGCGAGGAGGTATTACAGTCCCGTCTTTCCCTCTGTACGGCAGTTCGTATAGTTATAAAGAATATGCTTGACCTTCTTAAGGTTGAAGCGCCCGAAAAGATGTAACTGAGAAAGGATTTATTATGACAGACGACAGTAGTCCGTGTATATGTATTCCTGATATAAGCCCTGCGGCAGTGTTAGGGCCCAGCGGCGTTATGACTATCCCCTACGGCGAGGTTTCCTTTACCGAGCTTAAGGGTATTTATAAGAAAAAGATAAGCGAATTTAAAGATAACGAGTTTTTCATTCTCGAAGAAATGACCCTTATGGCGGATCTAAGAGCCGCTGTCCTTGAATGCAGGAAAACAGGCAAGCCGATATGGGTTATACTTCCCGTTGACGAGTATCTTGCTACGGAAAACGAGCTTCCTGCCGACGCCGCCCTTATCACTCTACAGGAGCTGGGGATTTCCTGCTTCGGTATTTCGGCGGACAGCGAGGAAATTCTTACCGAAGCGGTTTCGAGAATAAAGCCCTATGCGAAAATTCCTGTTGCGGTAAGCGCCATAAAGGGAAATTTAAGCGAAGAAACCCTTAGGAAGCTTATCTCCCTGGGAGCAGACAGGTTCATCGGCTTAACGGACGAGGCCTTATTTGAAAAGGCGGTAAATTCTAAGCCGGAGCCTTACGAATATGATGAAATAACATCTATAATGCTGGCTAACGAACGACAGGCCTTCTTCCTCGAGCCCGATACAACGGAAATTTCCGACCCTTTTACCTGTTCGACAGGTATGGGCGACGAGCTTCTTGACGCAGAGGATTCGGGCTTCGATGTACTGAAAATCGAAATAAATACTCCCGACGACGTTCTCGACTTTATCGAAAACGCACATCTTACCGAGCTTCCCGTTATGTTCAGCTGTAATAATGAAACGGAGCTCCGCCTTGCGCTTATGCTCTATCAGGGACGTGCAATAATCGACAGCACAAGCCCTATGGAGGAGGAAGAAATAAAAAAAGCCGCAGAAAAATACGGCGCAGTTATATATTGAGGTACGAAAATGAAGCTTACTGAAGAAAAAATCAACAGCACTCTCCAATACAAGGGTACGGTTATCGACGTATACCACGATAAGGTGCTTCTTGAAAACGGAAAGGAAGCGGGCCGCGACGTGGTAAGACACCCGGGCGGCGTCTGCGTTGTGGCGCTTAACGAAAATAACGAGGTTTACTTCGTACGACAGTTCCGCTATCCTCACGGTAAGGTGCTCCTTGAAATTCCTGCAGGAAAGCTTGAATGGGGCGAAGACCATTTCGAATGCGGAAAGCGTGAGCTTCTCGAGGAAACAGGCTGTACCGCCGACGAATATACCTATCTCGGCTGTTTACTTCCTACTCCCGCCTACGATACGGAGGTTATCCATATGTATATGGCTAAGGGACTTCATAAGAGCAGTCAGCATCTCGACGAGGATGAATTTCTCGAGGTAAGCCTTATTCCCCTCGCCGAAGCTGTTAAAATGGTTATGAATAACGAAATAGAGGACGCAAAGACTCAGCTTGCGCTTTTAAAGGCTTCCGCCCTGATTGGAGGATAAATAGTCCTCGTAAGCGGCTATTATACGAGCCTCAATCTCCTGTCTCGATTCGGGACTGATAGGATGGATAATATCACGGAAGGTTCCCGATTCATCCTTCCTGCTCGGCATAGCTACAAAAATACGTTCATCACCCTGTACAATTTTAATATCGTGTACGGCGATTGCATTATCCAAGGTCATGGAAACAACGGCCCGGAGTCTCCCCTCCTGCAGTAGCTTTCTTATACGAATGTCGCTGATATTCATAGGTTAAGTCCTTTCTGTTTTGTTTTCACCTTTATTTTTGGCATATCGCCGTTTTTTATGCATAAATCTGTATAACAACAGAATTTTTCACTATACTTAAGTTAAAAGGACGGTATAAATATGGAAAACTTTCTTCTCGGAAAAAAGCATATTCACTTTATCGGAATAGGCGGAAGCGGTATGTATCCCCTCGCCCAGATTCTTCATAAGCAGGGCTATTATCTCACAGGCTCCGATAACAACGAAACCGAGACCCTTAAGGCCGTCCGTAATATGGGTATTCCCGTTTTCCTCGGTCAGAGGGCGGAGAATATAGAAGGCGCCGACCTTATCGTTCATACCGCCGCCATAATGGCAGACAACCCCGAGCTTATTGCCGCTAAGGAAAGCTCCGCTATGGTGGTTGAGCGTTCCGTTCTTCTCGGTCTTATCTCGGAAATGTACGATAATGCGGTATGCGTATGCGGAACTCACGGAAAAACTACAGCAAGCTCTATGCTTACTCATATTTTTCTTGCCGACGGAAACGATCTTACTGCAGTAATCGGCGGTAAGCTAAAAAAGATTGGCGGTAGCGGTATCTGCGGAAAGAGCGACACTATGGTATGTGAAGCCTGTGAATTTGTGGATACCTTTCTTAAGCTTTCCCCCGATACGTCGGTTATACTGAATATCGACTGTGACCACCTGGATTATTTCAAGACAATGGAAAACTTAAAGCTTTCCTTTACGAAATTCTGTGACCTTACTACGAAGAAAATCATTTATAACGGCGACGATGAGAATACCGTTGACGCTGTTTCGGCTTCTGTCTCTGAGGCGGAAAAAATAACCTTCGGATACAGCGAAAAAAACGACTACTATCCGAAGGACATTACGAAAATTTCCGATTTCAACACTAAATTCGACCTTTATCATAAGGGAGAATATGTAACCTCGGTAAATATCCACGTTCCGGGCGACCATAACGTACTGAATGCGGTTGCCGCTTGTGCAGGAGCTCTCGAAAGCGGCTGTAAGCCCGAAAGCCTCAGCCTCGGACTCTCGGATTTCTTCGGAGCAGTCCGCCGCTTCGAAAAGCTGGCTGAAATAAAAGGGGTTACCTTCGTCGACGATTACGCTCATCATCCCACAGAGGTGGGCTCTCTCCTCAGTACAGCAAAAAATATGAATTTCAAGCGGGTCTGGGCAGTACATCAGCCCTTCACCTATTCACGTACCGCTACCCTTCTTAACGAATTTGCCGAAGTACTGAAAATTGCAGATAAGGTAGTTCTTACGGAAATAATGGGAAGCCGCGAAAAGAATACCTACAATATCTATTCGAAGGATCTCGCCGAAAAAGTTGAGGGATCAGTCTGGTTCCCCACCTTCACAGAGGTAGCCCGTTATGTTACCGATAATGTGGAGGAGGGCGATCTTGTAATTACCTTCGGCTGTGGAGACGTATATAAAGTGGGATATGAAATGATTGAGATTATGAAGAATAAATAAAATATGGCTGTCGGTTAGTTTTCCGACAGCCGTTTATTTTTACATATCCCTCTGTATCAGCTTCTTTCCCGATAAGGCGGATAAGAAAGCGGATACTGCCGCAACAACAGGACAAACTATATAAAGCAGCGAATTATTCATAACCTCGTCAATATAAATAAACGTGCCTGCTATCAATACTATCGCCATAATAATTTCGATAGTAAGGTATATTGTATTGGCATATTTTGAACCGAATTTCAAAGATAAGGGGAAAACAGGAGAAAGTATAGCGAACTGGAACAATCCCACGCAAATCGGTATCATAACGGCAGTTTCCATAGAAGCGTCGTTGCCTAAGCTTGTTACCACGTTTACGATAATACAGTACAGAGTAAAAATTCCTACCACGATAGCCGTTCCGATAAGCTTTGAGCCGACTATGGTGTTACCGCTGAGGGGCATAGTTCTCTGAAGCTTCGCCCAGCCGCTTTTCTCATCGCTTTCAAGAGTATTGATATGGAAGGAAGAGAAAAGAACTATCGTGCAGTAGTTCAGCATTACGGTCCTGATACTATTAAGCAATTCAGCTTCAAGACTTATCGTAACCAAAACATCTGAAGTTAAGGAGGCTATCATAAATATAATATTCGGCCAGGACATTATAAGAAGTCCTACTATAATCTGAAATCTTACAAGATAAAGATCCTTTTTAATAAGTCCGCTCAACAGATATCACCCTTTCTGAGCCTGAGCTCGTATAATACACGGCATACTGCCGTAGAAGCAAGATACACTCCCGCCAGAGTCAGAAGCCCCGGTACAGTTCCTAAAAATGAAATAATATCGGTCATCCCCTCCATCTCCATAAACATTGAAACTGTGTAAAGAGGACCAATAACACCGAAGCCTAAAACAAGTCCTACAACAAGCCCGCCCTTTTCTGAGCTTTTCATACAGAGAGTAGCATAGTCTATCCAGTAATTCATCCCCGAAAACAGAATAAGCAGGCACAAGCCTATTTTTATATAGGAATCAATATCGCTGTAGCCGAAAAGAACGAAAAATCCATACATAGAGAACATAAGTACTGCCGAAAAAACAGTAACCATTATAATATGGATAAGACGGTAGTTGGCATAGCTTCTGTATGTAAAGGGGCCGCTCAGAATATAGTTCATAAACCTGCCCTTTATATGTCGCTCCGTATCCCTCGCAGTAGTTTCCACTAAGGTAACACAGGGAATAGCGGGAGGAGCAATACATAATAAGGAAAAAATCGGGATGAACGTAGGATCCTGCCCAAGGAAGCTAAAGAGCACGCCTCCTAATACGATTATTGCCGCCCATACGGAAACAGCGGTGATATACCAGGCTTTATAACGATCAAAGTATTCATAGAATAAACCCTTCATATATGTTCACCTACCCTTAAGCGTTATCCTTAACGTAATATACCATAATTTCTTCAATAGAAGGAGAATCAGAGGTAAAGCCCGAATACTTCTCGCCGCAGGACACTAAAACCTCGTTACAGAAGCGTCCCTTTCTCATTCCTACTATATCGGATTTCTCTATCGTCGGAAGCTCCTCCTCGGTACATTTAAGTACACGGTATTTCTGTAGCATTTCGTTTCTTTCCTCAAAGAAAACAATCTCACCCTTATGTATAAAGCAGATATAATCGGCAATATGGTCGAGGTCGCTTGTAATATGGGTAGACATAAGTATCGTGTGGTTTTCATCCTGCATAAATTCAAGGAATATATCGAGAATCTCGCTTCTCATTATCGGGTCAAGACCGCCTGTGGGCTCGTCAAGAATAAGAATTTCGGGATTATGGGATAATGCCGCCGCTATAGAAAGCCTCATTTCCATACCTCTCGAAAAGGATTTTATCTTCTTATCTAAAGGAAGCTCGAAACGGGTCATATACTCCATAAATTTTTCCCTGTCCCAGGATTTATATATCCCCGAAAAAACCTTCTCAAGCTTCTTGGCTGTGAGCTCGGGAGGAAAGGTTATCGTATCGAAAACTACGCCGATTTTTTCCTTCAGTTCGGTAGAAAGAGCTGTAGAATCCTCGCCGAGAACGGTAATTGTGCCTCCGTCGGGTCTCGTTAAGCCGAGAATGGCTTTAAGGGTAGTGGATTTGCCTGCGCCGTTTTCGCCTACGAAGCCTACTACCGTGCCCTTCGGAACGTTAAAGCTTACATCCTTAAGACTAAAGCTTTTATAGTTTTTCGAAAGATTCTTGATCTCAATACTGTTTTCCATAGTAATTTCTCCTTCAAGTTAATCATTATAGAGCATTTCGAGTATCTCGTTAAGCTCGCTAAGCTCTATACCGCTTCTTTTTGCAGTTTCTGCCGCCGCCGAGAGATGGCTCTCGATATCACGAAGATTCTGTTCCCTCAGCATTTCGGGGTCAGCCGCCGAAACGAAGCTTCCCTTACCTGTAAAGGACTCAATAAGCCCTTCCGCTTCAAGAATTTCATAGGCTCTTTTTGTGGTAATAACGCTTATACGAAGATCCTGAGCGAGATTACGCATTGAGGGAAGAGCCTCCCCCTCCTTTAGCTTTCCCGTAAGAATCATTCCCTTTATCTGTGACGCAATCTGCTCATAGATGGGAGTTCCTGCGGAATTTGAAATGATAATATTCATATTTACCTCTTTGTATGCATACTGGAAATACATTTTGTGCTGAATGTATATATCCGATATACACAATATATCATATTCATATACACTTGTCAATACCTTTTTTAAAAAAATTGTCACTTTTTTATTATTTGCTTCGTTATTATATTCAGAAAGCAAAATTTCGGAGGTAGGATTATGTTTTTTAAAGAGATTATCGCTATAGGAGCCGCAGTCAGCACCTTAATCAGCGCCCTTTCGGGCTTTATTAACGATTATTCGGATATGGTAAGGCTGGAAAAGGCTATGAGCTCCGTTTATGAGGAGCCTATGGATTTCCTTCGTTCAGAGTCCGAGGATTTCGAATTTACTGCGGAATGTCAGTATTTCGAGGACAGCACCGTATACGAATACAGCGGCAGTATTACCGATAAGGCTACTATCGAAAAGCTATGGAAGGAGCTTAATACTATAGAAGCTACTGCCACAGCCGCAACGGATTTTTTCGGTAATTCGGGAGATACAGACTTTACCCTTACCCTTAAGAATAAGAAAAACGGAAAGCAGTTAAGTATATACGACACGACCCTCGGCTTCGGAACTTACTATGACCCCGAAAATAACGATTCCTGCTATAAATATTCAATCTGCTTCAAATCGGGAGGCGAATACCGCTATTATACCGATATAAGCTATATGAATGAATTAAGGCTTACCGTTACGGATTACCTCGTTAAGAACGGAAAGCTCGACAGTAAGAAGGCTGTCGGAAATACCCGCACGGAAATAACCGACAAGGAATATCCGAAGGAGTTTATAAATATTATCGAAACAAGAAGCTATTTTTCCGATAAATATTATTTTTACGGAGGCTTTATTGACTGCTACGGAAATATCTACAATTTTGACCTTACCGATGTAGACCACGACCTATGGAACGAGGATGAGCTTCTACTCGAAACTTTATACTATGACTTTTACTATAAAAATAAGCCTGTGGCTCATATCGACAATCCAAAGGATATACTTGAAATATGGGATTATACCGATATGATAGATGAAAACTCGAAAAACTCGGAAAAGGCTTCGGGAAGCGCCGATATGGGACAGCATTCTCTTATAGCGGTAAGAGGCGATTCAAAACTGATTGAGATTTTCTCCGAAGGCGACTGGAACCGCCGTCTCGAAGACAATTATGCGGAGAAAATAATGGAATGCTATAAAAATTTAGGCTATAACGAATATTAAATAATAAAACTATTGCAAAAATATATTTTTTTTGATATAATGTTTATTGTAATATGTAATCGTTTTTACAAGTAGCGGTTACTGCAATAAACGAAAGGAAAAAAATAATATGTTAGCTAAAATCGGTATCAGACCCGTAATCGACGGCAGACAGTTCGGTATCAGAGAAAGCCTCGAGGTACAGACAATGGAGCTTGCTAAGGCGGCGGCCGACTTCATCACGAAGAATGTTCGTCACGCAAGCGGAGAACCTGTGGAATGCGTAATCGCAGACACTACTATCGGCGGTATCGCTGAGAGCGCAGCCTGCAGAGAGAAGTTTTCCAAGGAAAACGTCGTAGCTACCCTCACAGTTTCCCCCTGCTGGTGTTACGTAACACAGGTTATCGACGAGGACCCGAATACAATCAAGGCTATCTGGGGCTTTAACGGTACGGAGCGTCCCGGCGCAGTATTCCTTGCCGCCGCTATGTCCGCTTACGCACAGATAGGTATGCCCTGTTTCTCAATTTACGGTCACGACGTAAAGGATATCGGCGATACCGAAATTCCTGCCGATGTGGCTGAAAAGCTTATCCGCTTTGCGAGATGTGCAACAGCTATCGGAGATATCAGAAATAAAAGCTATGTTAATATCGGTGCAGTATCTATGGGTATTGCAGGCTCCTACTGCAACGAGGACTTCTTCCGCTCCTATCTCGGTATGCACGTGGAATGGGTAGATATGTCCGAAATTATCCGTCGCGAAAAGCTCGGAATTTATGACGAAGCCGAGTACGAAAAGGCTCTTGCCTGGATAAAGGAAAACTGTAAGGAAGGCGAGGATATAAATCCTACCGACGGAATGTTCTACCAGCGTACTGTACTTACACCCGAGGAAAAGGAAGAAAACTGGAAGTTTATCGCTAAGATGACCTGTATCTTTATGGATATAATGAAGGGCAACAAGAAGCTTGAGGAAATGGGCTGGCTCGAGGAATCGAAGGGCAGAAACGCTATCCTCGGCGGCTTCCAGGGACAGAGAAACTGGACTGACTTTATGCCCAACGCAGACTTTACCGAAGCTATCCTTAATTCCTCCTTCGACTGGAACGGAAAGAGAGAGCCTATCCCCTTCGCTACCGAAAACGACGGTCTTAACGGTGTAACTCAGCTTCTTCTTCATCAGCTTACAAGTAAGGCTCCTGTTTTCGCCGACGTAAGAACCTACTGGTCTCCCGACGCAGTAGAAAGAGTTACAGGCTGGAGACCCGAGGGGGTAGCTGAAAACGGATTTATCCACCTTATCAACAGCGGTGCGGCCGCTCTCGACGGAACAGGCGCAGTAACCGACGAAAAGGGCGAAAACGTAATGAAGAACTGGTGGGATATGACCGATAAGGACATAAAGGCCTGCCTTGACAATACAAAATGGTGCTGTGCAAACCTCGGTTATTTCAGAGGCGGTGGCTTCTCTTCAAGCTATTCCACCAAGGGAGTTATGCCCTGTACCTTCGCAAGAGTAAACTTAGTAAAGAACTTAGGCCCGACAATTCAGATTGTTGAGGGCTATACAGTCGAGCTCCCCGAAAACGTAAACAAGATTCTCCTTGATAGAACTGACAAGACCTGGCCCTCTACCTGGTTTGCTCCTTTATGCAGCAGTGACGCCTGCAAGGATGTTTACACAGTAATGGCTAACTGGGGCGCTAATCACGGTGTATTCGTATACGGCCATATCGGCGCAGACCTTATCACTCTCGCTTCTATGCTCCGTATTCCCGTTTCTCTCCATAACGTAAGCGAGGACAGAATCTTCCGTCCTCATTCCTGGACAGCCTTCGGAACTCAGGATATCGAAGGCGCAGACTACAGAGCTTGTGCGGCTTACGGAAGTCTCTATTAAAAACAACTGAATATAACGATACCCCCGAAGCTTTTCCGAAAGCCTCGGGGGTAATTCTTTGTATTTATTTTACTGATTCGGTCTGATTAGTCTCGGGCAGGAATACGCAAAGCCTGTTTATTGCGTGATTCTTTTCGGCACGGTATACATAGTCGCCCTTTTCCGTAACGATATGCCTGTTGAAAATATTTTCATTTTCAATCTCACAGGCAATAAGTCTGTCGCCGAAGGAGTTTACTGCATTAAGCTCCGTTTCACGGCCTATGATTACATTACCGCCTGTAATGGTTACGTCGCCGTACCTGTTACCCAGGAATACGGGCTCAGCGGATAAAAGATCCACCATAACGGTACCGTGAGAAATAGTAAGACTACCTGCCTCACTGCTTAAATTACCGATAGCGCAGGTCTTTTCGCCTTCGCCGTAAACATTTATCATATCCGCCGAACACATTATATCAACGCCGCCGGAAATTGTACCTATAGCCACGGCAAGAGCGCCGTGTATAATCGAGCTTACCTGACCGCCGGTAAAGGTTATCTTACCCTCGCTGTCCTGATGTACGCCGATACCGCAGGTCTTTTCACCGTCCGCATTAACCTCAAGGTCTCCGCCGCTTACGATATCAACCTTACCTGAAAGCGCACCGATACCTACCGATTCATCGCCTATATTGTGAACCTTTACCTGTGCCTTTCCTATATAGACGGAGGTTGAGCCGGAGCCGCTGCCTATGCCTACTGCCTCAATAGCTCTTACCTTAACGCTTATATCGCCGCGTATAATTCTGATAGATGAATTTTCCGCACGTAAGCCGCCGCCTATACCCACAGCCTTATCGCCCGAAGCGTCAATATTAAGAGCTCCGCCTAAGTCTATGGAAATATTGCCGTAAGCGTCATCAAAGCTTGTTCCGATACCTACGCCGTTATTACGGTTGGTCTTTATCGAAAGGTTACCGCTACCCCTTATCATAAGAGAGGAATCCTCGGGAACGAGTATACCCTCCTTATACAGGTAGTTCTCGCCGTTTATTACTATCTCGACCTGACATTCCTTACCTATCTGGACGGTAGTTTCAACTGCGCCCTTGATATCCACATTGTCGAAGATAAGAGTACAGATACTGTAATCCTCAACACGGATTATCATATCGATTGTATGACCCTTAACGCCTTCGAAGTTTACGGTACCTCCCGCAACCTGGATAACCGCATACTTTTCAACAGCAAGGTCAAGAAGACGTACTATCTCTCCGTCGGCAGCCACATAAACCTTCTTATCGTTGTCGTATTTGGAGAGCTTGATATTTGCGTCGATAATAAAGTCTCTTATATCCTCGTTTATCTGCTCAACGATAACCTCGGAGGGACGGGCGGTATAGAAGCCCTGAATAAGATCCACGCCAAGCTCGATAAGCTTGTTGAGCTCTGCCTTTGTTTCTACGCCTTCGCCGAGAATCTTGATGTTGTACTTCTTGGCGAACTTTATGAGATTGGCTACTAAGAGCTGTTTCTTAAGGTCGGTATCGATAGAGCTTATAAGGGAAATATCGATCTTTATGTAATTGGGGTTATTGTTAAGAAGCTTCATATCGTTGGAATATCCGCTTCCGTAGTCGTCTATCGCTATCTGGCAGTTCAGAATATTTCGGAGCTGCTCGAAGGCGTCTATACTTTCTTCGTTATCGGAGGCGCTTTCAAGTATCTCGATAACAACATTCTGAGAAATGCCCGAAAACTGATCCGTAAGCCTGTGAAGGTCGGTATCGGTAAGAGTAACGCTTGGGATACTGTTTATGAAAATCTTCTTATCGCCGAATTTTTCTCTGTTCTCCTTATAGATACGGAGAGCATTGAAAAATGTGAAATGCTCGATACTGTAGAGCATATGGCTTATTTCGGCATACTTGAGTATTTCGTGGGGATTAAGACCGATATCGCTTCTCGAACGCATCAGTATTTCATAAGCGTATATTGAGCCGTCCTTAGCGTTTATAATAGGCTGGAAATAATAAAGGAATTCGTTATGCTCGATAAGGCGGTTAAATTTCACAACCTTATCCACCTCTATATTTCTTTCCTTATAAATAGCCTGTATCCCCTCATTGTAAAGCTGTATATACGGGTGAATCTCAAAGAAAAGAACCACAAGTATACAGGATATCTCGCTTATTCTGAGGGCTACGTCTACTGCCGCAACGTCTATATGAAATACGGATCTGACGAGTATATGAGCGGCGGCAATCAGAAGAGCCACCGACAGTATAACGCATTTCAGTCCGAATAGAAACTGAGCCTTATCTTTCTTCTTTTTCATATATGTACCTATCCAATTCGTGAAATAATATAACTATACATCTTCATTATATCCGAAAAGCCATTCCCTGTCAATATGAACGAAACCTTATCAGAAAGTGTTGGAGATAACTTAGAAAGTGGCCTTCTCTTTTTATGCAAATTTCCCCTATGCGGTTACAGGAAGGTTACGATATATGAAATCGTTTCCTTTCGTCCTTGCACAGAAAAACCGCCCCTTTACATTTACTGTAAAGGAGCGGCATAATAAGCCCTTAGCTTATTTCATCTTGAAAGAAAGACAGTCTGTACACTGCTTCTTTGTAGGGTCGCATTCGTGTGTGCCTACCTTGATATGATCGAGGCTGCAGTAGTCCTCGTTGCTGCAATGGTATGCACAATTCTTGATTGAACATTCGATACACTTATTAGCTCTTTCCATAGCTTTATACCGTCCTTATTTAATAATATCCAAGACTTTCGTCTTAAAAATATTATCACCCCAAAAAGCCTTAATATGTATCAGCATTATTTACTAAATCGGAAACATAATTTATTACATAATCAGCACCGCAGGCTTCGAATTCCTCCCTGCTTCCGTAGCCGCAGAGAACGCCTGCGCATTTTATACCGTTAAGATGAGCGCCCTCTACGTCGTAGCTCCTATCGCCCACCATTAGCACCTTTTCCTTATCGCTTACCGAAAGAGCGTCCAGGACGCAGGCTATAACCTGCTCCTTTGACTTCCTGCCCAGGGAATCGTCGGCGCCGCCAATATATCCGAAATAATCGGTAAGCTCCGCCTTCTCAAGAATTACCTTCGCTACCCATTCGAGCTTCGAGGTGGCAACAGCAAGAATATATCCCTTTTCCTTAAGCTCCTTAAGAGCTTTTCCGATATCCTCGAAAAATGTAAATTCGTCAATACCGAGAGTCGTATAACGCTGACGGAATATTTTAACGGCATTCTCAGCTTCTTCCTTGGTTAAGCCGCCGAACTCGGTAAAAGAATATATAAGAGGCGGTCCGATAAACTCGTTAAGCGTTTTTTCGTCGGGAAGAGGTCGTCCGAGAACGGAAAAGGTATGCTCGGCGGAGCGTATTATTCCCTCTCTTGTGTCGAGGAGCGTTCCGTCAAGGTCGAAAAGTATATACTTAATCATTCCTGTCCCTTTCGATAAGAAGCTTTATAGCTTCGACCGAGCATCTTATCGCCCTGTCGGTATCGTGGCTTTCATTATCGGGAATTCCCTTCTTACAGCGTTCGAGATTCCATATTGCGTGGAATACGGCTCCTGCCCTTACAGCTCTTGTCTGAGCGACTGCGAAAAGCGTAGCCGCTTCCATCTCGCTGGCGAGACAGCCCAGCTTTACATAGGCCTCCCATCTTTTTTCGAGATAATCCGACATAGGCATTGTATCGGGAGAAACCTGGCCGTAGAAGCTATCCTTACTCTGGACAACGCCCACGTGGTAACTCTTTCCTTCTTCTTTTGCGGAAAGCTTTTTTGCGGCAGTAACCAAAGCGTCCAGCACCTCGTAATCCGCTACGGAAGGATATCCCTCGGGCATATATTCACGGCTTGTTCCGTCGCCTCTTATAGCGGCGCTTCCGATAACAATATCTCCGCCCGAAACCTTAAGATTCATACCGCCGCAGGTACCTATTCTTATAAATGTATGAACGCCGCAGCGTACAAGCTCCTCAACCGCTATTGCCGTAGAAGGGCCGCCTATTCCCGTAGAAACAACGCTTACCTTTTCGCCCAGGAGTGTTCCCGTATATATATTGTATTCACGGTTACAGGCTGTCTGCTCCGCATTATCGAGATATTTCGCTATCTCGGGAACTCTTTCGGGGGCGCCGGGAAGAATAGCGTATTTTCCTACCTGACCGGGAGTAACCTTTAAATGAAACTGTAAATCACCCTTGATAAGTGCCATATTATTTCTCCTTTTCGTTGTCGCCGAGAATGGAAGGCGCAGCAGCGTTAAGCCTCTCGGAGCGTTTTTCAAGCTTTTCCTTTATAAGGTCTGTATTATTTATAACCGCAAGAGCTATAACACCGATTGTAATAAAGATACAAGGAAGATATAGCTCGGTAGGGCCGTTGCTGTCGGGAGTATAGGCGTAGATTGAAGCGAACTGGGTAAAGACATAGAGTATTCCGCCGAGTCCCACTACGGAAAATACTGCCGCAAGCTTATATCTCCTGCACAAAATAAAGGCGGCAGGAAGTACGTACCCGATTATCGAAACAACAAGCCACACAGGTATAACGTGGTGACTTGCTATATCGGCGCTTACGATTTCTCCACCCGAAGCTAAAATTACCACCGGAAAAAGAATTCCGCAGGCCACACCCCATATACAGGTAGCAATTATAATAAGAATTTTTAAAATTAAAGATAAAGCCTTCATATTTTCTCCGTATGCTGAATATAAATAGTATTGCAGTATTCTGCAGATTTATAATAACACATTTTTTCTTAAAAGGCAATATCAGAATTTAAAAACTTCCTCTCATATATATTGACCTTTAAGGAGATATTATTCTTACGGCGGCAGGAGTCAGGCCTGCTGCGAAGGTTAGTGAAAAGGTACGGTTGTAGAAATGAAAAAGAGAACAAATATATTCAATATATGTGCTGTTTCGGCGGCGATAATATCTACCGTAGTCTTCGGGGGAAGCGTATATTCCGAAGCTGTACCTGCGGCCAGCATAACCGAAGAAAATCAAAGGATATATCTGATCCCCTGCGGAACTCCCTTCGGTATAAAAATGCTAACCGACGGGGTTGTGGTTACGGATTTCGGCTGTGTCAACGGTAAGGTGAGCCAGCGTTCTCCTGCCGAAAAGGCAGGAGTCAGAAAAGGCGAT
Organism: Ruminiclostridium sp.; assembly: GCA_045579625.1. GTDB lineage: Bacteria > Bacillota > Clostridia > Oscillospirales > Ruminococcaceae > Ruminiclostridium_E. The sequence continues at coordinate 37,222 of JAZNMN010000061.1, forward strand.
ATAGTCACCTCGGTAAACGGGAACGAAGTAACCGACTCGGTTTCGCTTTCTGATTTTGTACAGCTTTCCGCCGAAAAGTGTGAGCTTGAAATAATAAGAGATGATAAAATTTTAAATATAACCTGCGTCCCCGAGCGTTCCGAGAAGGACGGAGACCTAAAGCTCGGTATGTGGACTAAGGACAGCTGTGCGGGGATAGGAACTATGACCTATTATAACCCCGCTACCGAGGAATTCGGCGGTCTCGGACACGCTGTCAGCGAGCTTTCTTCGGGAGTTACCCTGCCCCTTCTAAGCGGAGAAATTACCGACGTTACAATAACGAACGTGATAAAAAGCAGTTCGGGCACACCCGGAGAGCTTTGCGGAGCCTTTATCCCCGAACACGAAACGGGAAAAATCCTCAGAAATACCGAATACGGCGTATTCGGAAAAGCGGAAATCCCTCCCGTAAACGGAGAGCCTCTTGAAATGGCGTACAGAAACGAGGTTAAAAAGGGAGAGGCTTATATCTACTCCACAATTACAGGAAATACGCCCGAAAAGTATAAAATAGAAATAGTAAGTATAGATTCAAACAATTCGGGGTCGCTTAAGAATATGACTATAAAAATAACCGATAAGGAGCTTCTTTTGAGAACAGGCGGTATAGTTCAGGGTATGAGCGGAAGCCCGATTATTCAGAACGGAAGGCTTATCGGTGCAGTAACCCACGGGCTTGTTAATGATTCTACCGTAGGCTACGGAATATTTGCGGAAAATATGATTGAGGCCTGTAACGGGTAAGGGCTGACAGAAAAATATCCAGAGAAGAAAACTGCTTCTCTGGATTTTCGTTTATTCCGCATTTTTGTATGAAATGTAAATATGTGTTGGCATAAAGATTACTGCCGATATAATAAGCAGTATCGACCTGCTGATAATACCGCTGAAAAGAAACAGCAGAGAGGGTATTATTGAAAGTGCAAGCGCTCTGAAAGCGTTATTTTTTCTCCAACAGACACCCCATATAACGCAGTACAGAACAACAAGAAAAATATCTACCGCAAGATAAGCTGTAAAGGCTTCGTCTGACCACCAGCCAAACCACGTACCCGGTATATTTATAATCATAAAGCCGAAACAACCGAATCTTCCCACTTGCTCGGTAATTTCGACAGCCTTGCTGATAGCCTTGTTTTCGAAGCCGTCCTTGCATTTTATCGCAAAAATAATGTTCGGAATCATTATAACAGCTATAAAAGCAAGCCCGAAAAAGTTAAACCATTCCATAAATTATCTCCTGTTTTTAGTAAATTATATCATCGTCACACAGAAAAGTCAACGAAACACGCTCCCGTTAAATTTATCGGAAGCGTCGTTTCATTTTTATTCGACCTGTTTAAAAATATTCTCGGTTATTTCGGTTTCGGTTATATCAGAATAGGAATGATAGCCGTATTTTTCGATAACACCGTCGCTTCTCAGGAAAGTGAAGCCATACTGATACATTCCGCCCGTTATTCCTTCGTCGTAATGATAAAACTCGGTTTTAACGATATTCCCTTCTTTTCCGAGGGTCTCGTGTATATACTTTTCAGCGGCAGCCTCCGCCGCTTCGTAGCTTTTACCGCAGGAGGCAGTAAAAAGCATAAGTACTGCAATCAAAATTGCTCCTATTTTTTTCATAATCTTACCTCAATTCATCATAGGGTCAAAGGGCATAAGCTTTATTCCTGCCGCCGCTCCGCAGGTATGGGTAAAGGAAACCGTGTCTCCCTTTTCGGGAATACATATACTTTCCCTTATTATAAGGCTATAGGGGAATGTCTCGGTGCCTGTTTCCGAAAGAGTAAGCAGAAGCTTTTCAGCTTCTGCCTTTTTCTCATCAAGAGAAAGTCCCTCCGCTTCCTTAAGCCACCGGGATACAGTATTCTGCACAGCCTCCATTTCCTCAAGCTCCCTGTCGGTAAAGGCTTCTTCATCCTCTACGGAGCTTCCGCCCTTTATGAAAAGCTGGTTTATCTGTGCAGGATATGTCTCCATAATTCCGCCGTAATAGCCTACTCTTACCCTGTCGCCTACGTTAAAGGGAATGTCCGAGCTTACGAAGATTTTATCGCTTGACTTCCGCTCCCAGAAGCCCTCTTCGGGACATACTACATAGGCAGTATCGCTGTGTTTCTCAACAATTTCGCCGTAAAAGGCCTTGGGTGAAAACCACAGAAGCTGACCCTCAAGCTCCGCCATTTTTTCGGCGTCCATTTCGAAAAATTCCGCCTCATTGCCGCTATCCGCATAAAGATACTTCTTTCCGTCCTCGGCTTCTCTTATACTGAATCTACAGAACTCTCCGCCGCTTCCGAATTCTGCATATTCGCCTGTAGCTTCGGTTTTTCCGCTTACCGAAACAGGCTTAAGAGAAGCACTTCCGATAATTTCCTCGAAAATCTCCCTGCAGTATTCGGGAGCGTCGTACTGAAATTCCAAGGAATGTACCGAAAAGCCCTCATAGCCGAGAACTTCATTTATATCTACAGCCACTTTTTTATTTCCACAGCCGCTTAAAAGCAGTACTGCCGCAGAAAGCAAAGCCAGTCCCTTTTTCATTTCAATCACCTCAGGAAATCATCTCCAGCGGTACAGCCGCTACAAGGAATATCGCCGCAATATCATCGGTACAGAATTCGGGAGTCGTAATCTCATAGTCAAATGTTATAAGCTCGTTACCCTCGCCGTAGCCCCAGCCGTAAAGCTCGCATTCTTCTGAGCCTGTACCAGAATAAATAGCCTTTATCGCTACCGCATATTTTTCAAAATCAACCTTATCGAAGAATTCCTTAAGCTCTGTAAAAGGCGCAGTTCCCTTACCGTACTCTTCGATATATTTTTCAGCCTCGCTCTCGCTGTAAATCATTCTGAGGCAGTACTTACTTTCATCCTCGTAATACATTCTGTTCTTGAAGGTGAAGGCCTCGGGAGGATTCTCCTTCTTCTCTTCCTTCTTTTCGTCATTATCCTTCTTATCGGCTACGGGGCTTACCTTTTCTATCTTCTCCATATATTCCCCAGTAATTCTTACAAGCATATCGTTAAGCATTTCTACCTTGTAATCGCCGATTGTGGGCTCGAGGTGGCTTCCGCCTACGCCGCTGTGGTCGGTAAGGAAGGCGTAGGTACCGCCTGTAGCCATAGCCATAGTACGGCAGAGGAATTCTGTTCCCGTGTCAACGCCGCTGGAGGCTACGGGAATGATTCTTATACCCTTTTCTGCGGCAGAAGCTATAAGCTTACAAAGCTTCTTGCCCTCTCCGTCGTGGGGTGGAGCGTCAAGCACAAAGAAACAAAGCTTGGTGCTGTTTTCGCGCCATTTGTGATTGTTCACGGCATTATCGATAGCGTCGGTTACTGCCTCGGGATAATCTCCGCCGCCGCTTGCGAACTGCTGTCTTAAATCGGTTATGGCAGTATCTGTATTATCGGTAAATTCGAAGCTTCTTACAACATATTCGTCGCCCTCGTCACGATAAAAATTAACGCTTAAATGGAGGTCGGAATTTGCGTACTTCTTTTCTACACGCTCAACTACGTCCTGGAGCTCCTTCTGGATATAGGTAAGCTCGTCGCCCATAGAGCCTGTAGTATCTATCATAAGCATAAGGTCAAGCTTTTCGATATCTGCGGGCTGTTCATATCTGAAATCGAAAACCTCATTGTGAGAGGGGTCGGCAATTTCGCCGCTTTCCTCGTTCTTACCGACAATTTCAATATACTCAACCTCAGATTTTTTATCGCCGAGAGTATTGAAAAGATAGGCTTCGCCGTAGTTGTCCGTTACGGCAGTCCATACAGCCTTACCGCCTGTAAAAAGCTTCACGGTATAGCCCTCGCAGGGCTTTTCTCCGCTTACTACCGTTACCTTGTACCTGTCGTCGGGGTATACCTCCCACATTTCGCTTATTTCCTTCCAGTCCTGTCTCTGACCGATAAGCTCCTGCCAGAAGCCCCAGTTATCGTTATCGTTCCATTCTCCGCCTGTTAAAATTCCTGCACGAGCCTGAATTTCCTCCACATATTCACCGATACAGCCGTCCCCGGGGTTAACAAGGCCTTCTCCCCCTTCTCCCATATAGACGTCATCGGCAAAACCGCCTGTTTCCATATCGTAGAAGCTGTCTGTGGTGTCAAAGCGTATGTAGTCTTCGTCAACCGCCGCTTCCTCTTCCGCAAAATCCCTTTCGGGAATCTCATATCCGCCGTCATCTGCCGCAGGAGCTTCTCCTGTATAGGATGGGCCTACAGTAGGGTCGGTATGCATTTCCGCCATTGTAGTTGTGGCAGGAAATGTTTCCGCAGGCATTTCTGTAGCGGCGGTGGTTGTGGTTGTTGCGGTAGCAGAAGCCGCCGCCGAGGTTGTGGTTATGCCTTTCGTGGTAGAGGCAGGCGCTGTCGTAACAGATACTTCTGTCTCAGAAACAGTTCCTGCTGTTTCCGCCGCAGTTTCCAAGGGCCTCGTCTCCGAACAGGAAGCCATTGATATAATAATAGAAGCAAGTAATAATGATATTGTTATCTTTTTCATACCTTTTTCCTTTCTGTACTTCTTACTTTCTATGCCGTTTTTTCGGCTCTCTATATATTAAAACGGATATAATCACGGAAAGGTGACAGGTTTTTCAAAAAAATAAAAAAATTTCCTCTATCTTTTCTGATAAAGGAAATTATTGTTACTGTACAGAGAGTTTTAAGGTCGGAATCGGCAAAGCGGCTTCCGCATATATGGAGATTTATACCGTTACTTCTTCCCCGACCGTTTATCTTACTATATCATAATGCTATACTCCCAAAAGGTCGGTATCGGCAAAGTGGCTTCCGCATATATGGAAATTTGTACCGTTACTTCTTCCCCGACCGTTTATCTTACTATATCATAATGCTATACTCCCAAAAGGTCGGTATCGGCAAAGCGGCTTCCGCTTATGTTATTTTTTCAAGTTCTTTACGAAGGCGCTTTATGATTCTTTTTTCAAGCCTCGAAATGTAGCTCTGAGAAATACCGATAAGGTCGGCCACCTCCTTCTGGGTCAGCTCCTTTCCGTCCACAAGACCGAACCGCTTTTCCATAATGAAACGTTCACGGGGCGAAAGCTTAGCTACAGATTCAAGAAGCATCTTCTTCTCCGCTTCGCTTTCGATGTTCTCGTTCACCACGTCGTTTTCTGTACCGAGAACATCGGAAAGAAGAAGCTCGTTTCCGTCCCAGTCCACATTCAGAGGCTCTTCTATGGAAATTTCGGATTTGTGCTGGTTAGCCTTTCTAAGGAACATCAGTATTTCATTTTCAATACAGCGCGACGCATAGGTAGCAAGCTTTATATTCTTTTCGGGACTGAAGGTATTTACTGCCTTTATAAGTCCTATCGTCCCGATAGAAATAAGATCCTCGATGCCTACCGAGGTTGCCTCGAATTTTTTCGCTATGTATACCACAAGCCTTAAATTATGTATGATAAGCAAGTCCCGACCCTTTGAAAAATCGGTTTTAAGTAAGCGGAAGGCGGCCTCCTCTTCTTCTCCCGTAAGTGGAGGAGGGAGACTGTCCGCTCCGTTTATATAGTAAATCCCGAAGCTCTTCTCGGGTAAAAAAAGCTTCTTAAATAAATCTGTAATCATCAGTGTTTTCATATTTTTTCCTTTCATATAAGTATTTTCGGGTTGATTATTGCGTCATTTTCCTTTTCGAAGCGGCTGTCCTCGCTTACGCCTATAAGGGCGGCTATATTCTTATGTCCGCCTTCGTAATCGGCTGTTATTTCTTCGGGTCGGAAGGCTCTTATAATTCCGCCACCCGAAACGCTGTGCCAGGGGATAAGCCGTATACCCTTGAGGTCGGTTTCGGAAGCTATATTTTCGGGCAGTATTTCTCTCACGGCGGAAATACTGCATACAATAACGGGAAGTCCGCTGAGAAAATCCACAAGGCCGTTACCGCTGTCGGGAAAGGCTTCGAGATTTATCCGCCGCCCCCTATTCCTTATGGTAAGTCTTATTTTTCTGTCAGTACCGTTTTTATCGAGAAAACGTCTCAGGAGGCATACTGCCGCATAAATAATCACAGTAGCAATAAGAAGCACCATAACGGAAATATTCATATAGGGATAACCGCCTACCGTTATAAAGAAGCTTTCTCCCGTAAGCGCACGAAGGGCGAAGGCTCCTCCGCAGATAAGCAGGCCTGTACCGAAGGAAATAGCAGTCCTTATAAGAAAGCTCCTTATTCCCCCGAAGCCGAAGGCGATAAATACTGTAAGTCCGACGGATAAAAGCTTAAGAAAAAGCGAGGGAACAGGGCTGTCTCCGATAAGTACCGTAAGGGAAGAAAGTCCTCCGAAAACCGAAGCGGCTATAAGTCTTTTAAGCTTATATTCTCCGTGAAGAAATCTGAAACAGCATCTCAGGGTAAAATATGTAATATATATATTGAGAATTATAAGAACGTCGATATAGACAACCATAAAACACCCCCTTTATCAATAATTATAGCCCCTTTATTTTAAAAAAGCTGTCGATAACGGAACGTATAAATCATATTATTCTGACGCTTTTCGGGGTTATTACGAAAGTTTTGAAATAATTTGGAAAAGACTGTTAAGTTTAAGAAGAAACTGACGATATAATATATGAGTAGATAGACACTTATCTGCAGAAAGGAGGGGTTTTCATGAGTGATCTCAGTTTATTTTATTCTTCGATGAACAGTGTTCTTACACAGTGGAATGATTTCAGCGTGAGCCGCAATATGTATAAGGAATATTTTGCTATGCAGGATAGCCTTAAAAACGGCGAAAGCGAAGAAAGCTATATCCAGAAGTTTATCAACGGATCAACAGAAAAGCTTTCCGCCGTTAATGATAAGCTTAACTCGCTATCAACAGCCGTTTCCGATTCGGTTTCGAAGCTCGAGGACGCCTTTAAGGTATCCGAAGAGGACGGAGAAATCGACTATGACGCGGCATATTCCGCAGCTGAAAGCTTTGTCGAAAGCTATAACAGCCTTTCGACAGCAATCAAATCGTCAGGTAATCAGACTGTTTCCAATAAGTCACAGTTTATTACCAATATGACAAACGCTTATAACTATAAGCTTCAGAAGGTTGGAATTACAGCTAACGCAGACGGTACTCTTTCTATCGATAAGGAAAAATTCAATTCCGCATCTCCCTCGGCTTACGAGGACGTTTTCGGCAAGAAGGATTCCTTCTCCAGCTTTATGGACAACCAGGCACAGCAGTTAGCCGCTTACGCACAGACTGATCTTTATCAGAACGCCAACGCTTATTCGTCGGCAGGCAGTATCACAAATATCGCCAATATAAGCGGCTCCTACTTCAATATGCTGGGCTGATATTAAATTGTCGGAGTGTCACGACAAAGAGAGAACCGTGCAGACAAACAATCTGCACGGTTTTTTTGCTTTCTGTATTGCAAAATATTCGTTTTTGTGGTATACTGTTATAGTATGTCACAATCTGAACGAAAGGAGCGTATCTATGGCTTACAGGATAAATTTAGGCGCGTGGCAGAGTATATTCCCTGTGCCCTCCTGCATTACGGATAACTATATAAAGCTTGCTACCGGTAACCAGCTTAAGGTGCTCCTTTATCTTCTCAGAAATTCGGACAGGGCCGTCGTAAATGAACAGATTGCGTCAGATACGGGAGTTCCTGCCGACGAAATAGACGACGCAATACTTTTCTGGGAAAACCGAGGTATAATCACGAACAATAACGGCGAGCTTTCCCCCTCGGATAAGTCTCATACCGTTGCGGCAGAGCCTGTAGCGGCAGGTCACGATTCTGCGGCGGCACGTGTGGCGCTTAAATCCGAAACCCTTTTCCCTCCCCGTGAAATTGCCTCCGCCATTAACGGCGATAAGGCAGTAAAGCACCTTTTCGAGGTTTTCGAGAAGCTTGCGGGAAGGCCTACGAAGCATTCCGAGCGCAACACCCTTATGATACTTATAGAGGAAGTGAAGCTTCCCTGCGAGGTTGCGGTTATGCTTGTCCAGCATTGCTTTTCTATCGACAAGGCCAGCCCCGCATATATGAAGGCGGTAGCGATGGACTGGTACGAAAGCGGAATAGATACTCTCGGAAAGGCCGAGGAGCGTATAAAACAGCTCCGCGATAAGGCTACCCTCGAAAACAGACTCAGGACAAAGTTCGGTATGACAACCGCCTTCTCGGCAAAGCAAAAGCAGTACATAGAGGAATGGAGCAAGCTCAATCTCAGCGACGCTCTTATGGACGCCGCCTACGACGCTACTCTTAACGGAGCAGGAAAGCTAAGCTTCCCCTATATGGATAAGATACTTAAAAAATGGCATACCGACGGTATCACAGACCCGTCACAGCTTGAAAAATACAAGAAGAAAACGGTCTCTCTTACGGAGGAGGGCTCTTCCTTCGATATCAGCGACCTTGAACAGACTGCATACGAAAGGTACAGTAAAAAATGAGCTTCGACAGCAGATATTTCGCCATAGCCGATAATGAGCTTGGTATGATAAAACAGCGTAACAGCAGGATACTTGCGGCGAGAGAAGCGGAAATTGCGGAAAAGCATCCCGAAATTGCCGCTATAGAGAGGGAGCTTTCGGGTACTACAGGAAAGCTTATCTCGCTTATTGCCGACGGCGCTCCCGATATAGAAAAAAGGCTCAGCGAGCTTGAAAACGAGAATCTTTTCCTCCAGGAAAAGCTTAAGACTTCACTTATTAAGGCAGGCTTCCCTTCCGATTATCTCGATACGGTGTATTCCTGTAAGCTCTGTAAGGACAGCGGTATTTACGAGGGAAAGCGCTGTGAATGCTTTATGGAAATGGTAAAAAAGGCGGCGGCGGAAGAGCTTAACCGCTCCTCCCCTATGAGACTTACGGGCTTCGACGAATTCAGTCTCAACTATTACGATAATACTGCCCCTACCGTACTGGGCTGTACCGCAAGAGAAGCTATGGAGGAGAATTATTCCTTCTGTAAAAGCTATGCGGAGAATTTCCATCTTCCCTGCGGAAGTCTCCTTCTTCACGGAAGAACAGGTCTCGGAAAAACCCATCTCTCCTTAAGTATCGCTTCGGTAGTTCTCGGAAAAGGCTACAGCGTTATCTACGGCTCCGCCCCCGACCTCTTCAGGCGTATAGAAAAGGAGCAGTTCGGCAATAAAGAAAATGCGGGAGCTACTATAGAGGCTCTCCAGAATGCGGATTTACTGATACTGGACGATATCGGCGCAGAATTTGAAAGTAAATTTTACGTTTCCGCCTTCTACAATATACTGAATAACAGAATGAACGCCTCGCTTCCTACAATCGTAAGCACAAATCTTGAGCTTACCGAAATACAGGAGCGTTACGGAGACAGAATTACCTCGAGGCTTATGACTATGGAAAATCTTATCTTCGTAGGTAAGGACGTAAGAATTATAAAGAACAGGGGAATAAATTAAATGAACAGACTTGTAGCTATAGTAGGGCGCCCTAACGTGGGAAAATCCACCCTATTCAATAAAATAATAGGCCAGCGTTTATCTATCGTAGAGGATACTCCCGGCGTAACAAGAGACAGAATCTACGGTAAGGCGGAATGGCTTAACAAGAGCTTTATGCTGGTTGATACAGGCGGTATAGAGCCCGATTCGAAGGATATTATCCTTTCACAGATGCGCGCTCAGGCACAGCTCGCTATAGACAGCGCAAACGTTATAATTTTCGTTGTCGATATTACTACAGGTATGACCGCCAACGATGAAAATGTTGCGGCTATGCTCCTTAAAAGCGGTAAGCCCGTAGTTCTCTGTGTAAATAAATGCGATAATCTCGGCGCTCCGCCGCCTGATATATACGAATTCTATAACCTCGGTCTCGGCGACCCTATCGCCGTTTCTTCCGTACACGGTCACGGTACAGGCGACCTGCTTGACGCCGTTTTTGAGCATATGCCCGAGGAGGACGAGGAGGAATATGACGACGCTCTTATTAAGGTAGCCGTTATCGGTAAGCCTAATGCAGGAAAATCCTCCCTCATAAATAAGATTGCAGGCGAACAGAGAGTTATCGTTTCCGATATTGCGGGAACTACCCGTGACGCTATAGATACCGTTATAGAACGAAACGACAGTAAGTACGTATTTATTGATACTGCAGGAATACGACGCAAATCGAAGGTTACCGAAAACGTCGAAAGGTTCAGCATTTTAAGAGCCTATATGGCGGTTGACAGAGCCGATGTCTGTGTTATCGTAATAGACGCAAACGAGGGCTATACCGAACAGGACAGCAAGGTTGCGGGTTATGCCCACGACCAGGGTAAGGCCTGTGTAATAGCTATAAATAAGTGGGACTCTATCGAAAAGAACGATAAGACGATGAACGAGTTCAGAAAGAAGCTTGAAATCGACTTTTCCTTTATGTCCTACGCTCCTATCGTGTTCATTTCAGCTCTTACGGGACAGCGTATAGATAAGCTTTTCGAGCTTATAAACTATACTGCCGAACAGAACGCAAGACGTATCACAACAGGTATGCTCAACGACCTTTTAAGCTACGCTACCGCAAGAGTACAGCCCCCCTCCGATAAGGGCAAGCGCTTAAAGCTCTATTATATGACACAGGCTTCCACAAAGCCGCCTACGTTCGTTACCTTCTGTAACAACAAGGAGCTTTTCCATTATTCCTATCAGCGTTATCTCGAAAACCAGATACGTGAGGCCTTCAGCCTTGACGCTACTCCGATAAAGATGGTTGTAAGAGAACGAGGAGAGGATAAATAAGGAGGCTCGAATATGAATAATAACTTATTACCGGTAATTCTGTGCTATGCGGCGGCAGTAATTATACCCTATCTTTTAAGCGGCGTGAATACTGCGATAATCGTAACAAAAATCAAGTCGGGCGAGGATATAAGAAAGCTCGGAAGCGGTAATGCCGGGCTCACAAACACCCTTCGTACACAGGGAAAGCTCGCCGCACTTTTCGTTCTTTTAGGCGATATTTTAAAGGGAGTTCTTTCTATTATAATTGTTTCCCTTATTTTCAGATTCGCTCTCGGAATAGACACCTATTCCTGCGCCGAGGGTTATACCTGGATAAATTATCTTGCAGGAATTTTCGCCGTTCTCGGCCATATCTTCCCCGTATACTACGGCTTCAAGGGCGGAAAGGGCATTCTCGTAACCTTTTCCACAATGCTGGCGATAAACTGGATTCCTGCGCTCATTCTTCTCGGAATCTTCGGCGTTATTGTAGCTATAACAAGATATGTTTCCCTTGGCTCTATTATTGCGGCGGCCTGCTATCCTGTAGCGGTATATATCTTCTCATTTATGAATAATGACGGCGCCGCATTACTGAATCTCATACTCTCCGCCTTTATCGGCTTTATGCTTATTTTTATGCACAGGGCAAACATCAAGAGACTGCTTGCGCATAACGAGAAGAAGCTCGGACAGAAGGGGTAAATATGAAATTCGGCAGAATAGTTTCAATACTTACCGCATTATGCCTGGGAGCTTCGGTTTGCTCCTGTTCAACACCGACAAAAATAACAGCAGAGGAAGAAAATATGCCTAACACCTATGTATTAAACGAAGAAAACGTTAAGCTTATCGGAAGAACCTGTCTTCAGAACGATAACCTTTGGTTCGCCTTATCGGGAACAGGCTTCGAGTTCGAATTTACAGGTAAAAATCTCGAATTGAGCCTTATCGGCGGAATCGCTTCAAAAAAGAGCGGTAACGAGGAAAATTATGCCCGTTACGCAGTATATGTTGACGGCGAAAAGGTTGTTGACAAACAGCTCGATTCAGAGGAAGCTACCGTAAAGGTTATCGAAAGCGAAGAGGAAAAGACCTCGGTAGTAACCTTCATAAAGCTTTCGGAATGCGCTATGTCAACTATGGGCGTTAAGCCTATCGTTACCGACGGTAAGGTAAAGCCTACCGCAGAAAAGGCTTTAAAAATCGAATTTATCGGCGACTCTATTACCTGCGGCTACGGAGTAGACGACGAGGTAGCGGAGCATCATTTCAAAACCGCAACCGAGGATGTAACAAGAGCCTACGCCTACAAGACAGCAAAGGCGCTCGACGCTGACTACAGTATGTTTTCCACAAGCGGATACGGTATTATTTCCGGCTGGACTGAGGGGGATGAGCCTATAGCGATCCAGACCATACCGCAGTATTACAAAAGCCTCGGCTTTTCCTATGACTGCTTCGGGGATTCTACCGCTCCCCATAATATTGACTGGGATTTCGGAAGATACGTTCCCGACCTTATCGTTGTAAATCTCGGTACCAATGACTCAAGCTACTGCAAGACCTATACCGACCGCTGTGAAACCTACAGCAAGGAATATACGGTATTCTTAAAGGCGATAAGGGAAAAGAATCCCGACGCTAAGCTTCTCTGTACCTTAGGCGTTATGGGAGACAGCCTCTTCCCCTACGTTGAGAAGGCTGTCGAGGCCTATACCGCCGAAACAGGCGATACAAATATCGATACCTTTAAATTCAAGCCTCAGGACGGCTCTCTCGGCTATGCGGCAGACTGGCACCCCACAGAGGCTACTCAGCAGCAGGCTTCCGAGGCTCTCGTAAAGAAAATCAAGGAAATAATGAAATAATCCCGATAAACGAAACAGCAGACGCTTACACAAAGCACGTCTGCTGTTTTTTCTATTCGGTTTTTTCTCGGAGAAGAGCCTTTATACAGGAGTACCTTAGGGTTTTCCTGTCGTTTTCCACCATTGAGGATACGGCAGTCCTGCTCCCTACAACAACAAGTATTTCCTTAGCACGTGTAACCCCCGTATACAGCAGATTTCTGTAAAGAAGCTGGGGCGTAAACATCGTAAGAGGCATTATTACCGCCTTGTATTCGCTTCCCTGACTCTTATGGATTGTTATAGCGTAGGCGTGTTCGAGCTTACTCAGCATTTCCGTAGTATAAACCGCAACCCTTCCGTCGAAATCAATGGTAAGGATAGAATTGCCTGTATCTACGGACATAATTATACCGATATCTCCGTTAAATATGCCTGTTCCCTTTTCTCCGCCCTTCTGCCACAGAACGTCGTAATCATTCTTTATCTGCATAACCTTGTCGCCTGTACGGAACACAACGTCAAAATATCTGAGCTCCTTTTTCATACGTGACGGCGGATTGAGCGCAAGCTGTAATGAACGGTTAAGCTCCTTTGTGCCTGCCGGGCTCATTTTTGTGGGAGAAAGAATCTGAATATCGTCGATAGGCGAATAACCGTAGCTTTTCGGAAGTCTTGTCCTTATCAGGTCTATAACTATCCGTGCAGTATCATTATCGCTGTCGGTCTGCATAAAAAAGAAGTCCTTCTTACGGTTATCGAGCTCGGGCATTTCGCCGTTTACGATAGAATGTGCGTTAGTTACGATAAGGCTTTCCGCCGCCTGACGGAAAATCTCTTTAAGCTCTACGGTAGGAATAAGTCCCGTCGCCATAAGGTCACGGAGAATATTTCCTGCGCCGACGCTGGGAAGCTGGTTTGAGTCGCCTACAAGAATAAGCTTGCTCTCGGGGCGTACTGCCCTTAAAAGAGCCTCGAAAAGAAGCACGTCAACCATAGACATCTCGTCTATTATTATAACATCCGCATTCAGCGTATTCAGCTCGTTATGCTTGAATTTAAGCTTATTGGATTTATTGGAGAAATCTACCTCGAGAAGCCTGTGAATAGTTTTGGCAGGCTGTCCCGTAAGGTCGGACATTCTTTTCGCCGCACGCCCTGTAGGCGCCGCAAGAAGAAGTCTTTTCCTCTTGCTTCGGCAGAGCTGGATAACAGCGTTCAGGGTGGTAGTTTTACCCGTACCGGGACCGCCTGTAAGAATGAACAGGTTGTTTCCGAGAGCGCCGTTTATTGCGGCCTTCTGTAAATCCTCGTACTTTATCCCCTCCGACCATTCAACTCCCGCTATCTCCTCGGAATAGTCCTTTTCGAGGGGTGCTGAAAGCTTAAGCATAACCGATATCTTATCGGTTATATACTTTTCCGCCGCATAATATTCATACAGGTAGATATATGTACGCTTAGCCATAGGAAGCTCGGCAAAGTCGCCCTCTTGGAGCCCTTCCCAAAGCGCCTTATCAAAATCATCCTCACCTACGTTTATAATTCTGCATACCGTTTCGGAAAGCTTTTCACGAGGGAGACAGGTGTGTCCCGCAAAAGCATTTTCACGGAGTACATAAGCAATTCCCGCCTTAATTCGGTTGACGCTGTACATAGAAAGCTCAAGGTCATAAGCTATCCTGTCGGCTATATTAAAATCAACCTCAAATTCCGACTCACAGAGAAGATATGGATTCTCCTTTACGAGAGCCATACTTTTCGCCTCGTATTCCTTCCATACGAGAGAGGCGGTAATCGGACTGATATTATATTTCTGAAGGAATTCTATAATTGTTTTTATACCGTTCAGCTTCTTGAATTCGTGGCCAATATATATCGCCTTGTCTATCGTGATTCCGTTAAGCTCCGAGAGCCTTTTCGGATCGTTCTCTATTATATCGAGGGCTTCTCTTCCGTAGGCGGCTACGATTTTCTTAGCCATTGCAGGACCTACACCCTTAATTATTCCGCTTCCGAGGTAACGGCGTATTTCCTCTGCTGTTGTGGGAAGAGTCCGTTCACAGGTCACAGCCTTGAACTGCCTGCCGTATTTTGCATTGGAGATGTAACTGCCCCTTAGCTTAAGTGATTCGCCCTCAACGATATCTCCGAGTGTTCCCACAACGGTTTCGGGAGTATTGTCACAATTAAGCGTAAGAACAATATAGCCATTCTCCGCATTTTTATAGATAATCTCCTCCGCCGTGCCGCAGAGTATCTGGAGATTATTTTCGCTTTCCTGCATTATTTCACCTCTTCCTGCGTCTTACTGATAAAAGGGCAATCACGCCTTTATACAGGAGCTTTAAAAACACATAAGCCCCGAAAATACCGAAAAAAACAGTCAAAAAGAAAAACAGCGGCTCCATAAACGGCCCTCCTATCGGGACATAACCGCTTCAATAATTATACAGCGAAAAGCAGATTATGTCAATTATTCTATAGGATTATATTCCTGTGGGAGCATTTATGACAAAAAATATTTTCGAAAAAAATTGTCGAAAAGGGTTGACAAACTCAAAAACACGTGGTATACTATAAAAGTTGTAGGCTGGTGTAGCTCAGTTGGTAGAGCAGCTGATTTGTAATCAGCAGGTCGGGGGTTCGAGTCCGTCCACCAGCTCCATTTTATGCCTTATCTTGATTAAGGCATTTTTATATTATGTACTGCTTTTCTGAAGCAGGCTTGTTTCCGGTAACGGAAACTTTATATGAGGAAGCGTTCCCGAGTGGCCAAAGGGGGCAGACTGTAAATCTGTTGCGTTAGCTTCGGTGGTCCGAATCCACCCGCTTCCACCATTCTTATTGATAGGCAATTTTAAGAGTCTTAAATATAAGGCTCTTAAAGTTGTATATTAAAAGAAATATGCAACGCAAGACGGTGCAG
>JAZNMN010000062.1:0-19935 GCA_045579625.1 Ruminiclostridium sp.
GCCTTTTTCGGTACCCGTACCCAGCAGAGACATTACCAGCCCTTAGGCGTCCTCAATATATGGTCGGGACATGACGACATAAGCGATTATAAGCGTTATCTTGACCTTGATAATTCTGTGGCGGTTACAGAATGGAAAAGCGGCGGAGCAAGCTTCAAGCGTGAAGTTATAGCCTCTAATCCCGATAATGTTATTGCCCTTCATTTTACCGCAGATATGGGCGGAAGAATAAGCTTTACCGCAGCGATAGACGGAAGAGACGACGATTACGACGAAAATACGGATTATGACGGAAATACCCTGATATACTGCGGCTCTACAGGCTCGGAAAAGGGCGTAGGCTATTATACCGCAATTTCCGCTTCCTCCGTAGGCGGAAGAGTTTTTACCGAGGGTGCAAGGCTCTTTGCGGAAGGCTGTGACGAGGTTACTCTTGTAATATCCTGTCGTACAGACTTCTACAGAGCGGATTATGAAAGAGCCGCTCTTAACGACGCGAGAAAGGCTCTGAGAAAGGGGTATACTGCCCTTAAGGCTTCCCACGAGGAGGATTACCACAGGCTCTATAACCGTTCATCCCTTACCATTTCAGGCAGGGACTTCTCGGACATTCACACCGACCAGCGTATAAAGAATTATAACGGCGAGGATATGGCTTTAGCGGCATTATACTGGAGCTTCGCAAAATATCTTCTTATTTCGGGAAGCCGTGAAGGAACGCTTCCTCTTAACCTTCAGGGTATATGGAATAAGGATATGTGGCCTGCCTGGGGCTGTAAGTACACAATAAACATAAATACGGAAATGAACTACTGGGGTACCGAGGCAGTAAATCTTCCCGAATGTCACCTTCCTCTTTTCGACCACCTCGACAGAATGAGGGAGAACGGAAGAGAGACTGCGAGAATAATGTATAACTGCGGCGGTTTTATGTGCCACCACAACACTGATATATGGGGCGATACCGCACCACAGGATGAATGGATTCCCGCTACGATATGGCCTATGGGGGCGGCGTGGCTCTGTCTCCATATCTATGAGCATTACCGCTTCACGAAGGATATCGCCTTCCTTTCCGAGCAGTACGACGTAATGAGAGAAGCGGCGGAATTTTTCGTTGATTTCCTTATTGAGAATGAAAGGGGAGAGCTTGTTACCTGCCCCTCTACCTCTCCCGAAAATACATATATTGCGGAAAACGGCGAACAGGGAAGCGTTTGTATGGGTCCCACAATGGACACCCAGATTTTAAGGGAGCTGTTTACCGCTATAATAGAAAGCGGAAAAATCTTAGGCATAGATAAGGAATTCGGAGAAAAGCTCCGAGAGCTTATGAGCCGACTTCCCGAGAATAAAATCGGAAAATACGGTCAGATTATGGAATGGGCGGTGGATTACGATGAAGCCGAGCCCGGACACAGACATATCTCCCAGCTTTTCGGTCTTTATCCCGCCGACCAGATTACAAGACGCTTTACCCCCGAGCTTGCGGAAGCGGCGAAGGCTACTATCGACAGGCGCTTATCCTACGGCGGCGGCCATACAGGCTGGTCGAGGGCGTGGATTATAAATATGTGGGCGAGACTTCTTGACGGAGATAAGGTTTCCGAGAATATAAAGCTTCTTCTTACCCATTCCACCAACCCCAATATGTTCGACAGTCATCCCCCCTTCCAGATTGACGGAAACTTCGGCGGTGCGGCAGGCATTACCGAAGCCCTTCTTCAGAGCCACAGCGGTGAAATCCGTTTTCTTCCTGCGCTCCCCTCCGAATGGAGCGAGGGCGAGGCAAGGGGCTTAAGAGCAAGAGGCGGCTTTACTACAGACTTCTCCTGGAAAAACGGAAGGCTCGAAGGAGCGAGAATTATTTCCGATAAGGGCGGAGAATGCCGTATCTACAGCGATATACCCCTGACGATAAAGGGCGCCGAGGCGAAATATGAGAACGGTCTCTATATTTTCAGTATGGAAAAGGGCGGAAGCGTTACTGTAAGTAATAATGAATAACGAATAGTGAATAATGAATAATTGAGGAGTCCGCCTGTGGCGGACGGATTTAAAATGGCAGGGCGGATAATTCATAGTCCGTGCCTGATATTCGTTAAAAAGGACTATAAAAGAGAAATTCCACTGTGTTTTTCGCAGTGGAATTCTTTTTTTAGAAAAATATTTAAAAAAACTTGCAATACCATTCGTTTTGTAGTATAATAGATTGGATAATAGGGTTATTGTCCGAAAAAATCGGAGAGATAACCCCCTAAAGCTTCACAGAAAGGGTAGAAAATAATGGATATCGCTACACTCGAACATCTCTGTCGCCTCTCCAAGCTTAACTACAGCGGCGAGGAGCAGGAAAAGGTTATCTCCGAAATGTCCGATATTATTGACCTTATGGACACTATAAAGGAATACGATATATCCTACGACGATACCAAGGATCATAACGAAATTGAATACAAGGATTTAAGAGAGGACGTTTCCGCTCCCTCTTTCCCTACGGAAAAGCTTCAGCAGAATACTCAGCCCAGAGACGACTGCTATGTTGTTCCGAAAATGATGGAATAAGGAGGGGAACAGGAAATGGATTTAAAGAATGTCACTGTGGCAGGGCTTCGTAAAGCCCTCGATAATAAGGAAATCGGTGCAGTAGAATTAACAGGCGAATTTTTAGCCGAAATAAAGAAGAATGACGATAAGATTCAGTCCTTTATTACCGTTACAGAGGATACTGCCCTCGAAAACGCAAAGGCGGCTCAGGCAGTAATCGACAGCGGAAAGGCTTCTTCCCTTACAGGTATTCCTTTAGCGATAAAGGATAATATGTGTACCGAGGGAATAAGAACAACCTGCGCTTCAAGAATGCTGGGCGATTTCGTTCCGCCCTATACCGCTACCGCAGTAGAAAAGCTTATGGCGGAGAATTATGTTCTTTTAGGTAAGGTTTCTATGGACGAGTTCGCTATGGGCGGCTCGACACAGACCTCCGCTTTCGCCAAAACAAAGAATCCATATAATACGGAATGTGTTCCGGGCGGCTCCTCGGGCGGCTCCGCCGCTTCCGTTGCGGCCGGCTTCTGTGCCGCTTCTCTCGGAAGCGATACAGGCGGCTCTATCCGTCAGCCTGCGTCCTTCTGCGGTGTTACAGGCTTAAAGCCTACCTACGGAAGAGTTTCCCGTTACGGTCTCGTAGCCTTCGGAAGCTCCCTCGACCAGATAGGCCCCTTAGCAAGAACAGCCGAGGACTGCGGCATTATTCTTAACACTATCGCAGGACGCGATATGAGAGACGCTACCTCTAAGGATGTTCCTGCAGGAAATTTCAACGAAAAAATCGGCTCGGGCGTAAAGGGTATGAAAATTGCCCTTCCGAGAGAGTTCTATAACGATTCCGTAGACGAAGACGTTAAGAATGCAGTTATGAACGCCGCTAAGGAATATGAAAAAATGGGCGCAGAGCTTATCGACTGCTCAATCAGTACCCTTAAGTACGCAGTTCCCGCATACTACCTTATTTCTTCCGCAGAGGCCGCTTCCAACCTTTCCCGTTACGACGGTATAAAGTACGGCTTAAGAGGCGAGGGAAAGACCTACGAGGAAATGATAAGAGACAGCCGTAACAGAGGCTTCGGCGAGGAAGTAAAGCGCCGTATTCTTCTCGGAAACTATGCGCTTTCAAGCGGCTACTACGACGCTTATTACCGTAAGGCCTTAGCCTTAAAGCAGGAAATCATCAAGGAATATAACGACGTATTCGAAAAGGCCGACGTTATCCTTACTCCCACAGCTCCCAGCCCTGCATACAAAATCGGCGTACAGGACAACGACCCTGTAAAGATGTATACCGCCGATATCTGTACGGTAACCGTTAATATTGCAGGACTTCCTGCTATAAATACAACCTGCGGCTATACAGGCGGCGGAATGCCGATAGGAATGTCTATCGTCGGAAAGCGCTTCGACGAGGCTACAATTATCGGTGCGGCGGACGCTTTCGAAAAGACCTTCAGCCCCGTACGCTGCAGCTTATAAGGAAAGGAGTTTAAAATGGCAAGATTATATCCTACAATAGGACTTGAAATCCACGCAGAGCTCCTTACCAAGTCGAAGGTGTTCTGTACCTGTTCCGCCGAATTCGGCGGCGACCCTAATTCCCGTTGCTGCCCCGTTTGCTCGGGACTTCCGGGAACTCTCCCGATTCTTAATCATACTGCCGTAGAATATATCGTTAAGGCAGGATATGTAATGAACTGTGAAATCTCCCGTTTTACGAAATGGGACAGAAAGAATTATTTCTACCCCGATCTTCCCAAGGCATATCAGATTTCTCAGATGCCCCGACCCGTATGTCTCGACGGACACGTTGACATAATGGTTGGCGATACGGAAAAGCGTATAAGAATAAACCGTATCCACCTCGAAGAGGACGCAGGCAAGCTCGTTCACGATGAAGCCACAAAGAGCAGTCTTGCAGACTATAACCGTTGTGGTATTCCTCTTATCGAGATAGTTACCGAGCCCGATTTCCACAGCGCCGAGGACGTTGTGGCATTCGTTGATAAAATAAGACTTCTCCTTAAGTATGCGGGCGTATGCGACTGTAAAATGGAGCAGGGCTCATTAAGATGCGACGTTAATATTTCTCTTGCTGAAAAGGGCTCCGATAAGCTCGGAACAAGAGCAGAAATAAAGAACCTCAACTCCGTTAAGGCGATAGCGAGAGCGATTGACTATGAAATTTACCGCCAGACTGAAATTTTAGAGGCAGGCGGCGAGGTATTCCAGGAAACAAGACGTTTCTCCGACAGCACAGGCGAAACCTCAACTCTTCGCTCCAAGGAGGACGCACACGATTACCGTTATTTCCCCGACCCGGATATCCCCCCTATCATCTTTACCGAAGAGGAGCTTCAGGCTATAAAGGACAGCATCCCCGAAATGCCCGACAGTATCAAGAAGAGATATATGGAGCAGTACGGTATGAATGAGGCCGACGCGGATAACCTTATAAACGACAAGGATATCTGTGACTTCTATGAAGCGGCTATAAAGGAATACGATAATCCTAAGACAGTACTTAATTTTATGCTGGGCGAATTTATGAGAAGAATAAATCTCGGCGAATTAAGTATGAATAGCCTTAAGTTCGGGCCTAAGGAGCTCGCTTCTCTTATAAAGCTGGGTGATACCGATAAGGTAAATAAGAGCAACTATAAGACCATTTTCGTTGAAATGATTGAAACAGGTAAGACTCCCCAGGAAATCTGCGACGAAAAGGATTTATGGATAAAGGAAGATACCGGCGCTATGGAGGCTGTTATTGACAAGCTTATTGCCGACAACCCGAAGCCCGTAGAACAGTATCGTGCAGGCGAAATGAAGGTATTCGGCTTCTTTATGGGTCAGGCTAATAAGGCCCTGAAGGGACAGGCAACTCCCAATGCAATAAAAGAAATGCTCGAAAAGAAATTAAAGGGATAAAGAAAGGCAGACAAAATGTTTTTAGAAAACAAGTATCGCGACCATAACACATCAATGATTTCCGAAAGCGATATCGGAAAGACCGTCCGTGTATCGGGCTGGGTAGAAAACATCCGTGACCACGGCGGTATCAAGTTTATCGACCTTCGTGACCATTACGGAATTTTACAGGTTACCTTCCAGAATAACGAACAGCTTCTCGAGGGTATAAATAAGGAATGTGCAGTATCCATAAGCGGCGAGATTTTAAAGCGTGACGAAAGTACCTTCAACAGCAAGATTGCTACAGGTACCGTTGAGCTTTCGGCTCAGTCCGTAAACATTCTCGGTAAGGTTTCTACCTTACTCCCCTTCGAGGTTCCTTCCTCAACAGAAAGCGGCGAGGATATCCGTCTTAAGTACCGCTTCCTTGATATGAGAAACAAGAAGGTACACGATAATATCGTGTTCCGTTCCAAGGTTATGTCCTTTATGAGAGAAAGAATGACAGAAATGAACTTCCTCGAGCTCCAGACTCCCATTCTTTCCACCTCCTCTCCCGAGGGCGCAAGAGACTACCTTATTCCCAGCAGAAAGCATCACGGAAAGTTCTATGCTCTCCCCCAGGCTCCTCAGATTTTCAAGCAGCTCTATATGGTATCGGGCTTCGACAGATATTTCCAGCTTGCACCCTGTTTCCGTGACGAGGACGCAAGAGCCGACAGAACTCCCGGCGAATTTTACCAGCTTGACCTTGAAATGAGCTTCGCTACACAGGAGGATGTTTTTGCTGTTGCTGAAAATATTTTCCCTGCTATTCTCGAAAAGTTCGGAAAGAAGAAGTTTACTAAGGCTCCCTTCCCGAGAATTACTTTTGAGGAGGCTATGCTTAAGTACGGCTCCGATAAGCCCGACCTCAGAAACCCCTTATTTATAATTGATGTTTCCGACTTATTTGTTGACAGCGCCTTCAAGCCCTTCGCAAATAAGACTGTAAGAGCTATCCGTGTTCCTAAGATGGCTGAAAAGTCCAAGACCTTCTTCAAGAGTATGGAAGAATATGCGCTTTCTATCGGTATGAAGGGTCTCGGCTACTTCAAGGTTGAAGAGGATATGAGCTTTAACGGACCTATCGACAAGTTCCTCCGCGAAGGAGACAGAGAGGAGCTTATCAGCCGTGCTGCCCTCGAAAGCGGAGACGTTCTCTACTTTATCGCCGATACAAAGAAGAACGCAGAAAAGTTCGCAGGCCTCATCAGAACTGAGGTTGCTAACCGTATGGAGCTTATCGATAACGACAGCTTCGAGATATGCTGGATAGTTGACTTCCCTATGTACGAGGAGGACGAGGAAACAGGAAAGCCTATCTTTACGCATAACCCCTTCTCTATGCCTCAGGGCGAGCTTGAAGCTCTTAATACAAAGAATCCCTGCGACGTTCTCGCTTACCAGTACGACGTTGTGTGTAACGGCGTTGAGCTTGCTTCCGGTGCAGTACGTAACCACGACATCGACGTTATGGTTAAGGCATTCGAAATCGCAGGCTACACAGAAGAAGACGTAGCGGCTAAGTTCGGCGCACTTTACAGCGCGTTCAAGTTCGGCGCTCCGCCTCACGCAGGTATGGCGTTCGGTATCGACCGTATGATTATGCTTCTTCTCGACGAGGAAAGTATCAGAGAGGTTATCGCATTCCCCTTAAATTCCAATGCACAGGACTTACTTCTCGGCGCACCTACAGAGGTTACCGAGCAGCAGCTTCGTGACGTTCATATCAAGGTTCGTCAGCGCCCCCAGGACTTAAAGAAGGCTATGGAGGAATAAAGAGAGCCTCTTTGGGCAGTTCCTGCCTTTAATAAAAAATCAAATCCTGCAGTATCAGCTACTGCAGGATTTTCATATATAAGTGAAAAATTATGGTAATTCCTAAATTATATTGACAATTGGGCTCAAATATGAGAAAATAAGGTATAGATAAATTTATCTCGAAAGGAAGAAAATATGAAGAAGTATAAGACTATACTTAAAGCGGCAGTAACTGCTCTTATAACGGGTGTTATGTTCGTCGCTTTCGGAATTATAGCCTCGGCGGAGGTTGTGGAATGGGACGGAAAATCGCCCCTCGAAGCCAACAGCTCCTATAAAATAACCGAAACGGTTAAAATAAATAAGGCGGTTACAATTCCCGAAGGAACAAAGCTGAGCGTAAAGGCGGGCGGCGAGCTCAAGATTTACAAAAAAGGCACTCTTAACGTTTACGGAGAGCTTTCTGTGGCGAAGAACGGTAAGGTTACCAGCAGTGGTAATATCTCCGTAAAACAGAATGCCGACCTTAACGTTTACGGAACGCTCCAGTCCTCAGTAAGCGGTAAGCTTAATTTAAGCGGTACTGTTACGGTTTATAATCAGGGCGTTTTACAGACCTCCTCGGAAGTAAAAATGTATAAAAGCGCTTACATATTAAATAAGGGCGAGCTTTCCTTCTTCAAGAGCGCCGACGCTACATTAAGCGGAAAAATCGTAACGAACGAGGGCAGCTACCTTCAGTTAAGATGTCCCTTCCGTATTACAAAAAGCGGTAAAATTACTGTAAACGGCCACCTTGTTGTAGGCTCCAAGTCTAACGTAAAGTGCAGCGGTAATATCACTCTTACCGAAACCTCCAGCTATACGAGATTCAAGATAATTTTCGTGACGAACGGCGGTACCTTCGTGGATAATCGTGTTGCATACGAATATCAGGATATGACCGTTGACATTCTTATTGACGCTCCCGTTGTAAAGAGAAAGGGTATCGACGTTTCTTATGCGCAGGGGGATATCGACTGGAAAAAGGTTGCGGATTCGGGAGTTGAATTCGCTATTATCCGTGCGGCAAGAGGCCGTGCAGGCAAGAATAATCAGATGAAGGAAGACGATTATTTCAAGCAGAATATCAAGGGCGCACAGGAAAACGGTATCGACGTAGGCGTTTATTTCTATAGCTATGCGACCTCTGTATCCGAAATAATCGAGGAAGCGGAATTTTTCGTTGACGTAATCGACGGCTATAAAATCCAGTATCCCGTCATCCTCGACCTTGAAGAAGAGTTCCAGGGTAAGATAGGAAAGAAGAAGCTCACACAGATGATAGAGGCCTTCTTCGAGGTACTTATGGAGAATAAGTATTATCCTATGCTTTATTCCTATAAGAACTGGATCGAGACCTATCTCGATATGACCGAAATAGATAAATTCTCCTTATGGCTCGCACAGGTAAGCGATAAGGTAACCTATGACGGCGGCTACTATATCTGGCAGTATTCCTTTACAGGAAAGGTAAAGGGTATTAAGGGCGGAGTAGACCTTGACATAAGCTATCGTGACTTCCCGACAATATTCAAGAAGTACGGACTGAATAATTTATAATGTGAAACCCGTTGTAAGGCAGTATATCTTACAACGGGATTTCTATTGCTATTTAATCGTATATTTTTGTATAATTATAAGCTTTAACTGTTGAATTTCACTATTTTTCGGGACGGGGGTTAAAAGACCCTGAAAAATGCTTGACGATAGACGGATTTTGCGGTATCATTAGTATGAGTAATTTTCGGTATCGGGAAGAACTGCACCGAAAGGAAAGAGGTAGAATTATGCCTGAAATTAAAATTTCCGCCTCGATTTTAAACTCCGATCTCGGGGATTTAAAGGGAATGGCGAAAAAAATAGACGATAATAATATCGAATATCTCCATTATGATGTAATGGACGGAGAATTCGTTGAAAATATAACCTACGGAAGCTCGGTACAGGCGGCTATAAAGCCTCATTCCCGTGCGGTTACGGACACCCACCTTATGGTACTCCACCCACAGCGTCAGATAAAGCTTTTTGCTGACGCAGGAAGCGATATAATCACCTTCCACGCAGAAAGCGACTGTGATATTTCCTCGGTAATAGAGGAGATAAAGGCCTGCGGCGTTAAGGCAGGACTGGCGATAAAGCCCAACACTCCCGTAGAAACGGTTTTCCCTTATCTGGATAAGGTAGATATGATTCTTATTATGACTGTTGAGCCGGGCTACGGCGGACAGGGCTTTATAAAAGAAACCCTCGGAAAGATTTCCGAGGTAAGAAAAAGAGCTCCTATGCTGGATATACAGGTTGACGGAGGAATAAACTTCGAAACCGCGAAGCTCGTAAGAGAAGCCGGCGCAAATATTCTCGTTTCGGGAACCTATCTTTTCCGTGCAGAGAATATGGAGGAAGCGGCTAAGCTTTTAAGAAGCTAAGAAAGCCTTAAAAGCTTCATAAGAGTATCGGAATCGGAAAGAAGCCGTCCGTGTTCTTCGGTAAAGGCTATTTCCGAAGAGCTTACGGAAAGCTCGCCGTATTCCGAAATAAGAGCGGAGAGCTTTTCCGCTTTAAGCCTCGGCGCAGGGATTATAAGCATAAAGCTGCTGCCCAGGTAATAAAGAAAAAGCCCAAGCTCGGGAGAAATTCCCGATAAGGCCCGTGAAAATGCGGCAAGATCGGATATATTATCGGTAATAAGCATAAGCTTATTGTTCGTTACCTTCGGTATATCGGTATGAGACTCTACAGGAGTATTGTTAATTCCGAGAGTCGATACATAGAGGATACAGCCCCCGTCGGCACGGGGAAAGGCTTCGAGAAAAAGCCTGTCTGTTTCATATCCCGGGAATACGGGGTTAAGCCCCTGGATACGGTTTATGAAGCCTGTAAGAGCGCGTTTCGTTTCCGTATTACGCTTCGAGATATCCTCGGTACGGAGAGAATACCGCCTCATATCCTCCTCGGTAAGTGTGATTTTAACGGTATTGCGGCTTAGTGTATCGTATTTCATAATTATCCTTTCATAATTTAAAATTTAAGATATGTCCCCCGCATATCGGCGATAAATCCAAGGGGAAAGGAACGTATAGATGCGTGAAGATAAAACAGAGCTTCTCGATATGTTTGACGGAGAAGTAAGGACCTACGGCGAAGCCCCGAAGAAAAAGGTCCGTAAACAAAAATCAATATACGGCGACCAGCTTATATGCCTTACGGCTCTTTTCGGGCTCAGCGTATGGCAGTACGGTCTCCGTGCCTTTTTAATCGGTATTTTCTCCGTTATGGCGTGTATGCTGAGTGATGCATTATTCTGTCGTATGACGAAAAAGACCTATAATCCGAAGGACCTTTCAACTATCGCAACAGGTCTTTGTATTTCGCTTATGGTGCCTGCGTCCCTTAATTACATCCTCGTTATCGGTGGAGCGATTCTTGCCATATCCGTAAAGCATATTTTCGGCGGTAAGGACAATTACATATTCAACCCTACCTGTGTTGCAATAGCGTTTCTTATAATATGCTATCCTACCGATATGCTTCTTTACCCCGAGGCAGGAACAAGCCCCTCAGCCTTCGGCGACTTAGGCGTAAACCTTGTACCGGGAATAGAGAGCTATCTTCTTAAGATAGGTACAGCCCCCTCGGTTTCCTTCCTGAATATGCTTATCGGTAATTTCGCGGGGCCTATGGGAACTACTCATTTTCTTGTGCTTACAGTATGCGGCGTGTGTCTTATTTGCAGGCGCTCCCTCTCCCTTACCGTTATTCTTTTCGGTCTCGGTTCATACTGCGGCTTAACGGCGCTTTTCCCCGTATATTCGGGAATAGCCGAAACCCTTACCTTAGA
Organism: Ruminiclostridium sp.; assembly: GCA_045579625.1. Taxonomy (GTDB): domain Bacteria; phylum Bacillota; class Clostridia; order Oscillospirales; family Ruminococcaceae; genus Ruminiclostridium_E. Next base: position 11,144 of record JAZNMN010000062.1, read on the forward strand.
GCTTATCGGCGGATATCTTATATTCGGCTTTGTATTTCTCGCCGCCGACCCCCAGACTGTTCCGAAAACTCTTTCGGGAAAGATAGCCTACGGTCTCATTATAGGAGTACTGGGTTGTCTTTTCAGGCATTTCGGAAAGGTAGAAGGCTCCTTTATATTCGTAATTCTTATCGCTAACGCCCTGTCTCTCCGACTGGACGAAATCTGCGTCGCTATAGGACGAAGCCTTAAAAAGGCGGCTCTTTATCTCCATAAGGATATGGGAAGATACGAGAGACTTAGCCGTGACGCAAGGAGCGACGAGGAGGGTAAAAGAATTTCCGATACTATGGAAATTATTGTACCCCCGACTAATTATAATATGCCTCCCATAGATAATAAGGTTACTAAAATTAACCGCAAGAAAACCAATATTGTTACAAGATATGTGAGCGAGCTTAAGCTTAAGCGGAAAAAGGAAGAGCTTATCCGTAAGAAGCAGGAAAAGGAAGCCAACGATTATATGAAGGCTATGAGGGAGATGAATAAGGGCTCCTCCCCCAAGGAGCAGGACGTAAAGCCTACCTCCCCTAAGTCAAAAATACTGCACATAATTAAACAGCCCAAGCAGAAATCACAGCAAAAAAATAATAAGCAGGGTACTAAATAAATGGAAAACAAAATTAGTCTTAAGGACGGTTTTATAAAACAGAATATGGTGTTTATGAGCGGTATTCTTATCGCTCCCGTAATCGCCTGTGCGTCAACCTTTATGAAAAGCCTGGCTATATGCTTTGTTTTTTCATTGGTTACCTTTGCGGCGATAGTCCTTTGCCGCTTTATTCCTCGCGCAATCGTATATACCATAAGAGTTATACTTTACTGTATAGCGGCGGCGGCACTTTATATACCTACGGTACTGCTCGCCGAACAGCTTTTCGGAGAAGCCCTCCTTACCTCGGTAGGAGTCTATCTCCCTATACTTGTTACAAATTCTCTTCTTCTCTCGAAAACCGAGACCCGATTCTACCACGAGTCAATAAAGAAGATGATACCCGACGTACTTGTATTTATCGGGGGCTTCGATATGGCCTGTCTTATTACGGGCTTTATCCGTGAGCTTTTCTCCGATGGAAGAATTTTCGGTACCGAGGTAGCTATGCCCTTTACTATACCGGCTCTCGAAACTACCTTCGGCGGCTTCCTTTTTGTAGGCATAGGAGCAGGCGTATGCCGTGCCGTATACAACTACAGGAAGAACAGAGCCGAAGACGAAGTCGAAAGCCCTGAGGAATCCCTTGCGGAATATGCGGAGGATATGGGCGAATTCCTCGTAGGAAAGAAGCATACTGAAAAGGAAAAGATAAAGATTTATAAATCCGCCGCAAAGAAGGCCAAGGCGGAAAACAATCTTCTTGATATGGAATTTTTAAGCAACAAGGATATTCTTGCCGAATTTGAGGAAATTGTAGCTCTCGGGCAGGATATCGCCCCCGAGGAGCAAAAAAGCGAAGAGGTGAAGGAAGATAAATGAACGTATTCTTAAACATACTTTCAGCGGCAATAATCGCAGTTTTTGTACAGAACTCCATACTTGAAAGAGCGCTGGGCGCTAACGTTCTTATCTACGCTTCCCGTAAAAAAGAGCACGTATCGGGCTTCTTCGTTGCAATAACCTATATAACCACGATTTCTTCCCCCTTCGTATGGATTCTCGATAACGTCCTCGGGAAGAACGAGTGGTATAATCTCGTTATGCCGCTTCTATATATACTTTTAATAGGTATAATATATATTGTAACCCTTATAATAATCTGGAGATTTTCTCCGAAGCTTTTTAAGAGCCTTAAAAAGTACGTTCACCTTTCGGTGTTCAACTGCTCCGTTGTGGGCGCTCTTTTCCTATGTTCACAGCAAGGTAGCGATATATTTACATATATCGGCTACGGCTTCGGTACGGGAATAGGCTTCCTTTTAGCCTCGTATCTTCTTTATATTGCAGGAGAACGACTTAATTCGCCTCTTGTTCCTGCCGCATTCAGAGGCTTTCCCATTATGCTGGTGTATGTAGGAATACTTTCCCTCGCTCTTTATGCATTTACAGGGTATACAACCTCTGCATTTTAGTTTACATATATATCAAAGGAGATAGTTTTGAAAAAAAGAAAGAATTTCGGAAAAAAGATAAGACATACAAAAAATATCTATCGTCCGAAAAAAACAAAATCACAGAAAATAGCCGGTATGGTTATACTTATAGTGGCGTTAGCGGCACTGGCCTTTGTGGGATTTTGTCTCGGGAAGCCGATACTGGACTTCTTCGGACGGGATAAGAGTGATAATGAAATAAAGTGGACGCCTTCCGCTTCGGTTACAAAGGCTCCCGAAACTGAGGCAGTTACCGAGACGCCTGTAACGGAAGCCGTTACCGAAGCGGTTACTACGACTACTACCGAGGAGCCTGTTTCAGAAGAGCCTGTTATAGCCGACGAGTATAAGGCCTTTACCTTACCGAGCGGCGCTTTATCCAACAGAGCCAGCCTTTCCTCGGCTCTTGCGGAAGCTAAGAATTCGGGCTATAATTCGGCGGTAATACTTTTAAAGGACGAAAGCGGATATTTCCATTATAAATCCGAGATAGAAGGCTTAGAGGAAAATAAGCTTATAAAGGGCAGTATGACCCTTTCGGAAATAGTGGAGATTTTCGGAGAAATAGGCGTTACACCCATAGCGGAAATTTCCGTTCTTAAGGATAATGCGGGAGCGATAGCATTCCCTGAAATAAGCTATAAATGCTACGGGGAGGACGTATCCTGGCTTGACTACAAGAGCGGAGATGAGCCTATACGGTGGATAAGACCCGACAGCGAAGCTTCGGTAGCCTATATCGGAAGAATACACGATGAAATTACCGCTTCGGGAATTACTGAAATCATATACAGGAAGCTTGTCTTTCCGCCTCTCCAGGGCTACGACAGGGAATATTTAAGCCCCGATTATTTCAGCGATAACCGCTACAGTATGCTTCAGAGCTTTTTAAAGCCCGATGTACTTGTTGAAATAAGGGCGGAGGATATCGTCTCCGAGGAATACGGCTCTACAGCGGAAATCCTTAAGGATATATCGGCTCTCGGAAATACGAGAATCGCTCTCGTTATCGACAGGGACAGCTTCCCTCCCGAGGAAGGGTTTCCTGCCGCTTATAAAAATCTCGTAGAGGACGCTACCGCCTATATAGCTTCGAAAATCGGCGGAAATATTACGATTGTCCCCGTTATAAACAGCTCCTTTGCCGACGAAGCAGAGGAAATCCTCAGAATTAAGGGATATAAGGATTATATTGTAAGATAAATAGCGGTAAAAGTTTAAAATTAACTTGCATTTGCAGGAAAAATATAGTATAATATAGTTTGTATTTCAGCAAACAAAAGAAAGGAATTTTAAAATGGAATTTTTAAAGCTTTTAAATCCCGCCGCAGCGGATACAGCCGCACAGGGCGGAATGGACTTAGTGACAATGCTTACTGCGATTATTCCCTTTATTCTTATGATCGTGGTATTCTACTTCCTTCTTATAAGACCCGAGAAGAAGAGAGCCAAGAGAGATAAGGAAATGCGCGAGAACTTACAGGTTGCCGACGAGGTAGTAACAACAGGCGGCATCATAGGAAGAGTTTTAAGCGTTCAGGATGATACTGTTCTTATCGAAACAGGAAGCGACAGAACTAAGATTCGTTTTCTTAAGTCCTCTATCGCCGAAAACAGAACTACTCACGACGACGTTGAGACAGTAACAATCAAGAAATAAAGGGGTGCCCCCTTGGGCAGTTCCTGCCTTTTTCAAGAAACAGTAGCCCCGCAGTCGAAGAAACTGCGGGGTAAATAATTTCTGATATTTTACAAGAAAAGTCCGCTTCTCCTTCCGAGAAACGGACTTACTTTTATTTACTTTCTTACGCCGAATTCGTAAACGGTAGTAAAGTTATATTCCTCGCCCTTTCTTAATATGGGGGAGGGGAAATTAGGCTGGTTGGGGGAGTCGGGGGAATACTGGCTTTCGAGACAGAGTGCAGTCTGAATATTCATATACTTTCCGTCCTTACCGATTTCGCCGTTTAGACCTATTGCAGTATAAAGCTGGATAGCGGGCTTATCTGTGTAGCAGGTCATTTCTCTTCCGCTCTTAGGGTCGAATACTACCGCCGCCTTTCTCATAACGTGAGGCTCGCCGAGAACGAAGTTATGGTCATAGCCGATAATTCCCTCGTCAGCTAAATCACGGCTTATAGCCTTAGGCTGTCTGAAGTCGAAGCCTGTACCCTCTACGGAACGGAGCTCGCCTGTAGGGATAAGCTGGCTGTTTACAGGTGTATAGTAGTCAGCGAAAATCTGAAGCTCGTTATCCAGTATAGAGCCGCTATGGATACCGCCGAGATTGAAGTAGGAATGGTTAGTAAGATTTACTACCGTATCCTTATCACAGGTTCCTTTATATTCGAGCTTAAGCTCATTGTTGTCGGTTAAGGTATACTTACAGGTAACCTTTAAGTTTCCGGGGAAGTTTTCTTCTCCGTCGGGGCTGTAGTATCCGAAGGTAACGCTGTTGTCGGTTTCTTCGTCTACTGTCCAGACGCGCTTATTAAAGCCTATCATTCCGCCGTGAAGAGTATTTACATTTTCATTTATGAAAAGCTTATATTCGTTATCGTCAATTTTAAAGGTACCGCCGCCGATACGGTTAGCGTATCTTCCTACAAGCGCACCCTGTGACGAGGTGCCGTTTACGTAGCCCTCAAGGTCGTCGTAGCCGAGAACTACATCCTCCATATTTCCGTCTCTGTCGGGGACGAAAATACTTACGATAGCGCCGCTATAATTGGTAAGAGTAACACTCATTCCGTTTTTATTCGTAAGCGTGAATAAAAACACCTTATAGCCGTTGGTAAAGCCGAAATCTTTCTTTTCCATAGTTTTTTCCTTTCAAACGGTTTATTTTAAGGCCATATCGCATAATTATTGCAGTAGGATTCCGAAGCTCTCTTTTCGTCATCCGTTAATTGTGCGGTGCTGCCTTAAGTTTTTAGAAGCTCCAGTACAGGAAGGGGTTGTTGGTGTTGTTTACGAGAAGAATACTGCAGACAACGAGAATAGCTATATTTGAAACTATTGTAGCGATACCGATAGCGTTCTGTCCCGATTCGGTTTTCTGAAGCAGGAGTCTTAGCTTCGGTATAACAGGCATACTTACGAGAACAGCGAAAAGAATAAGGAAGATATTATTCATAAAGGAGCTCTGTACGTTAATATCGATAAAGGCATTTCCGTTAAGACCGATAAGATTTCCGAAGAACTGGCCGAGGCGGTTAAGGTCGGTAAAATAGAAGATGCCGAAGCCGATTATTATAACGAGCTTGCTGTAAATATGAGTTAAAGGGGCAGGAATTTTCTTGAGACGCTTTGTGCCTAAAAGACGTTCGAAAAGTATAAAGAGTCCGAAGTAAAGTCCCCAGATTATATAGTTCCAGCTTGCTCCGTGCCAGAAGCCTGTGCTGAACCATACGATGAAAAGGCTTACGTACTGTCTCCTCTTACCGAAAACAGGAATATAAAGCAAATAGTCGCGGAAGAAGGAGCCGAGGGAGATATGCCATCTCTGCCAGAATTCGGTTATATTTTTCGAGATAAAGGGATAGTTGAAGTTTTCGTTGAAATGGAAGCCGAAAATTCTTCCGAGACCGATAGCCATATCGGAATAACCCGAAAAATCGAAGTATACGTATAATGCATAAAGAATAACGCCGTACCAGGTTCCCACAACCGAAAGGTCGGTTATATTTCCGCCGAAGAATTTTTCTACGACCGCATAAAGTCCGTTAGCGAGTATCGCTTTTTTTCCGAGACCTACCATAAAGCGGGAGATACCCTCGCTTATATCTGCGGCAGTAGACGTACGGTTGCCGATTTCGTTTTCAACCACGCTGTAGCGGACGATAGGTCCTGCAACAAGCTGAGGGAAAAGGGAGATATACATAAGGAGCTTTCCGTAGTTTTTCTGCACCTTAACCTTACCCCAGTAGCAGTCCATAACGTAGGAAATAATCTGGAAGGTGTAGAAGCTTATACCTATCGGAAGGGCTATTTCGGTAAGGGGTATCGAAAGCCCGAACCAGCTGTTTATATTTCCGATAAAGAAGTCGGTATACTTAAATACGAAAAGCATTCCGAGACTAAGCACAAGGGAAAGCGCTACGCCGATTTTCGCCTTCGGTGTATCCCGCCACTTATCTATAAGAAGGGCGAAGAAGTAGTTGCCCGTTACGCTTATGAGAAGAAGTATGAGCCATTCGGGCCTGCTCCAGGCGTAGAATATCAAGGAGAAGGTAACAAGCACCGCATTCCTGTATACAGTCTTTTTACTTATAAAGTATATCGGAATACAAAGGGCTATAAAAATATATAAAAAGAATAAATCCGCAAATATCATCTGTTCAAACCTTATTTCAAATCTTTATATTGAAGCGTAGGACGCTATAAAATAATTATACTATAATATATATGATTTTGCAACAGTTTTTTGGACAAGTAGGAAAAGTTTAACCGTTTTTTGGCTTGAACCGACTTATTTCTGTGAAAATTACAATGACTGTATTTTTCACAAAGGGATAATCTTGTTTTTAGAAAAGGCTTAACGAAGCGGTTTAACGGCAGTTTGACTGTGAAAAATATGACGACGTTATTTTTCACAATTCCTCCCCTCGGCGGCAGTCCGACGGAGAAATCGGAGACCGGGGCGAAAAGGGTCGTTACGGGTCGAAGAGAGGGGGGAGCGGGCGAGGGTAAATTAACCGAATTTAGCGAACTAAACCGATAAAATCAGCAACTATACCCCTCGTGCCGAGGGTGAATCGAGGGTGAAAAAGCTATGGCGGAAATGTGCTTGTTGAAAAATACCAAATCCTGTTGAAAAGTCGGATTTTATTCCGCCTTAAAACCCTTTTTCAGGGGCAAAAACCGAAAAGATAAATGTTCATATTTTTGAAAAAAATGAAATGAACGGACTTAAAATTCAGAAACAAAAAAGCTGCTGATGACGAAGAATTTCTGTCGATGACAAGGTTTTTTTGAAAAAATATGATAATTAAAATGGTATTTTTAAAGGAATTGATGATTTTTCAGCATTTTTTTCGAAAAATTGAAAATTCAGTCGAGGTGATTTTTTTGTCAAAAATAAATCAGATGACTTGAATTTTAGCGAATTTGACGAAAAAACAGGAGAATATTCCGAATAAAGTAATATTATGAGGTCGGAAAAATCCAGTAATTATGTATAATAAGTTTGTTTTCAGCCGCTTTCGTGAGGATATATTTCCGTTATCATATCCTACTGCTACACCTTCAAATCAGCCGAAATTGAAAAAATTACCGTAAAAATATCAGTATCATCCATATCGGCGAATAATTCCGTTTTCACGAGGAACAATACTATTTGCAGAAATGCAAAAAACTTGAAAGGAAATGGATATGAAAATCAGAATTGCATTATCCGCTGTTCTTATGTCGGCGGTCTTCGCTTTAGCAGGCTGCAGCTGTGCAGGCGGAGTAAATGAAGAGGTAACGGATACAACTCCTATTATGACAGACGAAACCGAAATGAACGAAAATAACGGCGATTACGATGTGGAAGACGACGGAGCTGTTACAGAAGAAATTCCCGAAACCGAAGCTCTCCCCGAAGAAAATAAGGACGGCGTAATCGAACCCGAGGTTACGGACGATGGAATTGTTGACGGCGATGAAGTCGTAGAATCAAGGGTTACAGACGAGGTGGCTTACGCCTCGTCCTACATTGACAATGAAAAGATATGCTGGGGTCTCGGTAAGGAGCACGACGAGCTGGGTCGACCCCTTGACGCAGTAAATGCAGAGGTAAAATATAAGGCGATAGGGGGAAGGTTTCTGCCCGAGGGTAAGAAAATCTGTCTGACCTTCGACGAGGGCTACGAGAACGGATATACCTCGGAAATCCTCGATACCTTAAAAAGTAAGGACGTTAAGGCAGTATTTTTCGTAACCTATGATTACTGTACCTCCTCGCCCGAGCTCGTAAAAAGAATTATCGACGAGGGTCACATTCTTGGAAACCATAGCTATTCCCACCCCTCATTTCCCGATTGTACAGAGGAGGACATAGAGAAGGAGGTTATGACTCTTCATAATTATGTGAAGGATAATTTCGGTTATGAGATGAAGCTTTTCAGATTTCCGAAGGGAGAATTTACCCCGAAGAATGTTAAGCTTCTGAGCGACCTCGGGTATACAAGCGTTTTCTGGTCATTTGCTTATGCGGACTGGGACCCCGAAAAACAGCCCGATAAGGCGGAAGCCTACGCGCGTATTACCGAATCCACTCACAGCGGTATCTATCTTCTCCACGCTGTTTCTTCCACGAATTCCGCCGTTTTAGGCTCGGTAATCGACTTCTGGAAGGCTAAGGGGTATGAGGTAGGCTCTCAATTATAAGAAAGCACTCCTATGACTCAATATCATAGGAGTGTCAGTCTGTCGATAAACCCACGCACCGTAAAAATGCAGGTTTATATAGATTTCAAGCTTAAATAATATAACAGCTAAACAGAAGTTTCTCAGAGCCGCACAAACGACTCTGAGAAAGCATTTTTACTTACTTCGTCAAAAGCCGCTTACCGTACAATCGTACGCCTACAGCGGCTTTTTCCTCGTCTGCGTGTGCCTATCGAAGCCTGCCAGCTTGTCGAAAACACTTTTTCGACAAGCTGGCACTCCTATGACTCAAT
>JAZNMN010000063.1:0-17245 GCA_045579625.1 Ruminiclostridium sp.
CTTCGATAGGCACACGCTTCCCGACTTGCGGTATCCCGAAAAATCTACGTTTATAACTTGATTTTTCGACCGCTACGCCTTCGCCGCCTGCGTTTTATCCGCCACTGGCGGCACTTGGCGGCTCAGCAAGGAAAAAGCCGCTGTAGGCGTACAATTGTACGGTAAGCGGCTTTTGACGAAGTAAGTAAAAATGCTTTCGCAGAGTCGTTTATACGTCTCTGCGAAATTCTTTTGAAATTATCTTACAGGGTACTGTCCGATTATAACAACCTGCATTTTTACGGTGCGTGGGTTTATCGACAGTCTGAGCAGTATCGGAATGATACTGCTGTTTCTGTTGTGCTTTAAGGATATATGTGATATAATAGGTATGCAATAACCGATCGGAGGTATGATATGAAATTAGAGAAGATTGATAAGGGAAACCCCTTCGACTGGGGTAAGACCTCGGAGGATTACGCAAAATACAGAGATATCTATCCCGATGAATTCTATCGGAAAATCCTGAGCCTCGGACTTTGTAAGGATAGCCAGCGCGTCCTCGATATAGGCACGGGCACAGGCGTACTCCCCCGCAATATGTACAAATACGGAGCACGGTGGACAGGCACCGATATTTCGGAAAATCAGATTGAACAGGCTAAGCTCCTCGCCGAACAGCAGAATATGAATATCGAATTTTTCACTTGTCCTGCGGAGGAGATTGACTATCCCGAAAATTCCTTCGACGTAGTTACCGCCTGTCAGTGTATATGGTATCCCGACCATAAAATTCTCGCCCCGAAGCTTTCGAAAATCCTTAAAAAGGGCGGAAAGTTCCTGATACTTTATATGGCTTGGCTCCCCTTCGAGGACGATATCGCAGGAAGAAGCGAAGAAATAATCCTTAAATATAACCCCGACTGGAGCGGCGCAGGCGAAACAAGAAAGCCTATGTGGGTACCCGAGGAATACAACGAGTATTTCGATATTACCCACCGCGAGGAATTCGATATAAGCGTTCCCTTTACAAGAGAAGCCTGGCACGGAAGGATGCGTGCCTGCCGAGGGGTAGGCGCCTCGCTCTCGGAAGAAAATCTTATGAAATGGGACAGAGAGCATAAGGAAATGCTGGATAAATTTGCGGAAGAAAGCTTTGATGTACTGCATTTCGTATCCATAGCGGAATTAACGCTTCGCTGAACACAACAAAACAGACCGACAGGACTTAATCCAATCGGTCTGTTTTTTCTATTTCTCTATTTCCTCTTTCAGCTTCTTAAGAATATCCTCGGAAGGAATTTCGGTTGCTTCCGCTATAAGCTTTTCAGTATTTTTTCGGGTAAGCCTTGCGGTTTTTTCCGAGTATGCGCCTGTAACGGTCTGTCTCAGCCTTGCTCTGTGTAAAACAAGCAGTACCGTTACGGCAAAAATTACAACAGCGCCGCATACTGCAAATATCCAGAAATTATCCATACCGTTTTCCGATACTCCCCCGTAAACAATCGCACCTGTTTCGGTAACGCCTGTTGCAGGTATTGCGCCGTCGTAGGTAATAGCCGCCGAAGCGGAATCGAGAATAATTCCCGAGCCTGCCTCGAAAACTATTTTGTCTCCGTAGTGTGCAGTAAGCTTTTTCACATAATTTTCTGCTTCGGAATTGGACATATTTATATCAATGTGAACCTTATTATCCATTTCGTAAACGCCGACGCCGTAAATTCCCGAGGTATCGCCCATATATGAAGTTATTTCGTCCTGGACTCTCTTAAGCTCGTGATAGGGATAGCTCTGATAGGTAAATCTTACGGAAGCGTCGTTTTCGATAAGGGAAAGGATTTCCTCCTTACCCGCTTCTCCCGCCTCATCCTTCGTAACCGCCACCACAAGCTCGCTCATATCGCCTGTTTCCGTCCATATTCCGCATACGTAATCGGGATATGTATATTCGTATTTTCCGCTTGAATGCCAGTAAAAATAAAGCTCCGACATATCGGCAAAGAAAACGCCCTCCTCCCTTTCGGCAGGCACTATTCCGTCCGCGCCGAATATTTCGCTGTCAGTGGCAACAAAGGACGGCGTTTCTGACTTTCCCTCTTCGGGAAGCGTAAATTCTGGCTGGATTGTATTATCGATATAGGTAGGCACAAGTCCGCCTTCTCCTTCGTATGAATAATCATCGGCAACGGAAATTTCCGTCATCACAACAGGCTCCTCCGCCGCCGTAAAAACTACAGGCTCATTCTCCTCGGGTGCCTGCGTGGTTTCGTATAACACGCCTTCTGCGGAAGAAGCCGCAGTCAGGCTCAGACACAAGCCCATACTAATTATAAAAGCTGAAATCCTTCTCATTTTTCTCCTCCGTTCAGTATATCTCTTAGCTTCGCTATAGCTTTTCTGTACCGCCATAAAACCGTTCCAAGCGGTACGCCTGTCATTTCCGATATTTCACGATGCCTGAAGCCCCCGTAAAGATGAAGCGTTACAAGCTGTCTCTCCTGCAGGCTCAGCATTCCAAAGGCTCTTCTTATATCCGCACCCGTATCAGGATTGTCCTCGGTAGAAGAAACAGCCTCGTATTCGTCAATACTGATATGCTGTTTTTCAAGCTTATCCAGCGTAAGATTATGTACCATTTTCATAAGATAGGCTCTCGGCTTTTCGAGAGAGCCCTCGGGCGGTTTTCGGTACAGCCGTATGAAAAATTCCTGCATAATATCCTCGGCAAGACACCTGTCTCCCGTGATTCGGTATGCGGCAGTATATACGGAACCGCTGATTTCGTGATATATCTCATCAAAGGCGTTTTTTTCTCCCTTGCTTAAAGCTGACAGCTTTCCGGAAAGCTCTTTATCAGTCATTATGTCAACCCCTTTCACTATATAAGACGGGAATTACCCTGTATTTTATTGGCGATTTATTTAATTTTTATAATTATACAGGCAGTATGGCCTTCTGTCAACGGCAAAAATCAAAAGCATTCCACAGCTCCTATATCGGCGCCGCAAAATGCTTTGACTGTATTCCTGTTTTATTTCTATAAATCCTGTAAATCCGCCGCCGTTATATCATTCTCAAGATTATCCCGACCGAGGTCTGTATCGATTACGGAATAAAATTCCGAGGATACAGGCTTCTCCGCCTTATGGGGAACGGCGTGATAAACCTTGAGAGAGGGTGCGGTAGTACCGCTTATAATCGGGTTGGCTTTCTTGTGACCGTGCCGCGCCTTTCCCTCTATTTCGGGTACGGGCGGAAGGCTGTTCCGGGGCTGTGTGTGAGTTTCCTGAGGCCGTTTCATTCCTTGCTTTGCCATTTATTTCCTCCTTTTCGGATACCTTTATCCGTATCTTTATTATGCCCCATAAACAACATTTTACAAAAAGAAAACCCTGACATATATAACAGATACTGCACAAGAAGCTACTGCAGTAAAGCAGTATAAAATATGACAGTATTCCGACGTTGTATAACAAATAGCTGTAGCTGTATAAATAACATCAAAAACAGTTGACTTACAGCGATAAATGTGTTATAATTTATTTGTCATATTATCAAACGATTACATTAAATCGGTAAACGGAAGGGATAATCGTAAAATGAAATTAAATAAGGAATTCACCCCCGTATTTGATGGGATGGCGGAGATAGGCGTATTCATTATAGACAGAGAGAATTTTGAGCTTATTTATGCTAACGAAAAAATAAAGCAGTACAAAAGAGAGATATACGGAAATATCGCTTTGAGCGATATATTTCACGGCATAGATTTCACACGTCTGCTTAAAGGTCTCGGAGATAAGGAATCCTATTCTACTTCTATATTCAAAGGTAATGTAGGTACAGTTCAGAATGTAACGATTGCCAAGGGCGTATGGGAAAACGAAACTCCCGTATACTTTGTTACTGTTTCAAGCAACCTTCTTTCGGATTTCGAGGACGAGATTCTTATCGAAAACCGTAAGCTTATAAAGTGCGTACAGAAGTTTTTCCCGATGATAATTTCGTCAAATCTTTCGAGAAATACATATTCAATGTACGAATATGACAACTACATCACAAAAACCGCTCCTGCAGCAGGCTCCTTCGACGACCTTATTGAGACAGGCGTCGCTTCTATGAGAGAAGACTACCGTGATATTTTCAGGGAAACCTTCAGCAGAGAAGCTCTTCTCGAAAAGTTCGCCTCGGGCGTAGACGAGGTATATCTCGAAACTCCCCAGATGGGCGACGATGGCGAGTATCACTGGGTCGCAAACCACGCAATAAAGCTCGACAATCCCTATTCCGACGACATTCTTCACTTTACCTTTACAAGAATTATCGACTATCGTAAGAAGCTCGAAAATAAGGTAATAACAACGAAACAGGAAATACATAATTACCGTTCCGCAGTAGTCAGAAGCTTCGACCGCATTTATGAAATCAAGGCTGAGGATTGCTCTGTAACTCTTGTAACTCTTGATAAAAATAAAGTTAAAAAAGAAACCCTTCCCTATTCCGTAAGCGAGTTTGTTAAGAACATTATACTTTCCCGTGTAGTTCCCGACAGCCGTGAGTTCTATCTCGCATATAACTGGTATATGAAGAATAAGAACGGACTCAACAAGGAAAACGGCACTTCCTATACAGGAAGCTTCTACGATGAATGGTATCTGATGAACGATAAGGGCGAATACCGCTGGGAAAGCGTATACGTTGACTTCGGTGACGAGGATAACAACGATATTACCGTATTCATCAAGGATATCGACGATGTAAAGAAAAGAGAGGAATCACAGAAGCATCTTCTTAAGGAAGCGCTTGCTAATGCAGAAAAAGCAAATATCTCCAAGCGTAACTTCCTTTCTCATATGTCCCACGATATGCGTACTCCTATGAACGCAATAATGGGTCTCACCTCTATCGCAAAAACAAATATCGCCAATACCGAAAAGGTTGAAGAATGTCTCGATAAGATTATTACCTCCTCGAAACAGCTTCTCGGTCTTATAAACGGCGTTCTCGATATTTCTAAAATCGAAAGCGGTACAGCTTGTATAAATCAGGATGAATTCAGCGTCAAGGAGCTTACAGAGGATGTAAAGGCGGCGTTAGCGTCCCAGTTCGAATATAAGAACCAGGAGCTTACGATAAATCTTGACGAATTGGATAACGATACAATCATAAGCGATAAGGACCGAATCAGACAGGTGCTTATGAGCCTTGTGAACAACGCTATCAAGTATACGCCTATCTGCGGTAAGATATCTATTGATATAAAGGATACCGAAACCTCCGTACCGGGCATTCACACTCTTACATTAAAAATTACCGATACAGGAATAGGTATTGAGGAGAAATTCCTCGATAAGCTTTTCGACCCCTTCGAGCAGGAAAGCCGTACCCTTTACCTCAGCGACAGCGGCGCAGGCCTCGGTCTCGCAATTACCAAGAACATAATCGATATGCTTGACGGTACTATATCCGTAGAGAGCGAAGTAAATAAGGGAAGCTGTTTTACTGCAGAATTCCCCGTTAAAATCCCTCTCGAAAAGATTGAAAGCTCTTCTAATAACGATATAGGCCCTATTCTCGAAAATAAATATGTCGGAAAGCATTTCCTTGTTGTTGACGATAACGAGCTTAACCGTGAAATCGCCGAAGAGCTTCTCCGTATGACAGGCGCCGAGGTTACTCTCGCCTGCGACGGAAACGACGCGGTGGATAAGGTATTTATGTCTATCCCCTTTACCTTCGACGCTATCCTTATGGATATCCAGATGCCTGTAAGAAACGGCTGTGAAGCTACAAGGGATATTCGTTCTTCGAGCCGTAAGGATTTACAGAACATACCGATTATCGCCGTAACAGCAAATGCCTTCTCGGACGATATAAGAGATTCCCTTAACTCGGGAATGAACGCTCATATCGCAAAGCCCATAAATATCAAAAAGCTTATAAATACTCTCGATAAGTATCTTTAAGCGGAATTAAAAAGCGTCGTCGGACTGCAGTATGCGGCCCGACGATTTATTTTTTTAAAGTATTACCATTTACGGCAGTACTGCGTCTATAGAGCAATAGGTGAAAATATATAAAAATTTTTAATAATATGACAAAAAACTGTTGCAAAAAACATTTTTCGGTGCTATAATATATTATGAATAGTATTTTATCTTAAAATACAGACTTTTCGGCGTCATAAATTGACGTCAAAGGAGGCCCACCGTGAAAGATTCCGCAAGATTGACTATAGGATTTATGATCCATCATCTCGATAACGATTATTCGAAGGCGTTACTTAAGGGAGCAATTACTGCTGCCGAGGAATGTAATGTCAATCTTGTCATTTTTCCCGGCCGTTCACTGAACTGTCAGCTTGACGACAGCTTACATACCACCTTCGAATATCAGTACAACACTGTTTACAGCTACGCCGATAAGGAAAGCCTCGACGCACTTATTATCTCAGCAGGCACCGTCGGACAGTTCATTCCCAACGAAGAATTCAAGGCTTTTCTCGACAGCTTCGAAAACCTTCCTATTATAACAGCAGAAAATAAGGTTAGAGGCTATCCCTGCGTCCGTCTTTCGGGAAGCGGAATTAAAAATGTAATAAGCCACCTGGTCAAGGAACACGGTAAGAAGAATATCGCCTTCGTTTCGGGTCCTAAGGGAAACGCCGACGCAGAAGAAAGACTCGCCTTCTATAAGGAAGCCCTTGAAGAAAACGAGCTTGAGTTCAATCCCGAAATGGTAGCATACGGTAAGTTTTCGGAATACTGCTCGGATATCGTAGGCGACCTTATCGACAGGAATAACGGTAAAATCGACGCTATCTGTTTCGCCAACGATATGATGTGTAAGGGCGGATATAAGGCGATAAAGGAGAGAGGCCTCGAAATAGGTAAGGATATTGCGGTTACGGGCTACGACGATTCCGAAGTCGCTACCTCCCTTTCACCTATGCTTACGACGGTAAGAGCCGACGCAGGAAAGCTCGGCGCCTGCGTTGTAAGAGAAGCGATAAAGCTTGTGAAATGCGGCGGCGCAGAGGATATGCTTAGCCTTAGCTCTTCCCCTGTTTTCCGTCAGTCTTGCGGCTGTACCCCTCTTTTAAACAATTCAACCGCTATCATAGAACAAATCGCAAATTCATATCCCGCCGAACAGCTTACCGATATGATAGTTTACGGTCTTATTCAGGAAACAAATACCCACCTCAACAGCGTAGCGGTAATCGACGAATTCAAGTCCCTTATTTCCTTTACAATAAATTCTCTTAAGTCTAAAAATCCTGCACCCCACAGTGCCTTTTACGAAAAGGTTGACGCCGTTATCGAAAAAGGTATCCTCGATTATATCTCCCCCGATGATATGATAGATATTATAAAGCAGGTTCGAAACGTTGCCCTTGCAATATGCGGCGACGACGTAAAGAGAGCTCTCGGAGTACACGAGGTTTCGGAATATTTTAACGAAGCTATCATAAGCAACACAATTTCCGAGCATTACGACGAAATGAACGATATAACCTTTACCAACTTCCTGATAAATAATATCACTAAGGATATGACAATTTCGGGAGGCGACGAGGAAAAGAGTTATTTCTCGATAGTTAATAATCTCTATCGTATACATATGGATAGCTGTTATATTTACGCCTTTGACGAGCCTGTTATCCATACGGACAGAATGGAATGGATAAAGCCGCCTGTTATGAGCCTTAAGGCCTTCCACGACGGCGAACGTATTTCGGCAGTAGCCGCTGAATCACAGAAAATGTCCTCTTCCGACTACTTCTGCAATAAGTTCACGCCCGAAAGGCGCCGCACAGCTATAGTTTTTCCTCTCTTTATGAACGAGGAGCAGTACGGCGTTATCCTGTACGAAACAAGCTTCAAGTACTTCCCCTATGTTTACTCGATTACTCCTCAGATATGCTCTTCGATAAAGCTTGTAAAGCTTCTGAATAAGCTTGAATGCTCTCTCGACGCCGCTCAGTACAGAAACACTATGCTTAACAGGATTTCTATGTACGACGAGCTTACGGGAGTATACAACCGTCGCGGCTTCTACGAATTTACCAACAGACTTCTTGCCGCTCCCGAGAACGACGGAAAACACGCTGTTCTTATTTTCGCAGACCTCGATAACCTTAAGAAAATCAACGATAATTTCGGTCACGACGACGGCGACTACGCTATAACGACGGGGGCGGGCTTCTTAAAAAGCGGCCTCAGAAATACGGATATCGTAGCAAGAATAGGCGGCGACGAATTTGTTGCATTCGCAATCTGTGAGGACAAGGAAATTATCCAATCCATCCCCCCGAGGATCAAGAAAATTGCCGCCGAGCATAACAAGGTAAGCGATAAGCCCTATAACATAACAATAAGCGTGGGACTTTACGAGCTGACCTGCGGAAGCAATATAAATATTCAGTTCTTTATGGATAAAGCCGACGCCGCGCTTTATGAGGACAAGAAGAATAAGAACCCCAATATTTTCAAGTCATAAAAAATCACCGAGCCTTGAGCTCGGTGATTTTTATGTATTTATTTACAAACCTGATTAAGAACGTCGAACAGCTTCTCCACGTCAATCGGCTTTGCCACGTGGGCGTCGAGACCGCTTTCAACCGCCTTTCTCCTGTCTTCCTCGAAGGCGTTGGCAGTCATAGCGATAATCGGAACAGAAGCAAGCTCCTTATTTTCGAAATTACGTATTTCCTGTGTAGCCGTATAACCGTCCATAATGGGCATCTGGATATCCATAAGAACTACGTCGAAATCTCCCGGAGCAGAATTTCTTAACAGCTCTACCGCCGCCTGACCATCGAAGGCTTCGGTTACGATTACTCCTGCCTCCTTAAGAATTTCTGCGGCAATTTCACGGTTAAGGTCGTTATCCTCAACCACAAGAATCCGCTTGCCCTTAAGGTCTACAGTAGACTTTTTAGGGGTAGTTTCAATATCCATTACATCGTCGGGAGCAATTTTCGCCTTGAAGGTAAAGTGGAAATCGGTACCCTCATTAAGCTTACTGTAGCAGGTAAGACTTCCGCCGAGAAGGTCGGAAAGCTTTTTAGCGATAGCAAGACCGAGACCCGTACCCTGAACATTCTTCATAGCGGAATTTTTTTCGCGCTCGAACATATCGAAGAGGTGCTTCTGGAACTCCTCGCTCATACCTATGCCCGTATCCTTGACGTGTACGCTGAATAATGACCAGCCCTCCTCCGCAGGCGACTCAACACATTCGTAGGAAATCGTTCCGCCCTGAGGAGTAAATTTCATAGCGTTACTGAGAAGATTTGTAATAATTCTCGTTACTCTGAGATAATCGCTGTAGATATATTTTGTATAAACACGGGTATCAACCTTAAAGTTTATGCCCTTCTTTTCCATAGTCATACGGAACATATCCTCGAAGCCCGAGGAAAGACGCTTAACGTCAACAACCTCCTCAATAACCTCAAGCTTACCGCTTTCAATCTTAGCCATATCGAGAATATCGTTAATAAGGCTTAAAAGATGCTCGCCGGAAATTCTCGACTTTTCTACGGCGCCGAGCACCTTCTCCTTATTATCCACATTCTTCTTTATAAGGTCGTTAAAGCCCAGGATAGCATTCATAGGTGTACGGATGTCGTGAGACATATTGAAAAGGAACGCCGACTTCGCCTTGTTTGCGGAATTTGCCTGTTCGAGGGCTTCGGCGAGCTTCTCCTGAAGCGCCATTTCATTCTCAACGGCGTCGGTTATGTTACGGGTTGCCGCTATAAAGGCTCTCTTGCCGTTAATATGAACTCTTGTAAAGGTAACCTGTGAGTACGTATTACTTTCGGGAATATGAATATAGAAGGGAACTGAATACTGTTTATTTTCAGCCAGCTTCTCTCTGATTTTTTCTATAGAGAAACAGCTTATTGCCTCATCAATTTCGCTCTTATCAATAAGCTTTCCGTAAGCGCCCAGCATCGCCTTAGTATAAGAGCCTGTAGCCACAGCCGTCTCAGCCACAGAACGGAATTCATCGCTCTGAACATAATAATCAAGGAATCCCTCGGTATCAAGATCCACTATCCAGTAGGAGGATACGCCGTAAGCGAGACCGCTTATTATCTCCTGCTGCATTTTAAGAGCGCTTTCCTGTGTTTTCTGTGCAGTAATATCGTATATGGTGGCTGTCGCAACTATATCATCGTAATGAACGCTTTCTGAAATAATCCACTGCTGTCTGCACCATACTACCGAGCCGTCCTTTTTCTTTACCTGAAACGCATCGGATATACGGCTTTCACCGTCGTAGAAACGCTGAAGAATTATTTCGGGAGAAAATATGAAATGCATCTGTTCATCCGTAAGGCCAACAATAGTCTTGCTCCAGTATTTCACTATATCGGTATACTTTTCGGAAGCTATTATCTTATTCTTTACGAGGTATTCGAGATTTATTTTCGGACTTCTCGGAACTGTCATTTCGAGGATCTTATTTTTAGACAGGTTTACCACCATAAACTGAAGTGCGGTAGAGAAAACCGTATTTCTGTATCTGGTTGCATTTTCACGCTGTATCTCAAGATTGTTCATAGAGTCTGTGATATTATGCTTCTGGAGACGGATAAATACATAGCCTATAGCAAGAGTAATTCCGTAGCAATGAAGAGAAATATCGTGGAAAAGAATCTGTCCTATTCCGAAGAATGCGGGAGCAATACCGAAGGTAGCCGCAATAAGCGCTCTCTTCCTTGCGCTTTCATCCTCAGAGGTTCTCCATTTTAAGAAGCATACAACCTCAGCAAATATCAGATATGAATATGAAAGTATAACGTTAAGTATATACAATGGGCCGCGCACATAAGTACTTGTCTCGTCTACGGTGAACAGCCATCCTGTCCATACCGACGTTACCGCAAGAATACCGAGGAGAACGGCGGGAGCATACTGCCATATATTAGTAAGTCTCTTTCCCGTAGGAACAAAATAAAGATACTTACAGCAGGCAATGCCTATATACCCCTGAGCAATACAGGTCAATGCACTTATGATATAGTTGAGCTCTATCGAGAAAGGGAAGGTCCTTCCGTCGATAAGGAGCCATACGATACCGAGCACAAGATACACCGTATCAGCCAGTATAAGATTAAGAAAATACTTTCCCTCATCAGACCTCTTTCTTGAAATTATTCCGCTTACAAGAATAATAAGAAGCCCTATACAGAACATATGTCCGTAAATATTAGCCAGCTCAAGCATATCTATTTCCTCACAAATATGTAATCGTTTTTAGTTATTGTTACACAAAAAGTAATTATATTATATGTGAAAAATTTCCTGCAGGAAAAAATACCTACAGCTACTATGTTAATTTTATCACATTACCACGACAATGTCAATATTGAACTGCATTTTCTGTTATATTATATAATGAAATGTCATTTATTTTATCAAAGTGACAATTGACAATTATTATTTCCTGTGATAAAATTTATGTATATATTGATATGAGGTATCTTGATATGAATACATTGCTTATTCTTAGATGTGAGATTGTATGTATCATCTTTCTTATAGTTTTGTTTATATATAATCTTGCGTACAGCCGAAAAAAACAAAAGGACTTCCTTATTATATGTATAATAGCTATCTGCCACGTTATTTTTGACGGTATTACGGTTTATACGGTAAACAATATCGGCACCATCGACCCGCTTCTTAACGTAATCTTCCACCTTGCTATGTACCTTTTTGCAGTATTATTCAGCTGCGGCGTACTCTGCTACACCATACAGTACATAACGCAGGGAAAGGATTCCACTAAAATAACCCTTATCTGTAAGCTGTCTGTTGCGGCATATCTCGTAGCGCTTCCCTTCCTTAAAATAGAATATGTAAACGGAAACGGTACAATGTACAGCGTAGGGCCTGCCGCTGTTTTCAGTTATATGGTAGCCTTCACCTATATTGTATTAAGCCTTGTACTCTTTACTATAAACATAAAAAAGACCGATAAGCGTGTAAGACTTTGCCTTTACCCCACAATGCTCTTTATGATTATAATTACGGTTATCCAGATTGCCGTTCCTGAGTTATTATTTACAGGCGGCGCAATAACCGTAGTAACGGCAGGACTTTTCTTCTCTATCGAGAACCCCATCGAGGATTATCGTAAACAGGCCTTTATAGATATCGATACAGGTATAAAGAATAAGAAATGCTACGAAAAGGATCTTTTACTTATTAACGAAAAATTCTTCGGAAACGGTACGGCGACAGAAAATGTTTCTGTTATAGTATGTGATATAAACGGCGTTAAGGCAGTAAACGAAAGCTACGGCCATATCAAGGGCGACGAGCTTATCCAGACTGCCGCCAAGATACTTTCCAAGGTCTTTCATTCCGCTTACGGTCTTTACCGTATAGGCGGCGACGAGTTTATCGCAGTATTCACAGGCGAAAACACCTTAAAGCTTGATGAAAAAATCGAAACGGTAAGAGAGGTATGTAAGGGAGCCGAGGAGCTTGCCTGTCCTTTAAGTATAGCTATGGGAATAGCGGAAAGGGAACAGGGAGAAACAGGAGACATTACCGAGCTTATCGGACTTGCGGATCTTGATATGTATAAGGATAAGCGTAAATACGCCAATGTACACGCTCCCGTTATATAACAGGCTAATATTACAGCCCCTGCGGATTTACTGCAAGGGCTGTTTTTCTGTTACCTGCTTATATTGTGCCTGTTACTCTTAAAACGCTTACGCCGGGAGTTACCACAAATGCTCCCTCGGAATCCCTTGTATAGGTTGCGGCGGGAACAGTAATCTGTCCTACGGCTGTGGCGAAGCTGCCTGTTGCTTCGTCATAGGTGTAGTTTACACCCTCTGTCCAGGCTGTTTCGTTAAAGGTTACCGTGATATCGCTTAATACAGGCTCAAAGATATCCGTAACAACAGCATTATCCGTAGCTGCGGCAGGAGTATTTCCTGTATTCTGTATCACAAAGGTATAGGTGATTCTGCTGTTTTCGGTAACTACGTCGGGGCTTAAGGATTTGGTGATTGTAAGGATAGGCTCCTCCTCGATTGTTATTGTCTCGGAAGCGGTTATATCGGTAATATTCTGACCGCTTACCGTTACCGTGTTTGTAATCTGCGAGCCTGCGGCGAGAGGAGCGAAGCTGTTTACCGAAGTCTCGTAAATAAGCATAGCGTTACCTCCGGGCGGAACGCTTATGCCGCCGAACAGGAGAGAAGCTCCTGCCGTTACCGTAGGGGCAGGCTGTAACACCCCGTTGATATAATATTTAACGGAACCCTCCCTGTAGGTAAGGGGTGTATAGACTTCTCCTTCGGCAGTATACGCTCCCAGGTTATCCGTTACGGTAAGACCCGAATAAGGCGCCGCACCCGAATTGGTGATGCTCACGATATAGGAAACGTTATCTCCCGGGGAATACACATCGGAAAGCGCTGTCTTTGCGGCGGACAGTACTTCGGTAATAAGACCCGTTACGATATTGGAATTTGTAACATTGTCGTTATATGATAATGTTGCCTGATTATAGAAAATAGCCATAGTATAATACCTCCTTGTTTTTACCGAGGAAATATCCTCAATAAATTCTATGCGGTACTTTGACAGGAAGTTCCATTATTCGTCTTACTAATGCACAAAAATACACACAGTAAATTGTTACAAATTGTAAAAATGCCGATTTTGATATAATAGCTTGAAATAACATATATTTTTTGCTATAATGAATAAAGTGGAAGAACTATGGATAAGGAGGGATATAAGTGAACGGTACATCCGAATTAAAGCTTGATGATATGCTGAATCTTAAGGGCTTACGAATTCTTGCGGTTGACGATAATAAGATAAATAATATTGTTATGTGCGAGCTTCTTAAGGATACAGGCGCTGTTACCGATACTGCTCTTAACGCCGAGGAAACGATAAAGCTTCTCACAGAGAAAACCTACGACCTGATTTTCCTCGACCATATAATGCCTGATGTTGACGGCATTACCCTTCTTAAAGAGATACGTGAAAGGCATTTATGCGACCGTGCTCCCGCAGTAGCGCTTACTGCCAACGATGTGACGGGCGCAAGAGAAAACTACCTTAAGGTAGGCTTTTCCGATTATATTCCGAAGCCCGTAAACAGAAAAATTCTTATAAATACAATTATAAAGAATGTAAAGGGTATCGATATCGAAGCTATGGAGGGGAAGAAAAAGGAAGAGGAGAAAAGACCCTGCGCCCTTATCGTAGACGATAACGAAATAAACCTTAAAATCGCTCATAAGTTCCTGGAGGACAGGGTTGATACCGTTTGTAAGAGCTCAGGGCTTTCAGCTCTCGAATACCTTTCCGATAACCACCCCGATATTATCCTTCTCGACCTTCATATGCCGGAGATTGACGGATTCGAGGTTCTCGAAAAAATAACAGGCTCCGAAACGCTTAAGGATATCCCCGTTATCTGCCTTACTGCAGACAACGACAGGGATTCGGAGCTCCGCTGCTTCCAGCTCGGCGCACAGGACTTTATCGTAAAGCCCTTTATCGCCGAAATAATGAGACAGCGAGTTTTCCGTATTCTTGAATTAAACAATCTCCAGAAGCACCTTAAAAGCGAAATCAGCAAGGAAATACTTAAGTCTGACCAGCGTAGAAGACAGCTCGAGCTTCTTACAGTCCAGACTATGAGAGCTCTTGCAGGAACCATAGACGCCAAGGACAAGTACACCAACGGTCACTCCTCACGAGTAGCCGATTATTCCCGAGAAATCGCCAAGCGCCTCAATATGTCCCAGAAGGAACAGCAGGACATTTATTATATGGGACTTCTTCACGATATCGGAAAAATCGGTATCCCCGACGAAATAATAAATAAGACCTCACGACTTACCGACGAAGAATATGCCGTTATAAAGACACATCCCGTAATCGGCTCGGACATCCTTAAAAGAATATCCGCTATGCCTAATATAAGTACAGGCGCAAGATGGCACCACGAACGCTATGACGGAAAGGGTTATCCCGACGGCTTAAAGGGCGAGGAAATTCCTGCAGTAGCACGAATTATCGGAGTAGCCGACGCCTATGACGCTATGACCTCGAACAGAAGCTACAGAAATATTCTCCCTCAGGAAATAGTGCGGAACGAAATCCTTAAAGGACTCGGAACACAGTTTGACCCTGTTTTCGGCGGAATAATGCTTAAAATTATTGATGATGATAAGGATTATCTCCTTAAAGCGTCAACTTAAGAGAACAACAACAGCCGTACCTTTCGGTACGGCTGTTTTATTGTTACTGCTGTTTTCTTTTCACAATCGCTTCCACAACGGAATTCATAACAAGCTCATTGCTACCGTTATAAATTTCCATAGTTATCTCCGCAATACCGTTATAGGGATTACGAGGGGTAAGGGCGGTAATTTTCGCCTTTCCCGTAAGCTCGTCCTCAGCAAATACAGGGCCGAACCATTCTATCGAGGTTGATTTTCCCGCTATAAGCTCATCTCCGAAAAAGTCCACCTCAATATACCTCGCCCATACTGCCATAAAGGCCATAACTCCCGGCGCAATAAGCTTTCCGAAGCGCGTCCCCTTAGCGTATTCCTCATCGGTATGTATCGGTGCGGGATTGTATTCCCTTGCGAAATCAAGCATTTTCTTCTTATCGATAACCGCTCTTTCCGTTTCGACGGTCATACCGATTTCAAGCTCTTCAAAATACATCTTCATCAACTCCTCAGCTTATTATAACATTTTCACGGTAAAATGTAAATAAAGCCGAAGTATTTTTCGCCCTTAAGGGAAAGATAATGGTAAACGCCAGTCTTTACTTTAAAGCAAGGATATGGTATAATGATAAAAAATAAAGGACGGTATTTTATGAACAATAAATATTCGGATATTAGAAACTGGGCATACTACGGCTCGGGAAAAAATAAGGCGTCGGATGTGTTTTTTATATGCCCTACCGTAGATATAGGCGAAAACGGCGATAAAAGTATGAATCTCGAAAATGAAAAGGTAAGAAAGAATTTTATCGGTGCAGTAAATATGGAAATCGGAATTTATAATGAAAATTCCACAGTTTACGCTCCTTTTTACCGCCAGGCCACTATGATAGTGGGAATTGCGCCGTACGAGAATGAATTTGAGGAAAGACTGGAAATTGCATATTCCGATATAAGGGAAGCCTTTCTCTACTATCTTGAAAACTGCGACAAAAGCAGGCCCCTAATTATCGCAGGCTTTTCTCAGGGCTCGATAATGGCGAAAAAGCTTCTTACCGAATTTTTCAAGGATGAGGCGTTAAGAAAAAGACTTGTAGCGGCGTATCTTATAGGCTGGGGCATTACACGCAAGGATTACGAAAATGCTCCCTGGCTCAGTCCCGCAAAAGAAGAAACCGATACAGGAGTTATCGTATCCTTCAACACCGAAGCCGAGGAAATAAAGAATACGGTTATGGTTCCCGAGGGTACTGAAACAATTTCGATAAATCCCCTTAACTGGAAAACCGACTCTACAGCAGCCGATAAAGACGAAAATCTCGGTGCCTGCTTTACCGACTACGACGGAAATATAAACAGGGAGCTCCCCTCC
Source organism: Ruminiclostridium sp. (assembly GCA_045579625.1). Lineage (GTDB taxonomy): Bacteria > Bacillota > Clostridia > Oscillospirales > Ruminococcaceae > Ruminiclostridium_E. The sequence continues at coordinate 16,593 of JAZNMN010000063.1, forward strand.
TTCACAGGCGCATATTTAAAGCCCGTAAGAGGCACACTCGTACCTACGGATATATCTCCGAAGGACTACCCTACTCCCCTGTTCATTCACGGACTTCCTTATCCGAAGGGCTTTGAGCTTGACGGATACAAGCTTTTTCCCGATGGACTTCTTTTCGAGAACGGCGTTTATCACGTTTACGACTACCTGTTCTTTTATCGTAATTTACAGGATAATGTAAAGAAACGACTTGAAGCCTTTCTGAAAAAATAACAAATCACGTTTCAATATGCAAGCGTATGCGTGAAATTAGTTAAAATGCTTTCGCAGAACTGAATTAACGGCTCTACGAAAGCATTTTTTACGTTGCGCGGTTATACAGACTGAGGGCTGTGCATTGCACAGCCCTCTTGTAATATTTACTTGATTTCCTTATGGTATTCCTGAAGCGACTTAACGTCGATAATCTTTTCGCTTCTCGCAACACTTATACTTTCAGCACTTGCCTTAGCGGCAGCCATAGTAGTAAGATAAGGAATACGATGCTTGATAGCGGATTTTCTTATATAACTGTCGTCGTTAGCGCTTGTCTTTCCGGCAGGAGTATTTATAATAAGCTGAATCTCGCCGTTGGCAATAAGGTCGTTGATATTAGGTCTGCCCTCGTAGAGCTT
>JAZNMN010000064.1:0-6983 GCA_045579625.1 Ruminiclostridium sp.
TGTAGCAGACTTTAATGCCTTAGCGTCGAACTGGGGGTGGAGAAGTGTATCTAAGTTTCTGGGGTCGATCATAAGAACAGCTTCCTGTTCAGTTCTCATACCCTCATCAACGAGGTCGCAAGCGATCTTAAGAGCAGCCTGTGCTGTTCTCTTACCGTTACGAGTCTGGAGCATATAGAGCTTACCGTGTTCAACAGTAAATTCCATATCCTGCATATCTCTGTAGTGGTTTTCAAGGTTCTTACAAACTTCTGTGAACTGCTTGAAAGCTTCGGGGAACTTTTCTTCCATCTGAGCGATAGGCATAGGAGTACGAACGCCTGCAACAACGTCTTCACCCTGTGCATTTGTTAAGAATTCGCCCATGAGCTTCTTTTCGCCTGTAGCGGGGTCACGTGTGAATGCAACACCTGTACCACAGTCATCACCCATATTACCGAAAGCCATCATCTGTACGTTAACAGCTGTACCCCAAGAATAAGGGATATCGTTGTCACGACGGTATACGTTAGCTCTGGGGTTGTCCCAAGAACGGAATACTGCCATTACAGCGCCCATTAACTGTTCCTTAGGATCTGTGGGGAAGTCCTTACCGATCTTAGCCTTGTATTCAGCCTTGAACTGGCCAGCGAGTTCCTTAAGGTCTTCTGCAGTAAGCTCAACGTCGAGCTTAACGCCCTTCTTTTCCTTCATTTCGTCGATAAGCTCTTCAAAGTACTTCTTACCAACTTCCATAACTACGTCAGAGTACATCTGGATAAATCTTCTGTAGCAGTCGTATGCCCAACGAGCATTGCCGGAAGCTTCAGCCATGTATTCAACTACGTCTTCATTAAGACCGAGGTTTAAGATTGTGTCCATCATACCGGGCATGGAAGCACGAGCACCGGAACGTACGGATACGAGAAGAGGGTTAGTCTTGTCGCCGAACTTCTTGCCTGTAACTTCTTCCATCTTACCGATGTATTCATTGATTTCTGCGAAAATTTCGTCGTTAATCTTTCTGCCATCTTCATAGTACTGAGTACAAGCTTCTGTGGAGATTGTGAAGCCCTGGGGAACGGGTAAACCGAGCTTTGTCATTTCAGCAAGGTTAGCGCCCTTACCGCCGAGGATTTCTCTCATGCTTGCATCGCCTTCGGAGAAAAGATAACAATACTTCTTTGCCATTGGGGTAGTCCTCCTAATATAAAAATGATGTCGCAATAGGTATTAACACAGTGTATACACGGTGGCACAATATTCAAACCGTATATATAAGTTTATACATACTGCATAACATCTATATTATAGCAGATATTAAAGCAAATTTCCAGTATTTTATGAAAATTTTTTAAGGTTTTTTAGAAAAAATTTTGTAAAAAAGCATACACAGGGTTAAAAGCGTTAAAATCACGACTTTTTCCCTGTGTATTCATAGTTTTATTCAGTAATCTGACACATTTCGGAGGTTTCTCTTATACCGTTCTCGCCGTTTATAAGAATCTCTCCCCAATCGGAGGAAAGAACTGAGCCGTCCCATTCCTTAGCGATATCGAGATATTCGACTCCGCCGCCGTTCCCCTTCCAGGACCAGCCCATATAGCCTACTGACATTTCTGTGCAGTATTCCATAATGAAATCCTCTTTTACGTCGCCGTCGCTGTGATTATAACCGAACTCGCCGATAACGAGGCAAAGATCCTGATTTATAACGTCGTCGATATTTCTCTTGATTTTGCCCTTTGAGCCGCCTGCCGAACCGTACATATGAATGGAGAACATAGTATTCTTCATAGGGTCGGAGTCGAAAACCTCCTTGCCGAGCTTGGCTATGCTCTCGCCGTACTGACCCCAGCCTGCCGCGTCAACCATAATAACGTTCTTAATTCCCGCCTCTCTTAAACGGGGAATAGCGTTTATATATGCGTCTGCCCAGGGACGGTCTCCCCACTGGCCATACCACTCGTTAGCGATATTAAGAATAACGAAATTCTCGTTTCCGATAAAGACATCCTTCATTTCTATCCAGTAATCGACGATTTCCTCAAGAACCGAAGGGTCGTCCTTACCTGTGCCGTCGTGAACCTCGAGAACTACCACAAGCCCCAGCTCCTTACAGGTATCAAGAAGCTTATTTATGTCCTCGAGACTGTCCTTCTGCCACTGGTAGCCGTTAGAGAGGACGATTCTTATGGAATTTGCTCCTGTTTCGGCGATAGCGGGTATAGCGGTCTCCGAGCTTGTCTTGAACCAGGTATGAGCGTGGTTAATACCTCTTAAAACAATCTCTTTTCCGCTTATATCGTAAAGCCTTCTGCCCTCCACGTACATTCCCTTTGAGCTTTCAGCAGGAGCCTCTTCGCTTTCGCCTGTTTCTTCCTTTTCGGCAGTCTCGCTCACAGAAGCGCTTTCTTCCGTAACTGCGGGGCTTACTTCCGAAGGTGTGCTGCAGCCCGAAATAAAAAATACTGCGCATAAAATCAAGGATAAAATTTTCTTCATAGTTCCTCCTTAAACGAAAAGTCCTACAGCATTACGCCGTAGGACTTCTTAGGTAAATTTAATTATACAAGCTCGATAATAGCCATCTCAGCTGCGTCACCGCGTCTGGGACCAATCTTGATAATTCTTGTATAACCGCCGTTTCTTTCAGCGTACTTGGGAGCGATTTCATCGAATAACTTCTTGGAAACTGCTTCCTTTGTTACATATGCGAAAACCTGGCGCTTAGAATGGAGGTCGCCCTTCTTACCGAGAGTAATCATCTTCTCAGCTTCGCTGCGTACTTCCTTTGCTCTGGAAACTGTAGTTTCAATCTTACCGTTTTCGAGTAAGAATGTAACCATAGCTCTGAGCATAGCCTTTCTATGATCGCTGGTTCTACCTAACTTTCTCATTGCCATTATGGTTTCTCCTTTCTGACAATTAAAATGTCAATTAATTATCTTCGCTCGAAGCGAGGTCAAAACCGAGTGACTGGAGTTTTGCTCTTACTTCTTCAAATGACTTCTTACCTAAGTTTCTAACCTTCATCATATCTTCCTGAGACTTATTGATGAGGTCGTCAACTGTGTTGATGCCTGCTCTCTTTAAGCAGTTGAAGGAACGAACGGAGAGGTCGAGATCCTCGATAGTCATTTCGAGAATCTTATCCTTACTCTTATCATCCTTTTCAACCATAACGTCAGGCTGGATAAGCTCGTCCGAAAGATCAACGAAGAGTGCGAGGTGCTCACAGAGTACCTTAGCGGCGTAGGAAACAGCTTCCTTAGCGGAAATTGTTCCGTCTGTCCATACTTCGATGATAAGCTTGTCGTAGTCAGTTCTCTGACCGACACGAGTATTTTCAACAGTATAGTTGACCTTTAAAACAGGTGTATAAATGCTGTCCACGGCAATTACACCGATAGCGGGCTGGAGAATGGTCTTATTCTTTTCTGCGGAAGCGTAGCCTCTGCCCTTATCGAAGGTAAGCTCCATAAAGAGCTTAGCGCCTGCGCTTAAGGTAGCGATATGCATACCGGGGTCGAGAATTTCGATTTCGCTGTCGGTCTTAATATCACCGGCAGTAACCACACCTTCTCCTTCTGCTTCGATATAAACTGTCTTAGGGCAATCGCAGTACATTTTTGCAATCAGGCCCTTAACGTTCAGGATTATCTCAGTAACATCTTCCTTAACACCGGGAATTGTGGAAAACTCGTGCTGTACGCCGTCGATTTTCACTGATGTTACTGCAACACCGGGTAAAGAGGAGAGCAAAACACGTCTGAGGCTGTTACCTAATGTGTTGCCATAGCCTGCCTCAAGGGGCTCGAGTACGAACATTCCGTACTTTCCGTCCGGCTTGAGCTTAACTGTTTCTATTTCAGGCTTTTCGATTTTTTCAAGCATTCCTTTAACCCTCCTGCTAAATTCTGTAAGTTGTTGGGGATTATTCCCGTTGTATAAAGGGCAATTAAATTCAATAAAATGACAGAACAATATGATTGAACAAAGCTGCCCCAGTTAATTTTAAATTACGATAAATAAACTCCGTTAAGCGGATTTTATTTAGGTCGCATTGTAAATTAAAAATAACTGCACCATTAGCATTATATGCTAAGAAGCTATTATTTAGAATATAATTCGATTACTAACTGTTCTTCGATTTCGAAGTCGAGTTCGTCACGCTGGGGTAATCTTGTTACCTTAGCGGACATAGCTTCCTTGTTCATATCAAGCCATAAGGGAATGAGTCTGCCGTTAGTAGCTTCTGCAACCTGTGCAAATTTAGCGCTCTTCTTGCTCTTATCGGATAAAGCGATAACGTCGCCAACCTTAATTCTGTAAGAAGGGATATCTACTCTCTTACCGTTTACAGTAAAGTGACCGTGGCCAACTAACTGTCTTGCTTCACGTCTTGTGATAGCGAGACCCATTCTGAAAGCTACGTTGTCAAGTCTTGTTTCTAAAAGTCTGAGAAGGTTCTGACCTGCGATACCCTCTTCCTTTACTGCCATTTCGTAGTAATGGTAGAACTGCTTTTCAAGTACGCCATAGATGAACTTTAACTTCTGCTTTTCCTTTAACTGGAGACCGTATTCAGAAGTCTTCTTTCTCATATTTGCGTTCTTGTTTCTTGTTGTTTCCTTGCTGTAACCCATAACCATAGGGCTGATTCCGAGAGCTTTACATCTCTTGAGTACCGGCGTTCTATCTACTGCCATAATAACCTCCGTTTTTTAATCAATATCGATTCTTAAATTTCGACTCTGAGTAAACTTGGACTCAGTTTATAAATTAGACGCGACGTCTCTTGGGGGGACGACATCCGTTATGAGGAATAGGAGTTACATCCTTAATCATACGAACTTCGAGGCCTGCTGCCTGAAGAGCTCTGATAGCTGCTTCACGACCGGCGCCGGGTCCCTTAACATATACTTCTACGGTCTTTAAACCGTGCTCCATAGCTGCCTTAGCTGCAGTTTCTGCTGCAGACTGAGCTGCGAAGGGAGTAGACTTACGAGAACCTCTGAAGCCTAAACCGCCTGCGCTTGCCCACGATAAAGCGTTGCCCTGGAGGTCTGTAATTGTAACGATTGTGTTATTGAAAGAAGACTGGATATGTGCAGAACCGTTTTCAATGTTCTTACGTTCACGACGTCTGCGGATAACGGGCTTCTTTCCGTTGGACTTAGCCTGTGCCATTTATGTGCCTCCTTATTACTTCTTCTTGTTAGCGATTGTCTTCTTAGGACCCTTACGAGTTCTTGCATTAGTCTTTGTTCTCTGACCTCTGCAGGGAAGACCCTTGCGGTGACGTGTACCTCTGTAGCAGTTGATTTCTACAAGGCGCTTGATATTGAGAGCTACTTCTCTTCTTAAGTCACCTTCAACTGTATATTCGTTGTCGATAACTTCACGAATCTTAGCTTCGTCGTCGTCTGTTAAATCCTTTACTCTTATATCAGGATTTACGCCAGCCTTCGCGAGAATATCATTTGCGGACTTTCTACCGATACCGTAAACGTATGTTAAACCGATTTCAACACGCTTTTCTTTCGGTAAATCCACACCAGCAATTCTTGCCATAATAGTTCCTCCTGTTAATAATAGGGTTATTAGCCCTGTCTCTGCTTATGCTTAGGGTCCTGACAGATAACCATTACCTTACCCTTACGCTTAATAACCTTGCACTTATCGCACATAGGTTTTACTGAAGGTCTTACTTTCATTGTTATAACCCTCCTTTTTAGGTTAAATTACTTGGCTCTCCATGTAATACGGCCTTTTGTGAGGTCGTAGGGCGACATTTCTACTGTTACCTTATCGCCGGGCAGTATCCTTATGAAATTCATTCTAAGCTTACCGCTTACATGAGCAAGTATTTTGTGTCCGTTAGATAACTCTACCTGAAAGGTCGCATTAGGAAGCGCTTCAAGTATAGTACCTTCAACTTCGATTACATCTTCTTTAGACAAGCTTACTCACACTCCTGTTTGTCTCTTCAATTCTTCCCGGAGAACTCTTCTGAGTCCTCTGTTGGTGATATTTTCAAGTGAAACAGTCATCGCTGTTTTTGCGAGATGCTTCGGATTTTTCCGTTTCGGCCTTTCGAGAGGTCTTTCCTTACCGTCGGCTACGATGATACAGTCGGCTTCGACACCGACTACTGCAAGAAGATAGCCCTTATCGCGTCCCGCCTTACTTATAACGACCATACCTTTAGTAAAGTCCATATTTACCCCCGTTAATGGCTTTCAAGCGTCATAATAAGGGGCTTGTCGTTGGTGATAGCGATACAATGCTCGAAATGAGCGCTTAAATTACCGTTAGCTTCAACAACCGTCCACTTATCGTCGAGGACCTTTACCTCGGCAGTGCTTGAGTTAAACATAGGTTCGATACAAATAGTCATTCCGGGAACAAGTCTCGGACCTCTTCCGGGGCGTCCGAAATTCGGAACCTCGGGATCCTCGTGCATTTCCGTTCCTATACCGTGACCGATATACTGTCTGACTACGTGATAACCGTGAGCTTCTACGTGGGTCTGGACTGCATTCGAAATATCGCCGATACGATTTCCGGGAACAGCCTGTTCAATCCCTTTATATAAAGCCTCTTCGGTAACCTTTAATAACCTCTCGGCTTCGGGAGACACCGTACCAACCTTAAAGGTTCTTGCGTTATCACCCTGCCAGCCGTCATAAAGCGCAGTAATATCAACCGATACTATGTCGCCCTCTTTAATTATTTTCTTCTTAGAGGGAACACCGTGAATAAGCTCTTCGTTTACCGAGATACAAGCGCTCCCCTTAAACCCACAGTAACCGAGGGAGGAGGGGATAGCACCCTTACCTACGATAAAATCGTGAATAAGCTTATCAAGCTCAAAGGTTGTCATACCCGGCTTTATTGAACGTCCTGCGAACGAAAGAGCCTGTGCGGCTATCTCGTTAGCCTTCAACATCTTCTGAATTTCAGCTGATGATTTAATTTTAATCATTATGATTAACCTT
>JAZNMN010000065.1:0-21314 GCA_045579625.1 Ruminiclostridium sp.
TCGCCGCCTGCGTTTTATCCGCCACTGGCGGCACTTGGCGGCTCAGCAAGGAAAAAGCCGCTGTAGGCGTACGATTGTACGGTAAGCGGCTTTTGACGAAGTAAGTAAAAATGCTTTCTCAGAGTCGCTTGTGCGGCTCTGAGAAACTTCTGTTTAGCTGTTGTATTATTTAAGCTTGAAATCTATATAAACCTGCATTTTTACGGTGCGTGGGTTTATCGACAGACTGAAATGCTTTCACCGTTTAGTGAAAGCATTTTTTCGTACATATAAAAATTGCGTCGGAAACGTTAAAGCTCCGACGCAATATTCATATCAGTTATCTTGGATTATCTTCTTCCGCGCTTTCTCTTACCCTTCTTGACAAGTAAAATTGAGCCTATAGCGGCAACGGGAAGGAGTATTCCCAATGTAACGCCTGTAGAGGGGTTAAAGGGGTATTTCTGAGGTGCGTCATCGTCGAGAGTTACATCGTCGCTGTAGTCATCCTCATAGGGAGGCTCTTCAACAGGCTCGGAATCGGGATCGGGGCCTTCTTCGTCCTCGTAATCCTCGAGATCCTCGTAGGTACCGTTTACCTCGTCCTCGACATAATCTTCACCGTCATCGCCGAAGATGCTGTCGTCTGCTTCTTCGTTTTCTTCTTCGGGAACTTCGCCCTCATTTTCCTCTTCTTCGGTTTCGATTACATCTCTTTCGTCATCACTTCCGAGAGTTTCGAGCCATTCTTCCTCGGAGCCCTCGAAGCCTAAATCTACCGCAATCTGATAAGCGGATTTACCGTCCTCGCCCTTAAGGGAGTCGAGCCATTCGGTAAGAGTTCCGATATATCCGTTATCAACGGCAAGCTCATAAGCGGATTTACCGTCGTTTACGCCCATAGAAACACGGGATACAATGTACTGGATAAAGTTTTCTTCGCTTCCGTAGCGGCGCACAACCCATTCCTCGAAGTTTTCGCCTGCTGTACCGGGAACGCCCTGTTCACCCTGTTCGCCCTGCTCACCCTTGAGGCTTGCTACGAAATCGGCTACAGTCTGACCGCCTGTGATAGCGTTAAGGATATCGTTCTTTAAAACCTCAACCTTTGACGCTACGGCAGTATCTACTGCCTTATTAACAGTACTTACGATAAGGTTGGAGGGAGTTTCATAGGTTCCTATCTGTGAGATAACCTCCTCGGATACCGAGTCCTTTATGTATTGAACGAGGGTCTTCTGTTCAAGTACGGTAATCTCACCGCCGAGAACTTCGGATATCTCATCGGCAATTTTATCTTCAAGTTGCTTGGTTGCAATTACCGCTTCAGCGAGCTTCACCTTGTTTGCGTCTTTGGCGAGATATGCGTCTATCATATCGTCGATAGAATCTTTATCTACATAATTGGTGGCTGTTTCGTTATTGATTTCTTCCTTGGCTGCTTTAACTGCCTCGTCGAAATAATTCTTGAGACTTGTGAAATTAGAGTCGGTCCCGTTAATCTGTGCCTCGGTAAGACCTATCTGCTTTAAGAGAAGGGCTTTAGCGTAAGCCACCGCTTCCTTTTTAGTAATCCAGTCTGTATTAGCACCCGATTCTTCAAAATATACACCGGTCCTGCAAATATCTGTAATAAGGAACTTTACGTTGGCGTCCGGGTATTCGGTGGAAATTTTTTGACTATTATCTTTAATGGATATGCAGTCTATTGCATCTATGCTAAGGGGAATACCTGATTGTGTAATAAGAGTGCTCCAACTTGCATATTCGATTTTATAGGTTATAGGAAGTCCGATATCTGAATTGACATAGGTATAGGCATAAAGACGGAGCTCGTTGGGGGTAGGATCAAAGTCGAGAGCGAAATTTACTTCTAAATCCTTGAGAGCCGTTGTTACCTGACTACCGTCAATAATGGCTGAATATGTTACTGATGTCCAGGGGTCTTCAATCTTAAGCGTGAGTGTGCGATTTCCGAGGGCTTTAAGCTGGTCGTAGGTTATTTTAGTTGGGAGAGATCCGTTGACGGCTTTAATTGTGCATACAGGATCAGCCGAGCCGTTTGAAAAATCGTTTATGAAATCAGTAAAATTAGCATAACCGCTCTCTTTCAAAGCTTCAATTATATTACAGTGCGCAGGGTCAGCAAAGGACGTTATCGCAGCACTGCACATATAGACAATCGCAACAGCAGACGCGGTTACTATGGACAACAGTTTTTTCAGTTTCATAATAAAATTCCCTTTCAATCATTTTAACTGATTCAATCTTTTACGGCAGTAAAAGTCGGAACGGCGAGCCTTCGAACGGATAAGAGAGCCGAGAAGGAAGAAAACCGTAACTGTACCGACAATTACAAGCGATAACGTAAAGCTCCCGCCAAAAAAAGGAATAAGAGCCTTAACGGAAAATTCTGTCGAAACCCTCGACGCAAGTATAAGAAAGTTATATATCCCGTCTATTTCACGTATACGGGTAGCGCTTTCCGAAGCGTCGATGAAGATGTATGGGAGCAGCCAGAAAACCGCAGTAAAGAATATAAAGAACCACTGTCTTCTGAAACCGCTCAAAACTGCCGACTGTAGCCAGACAACGGCCATTACCGCAAGAGCGGCAATATATATCGGCTCATTCCCGTAAAGGGAAAGAAGTCCCGAAGCGGCCGAGGCTGTGATACAGCAGCAGGCATTGGCAAAGGTATTTGTTGAGAAGAAAGCGTCCATTCTGCTTTCCGCATAAGCGGCAAGAGGAGGACTTTTCGACATCAGCTTGTCGAAGCTGTTGGCTGACATAAGCGTCACCTCTTAGAATAATGACAGATTAAGGACAGGGAGAGTAAATACTCCCGAGAAAAGCGCCGCTGCATAAAGCCCGAGTGCGGCAACGGCTGATATTGTAACCCCCGTGATGAGCGCTGTTTTCCTGCGTTCGGGGAAGGTTTTTTCAAGAATAGTACCTATAATCGGCAGCATCTCCGAGGCCAGAGTGACAAACGGAGGTATGCACATACAGATAAACAAGGGGAGAAATCCGCCGCATAAAACGGCAGGAACCGACATCAGAGAAGCGAAAATCATAAAGCCAACCGCCTCATAAGCTGTCTCGGAGCGGAGCTTTACCATTTTTCTCATAATGCAGGATAGCAGGGCGAATATTATTATAAACGCCGCCGCATAGACGGGAAGCCTCGTTTCTTCCACGGGTCTGTTTCCGTAAAGGAAGCCGAAAAGCTCCTCCTTGAAGGGGCAGGCTGTAAGAAAAAGCGAAAGAGCTATGCCTGTACACCATTTTATGATAAGATTGTTTCCGTAGAATAACAGAAACATCGGAATAAGCAGTATTACCGAAGGGGTAAAGCAAGCGGCAAGAAGCACGAATGCGGAAAAACGGAAGAAGCGTTTTTCGTAGGCATACCGTACAGCTCCGCATATCAGAAGGGCGGCGATAAAAAGCGGCACATCCTCTGTTACGACAAAGATAAAGCCCGATGAAACAAGAGCTGTCGCTCCTATTGCGGGATTGCCGCAGTAACGATAGAGATACAGGCCTATGGCCGCCGCAGAAACTGTAAAAAGCGCGATAATAAGAATATTATTTCCGATACCGAGGGGAGAAAAAAGCTTTCCGATAAAGGAAATTCCTAAGGGCGCGGACAAGCCGCCAAGCTCCTCTATATCGGCCGAAGCCGCTTCCGCAAAGGCTTTTTCAAGAGCGGAAACCGAACTGCCGTGAAACAGGAGCGAGAAGGAAAGAATCAGCAACGAAGCTGTAATGCAATACAGCCGACGACGCTTTCCTTTCAGGCAGATAAGGCCGCCTGCGCCGATAAGCAAGGGTAATATATAAAGAATAGCCATAAAGTCACTTCCTATACATCGTCCGTCTCGTCGAATTCGAAATCCTCTTCACGTTCGGGTTTTGTCTCCCGACGGGAATCTCCATAGTCGGAAAACCTGCCGTATTTTAATGTGCAGTAGGTTTTAATTACGCCGAGAAGCCGTGCCCCCGAGAGGGAAATCGTAGATAGGGCGTTCTTTATGTCGGTATGGGTGGTTTTATTTTCCCTTATTACAAGGGCGGTACCTGCGGTACTGCCGCTTATGAGCGTTGCGTCATTGGCGATACATAAGGGAGGGGTATCAATCACTATATAGTCGTAGAAATCCCGTAAAAGCCGCATAAGCCGTTCGAAATGACCCTTTCCGAGTATGTCGGCGGGATTCGAGGGTAGTGGCCCCGAGGTTATAACGTGAAGGTTATTTCTTACGTCGGCGTTTATACCGTCGTAAACGTCACAGTCGCCCGAAAGTATACTGCTTAATCCGAAACGGTTTTTAAGCCTCAGTACGGAATGTATCTCGGGATATCTTAAGTCTGCGTCCACGAGGAGTACTCTCTTATCGAGACGGCTCAGCATAATGGCGAGATTAACGGCGGTGGTGGTTTTACCCTCACCCCTGCACTGGCTCGTTACAACGAAAGCCTTTTCCCCCGAAGCCTTAAGGGCTGAAACAATATTGGTACGTATTTTTCCGTAGGTTTCGGATACAATAAGGGGAGTATTCTCGTTTATGATAAACTGCCGGGTGACAGAATCGTTTTCGTATTCCTCGTATCCTGCCAAAACGGACGCCCCTTTCAGTAAAAGCCATTATGACAAACTTTCACATACTACTATACCCTACCATTATATAACAAAGTTATACTTTTGTCAATGAAAAAATGCATAAATTTTATTATGTATATACTGTTTATATTGTATCAGAAGGGTAAAAGGAGGGATAATTCTGGAAAATAAGAGACCGGGGAGTAAGTACAGGCTTGCCGCAATAGGCTTCGTCACAGGAATACTTAACGGACTTTTCGGCTCGGGTGGAGGAATGGCGGCGGTTCCGCTTCTTGAGCTTTCGGGGATAGAGCCGAAAAAGAGCCACGCTACCTCTGTGGCGGTAATAGCGGTTCTAAGCCTTATTTCGGCAGTAGGCTATTTTATAGGCGGCGCAGTTGATTTCGGGCTTGTGCTTCCTGTAATCCCCTGGGGGCTTATAGGCGCGCTTTTCGGCTCGGTACTTCTCCGAAATATCAATAACAGCCTTCTCAGAAGAATTTTCGGTGCGCTTCTTATATACTCTGCCATAAGGATTTTTGTAAAATGAACATTTTAATCGGACTTTTATCGGGACTTACCGCCTCAATGGGACTTGGCGGCGGCTTTATCCTCATTATCTATCTTACTGTCTTCGGCGGTGTAGAAGGGCTTCCCGCAAGAGCGGCAAATCTCGTTTTCTTTCTTCCGATAGCTCTTCTCTCGGTAATTCTTCACGGAAAAAATAAGCTTGTCGAATGGCGGATAATGCCCCCCGTTCTCGTATCGGGGGTTATAGGAGCCGCCCTCGGTACTTTTATGGGACTGCTCATTGACCCTCGTATAATAGAAATAGCCTTCGGCGTACTTATTGCCGTTACAGGCGTAAAGGAGCTTTTTCACAGGAATAAGAATGCCGACGAAAAGAAGTCATAAACCTTCCTGTACAAGTATATAAATAAAGTACAGGTTTATTGTTGATTACGCCGAAAAAAATGTTTTTCTCGGTTTTAACTTGAAAAGCGTTATATAAATATGGTATAATTTTTCGGTAAATTTCTAACAATTGAGAAAGGGATGAGATTTTTTGGAGGGCTTTTTTAAGGCTGTTTCTGACATAAATAATGCTGTAAACGAGGTTGTATGGGGTATCCCTATGCTTGTGCTTATTATCGGGACAGGTATATATATGTCGGTAAGAACAGGCTTTTTTCAGATATCGAAGATAGGTCATTGGTTCAGTGAAACAATCCTCGCTATATTCAGAAACAAATCCGTTACAAAAACCAAGGAAAGGAAGGCTATAAGCCAGTTTCAGGCGCTTACCACAGCCCTCGCCGCAACCATAGGAACGGGAAATATTGCAGGTGTTGCGACCGCTATAGCTCTCGGCGGCCCCGGTGCAGTATTCTGGATGTGGGTTTCCGCCTTTTTCGGAATGATGACAAGCTTCTCCGAGAACGTTCTCGGTATCTTCTACCGCAAGCGAAACAATGACGGAGAATGGTCGGGCGGCGCTATGTATTGTCTCGAGGAGGGCGTAGGAAAGAAGAAAGGAATGAAGCTTCCTGCAAAAATTCTTTCCGTTCTCTTTGCGGTATTCTGTCTTTTAGCTTCCTTCGGAATAGGAAATATGACTCAGGTCAACTCCATTTCAAGCGCTATGGAATCGAATTTCAATATTCCTACCCTCGTAACGGGAATAGTCCTTGCGGTTATATGCGCCCTTGTGGTAGTGGGCGGAATAAAGCGTATAGGAAGCGTTACCGAAAAGCTTGTTCCTTTTATGGCTATATTCTACATAGTGGGCTGTCTTATAATATTCTTCTCCAACTGGAGCCAGATACCCTATGTTTTCTCCGGTATTTTCTCCTCCGCCTTTAAATTTGAGGCTGTTGCGGGAGGCGTAGGCGGCTACATTATTATGAGAGCAGTTACTACGGGCTTCAAGAGAGGCGTTTTCTCCAACGAGGCAGGTCTCGGCTCTTCGGTTATGGTAAACTGTGCTTCCGACGTAAAGGAGCCTGTAAAACAGGGTATGTGGGGCATTTTCCAGGTATTCTTCGACACGATTGTGGTGTGTACGCTTACTGCATTCGTACTTTTATCGAGCCCCGCGCAGTCGGTATCCTTTGACGAAGCGGTTATGAACATTTCCACCGAGAGTCAGTATTTCAGCATTCACGAAAATGCCGACGGCTCTACGGTAAATCTTATAGACGCAAATATAAATCCGAAGCTTACCGTTGCTGAGGAAAACGCTCCCGAGGGAACCTATACCGAGGTGGCGGGAAAAACCGTATACGGGCAGGATGTTGTTATAAAGCTGAGAAATCTCGGCGAGGAAACGGGAGAACAGGATTTCACCTTTGTAAACGTAATGGAAATAAAGGGTATACAGGGCGAAAATGCCGACGGAACGCCTATGACCGACGAAGCGGGTAACCCCGTAATAACCTCGGTTTCCATACAGGAAGTAAACGGCGTCCCCCTCGTAACCTACGCCTTCGGAATAAGGCTCGGCGACGCGGCAGGCAAGGTTCTCGCCATAGCAATACTTTTCTTCGCCTTTTCGACGGTTATCGGCTGGTCCTTCTACGGAAGCAAGGCTCTCGAATACCTTCTCGGCTTAAAGGCTACCGTAGTCTACAAGATAGTTTTCGTATGCTTTATAGTTGTGGGCAGTACTATGAATTTACAGCTTGCCTGGGATATTGCCGATACGCTTAATGCGCTTATGGCGATACCGAACCTTATCGGAGTGCTTATACTCTCGGGAACAGTTGTAAAAATTACGAAGAATTATATAGCAAGAAGAAAGGGCAAGGATGTAAAGCCCATACTTTCCGCTTATCCCGATATACAGGAGGAGCACGAGAGAGACCTTGGCAATTAAATTTTAAGCAATTAACACGCTATAATTTCAATGGACAATATAACTAAATATATAATATTACTTTCGGTAATGTTGGCTATTGAAATTTTTATATATTGGTGGTAGAATATGTTTGTCAGTTTTACTGGCATTTTGATTATGACACACTTCTATTTTTCATAACTTATCTCCTTTATTTTCCCCTGTAATTTATTACAGGGGAGCCTTTTTATCCCGTGATTATACAGAGAGTATAAATAAGTTTGTTAATTTTTTCTCATATTTTTTACGATTTACTATTGATTTTTAAGATATATGATGATATAATATATTATGACAAGCTTGAATTGCGTATATGGAAAGGAGATTTAATATGAAAGATAATTTTACCGAGATTCTGTTCGCGTTGGATTGTTCGGCTACTGCGTGTAACCAGCAGGAAAATGCCCTTAAGGCCTTCAAGAGCTTTGTAGCGGCAAAGAAAAAGTCAGCCTGCGAGATAAACGTCTCCACTGTTTCTTATGCAGGCAAGTATATGGACGCTTTTACAAATGTACCTGTGGCTAAGTTAAAGCCCTCACAGTATGTTTTCCCTAAGGACGCGAGCGGCGCCTGCGCTATGCTTGACGCGGCACAGTACCTTATGGATTCTGCAGGAAAGCGTTATTCCGATACTCCCGAGGAGGAGCGTCCTTCTAAGGTAGTTATGGTTATTACCGTTTTCGGAAGAGATAATGCAAGTAAGACCTGTACATACGAAAAGCTTAAGGAAATGATCGCTCATCAGCGTGACATCTATAAATGGAAGTTCTACCTCGTTACCGATTTCTCTATCAATATGGAAAAGCTCGGTATTGCCGAGGATGATACAATTCTTATCAAGAAGAACGAAAAGGATTGGTTCAAGGAGCCCTTCGCTTCTCTCGGAGCTATGATTGACGAGCATATCGCCAAGTAAAAGTAAGCTATTTCTGCCGTGTTTCCGAAAGGAAATGCGGCAGTACCATTTTATATAATATATACAAAAAGCGTTTCTAAATATATTGCATTATGCTATATTTTACCAAACCTATTGAAAAAATTGCCATTTAGATGTATAATTATTTGTGGTAGAAAAGAACTTGAAAGGAGTGGAAAAGTGATGGAAAAAAATAAAACGCTGAGTACTTCTCATATGAAAACTCACGCAGTAATAACGATTCTTGTATCGGCTTTTCTCATCATTTCTATGGTAGCTGCCGTATTGGTATATACAGGCTTATCGGGAGATACCGTAGCTTCCAATGCTTCGGCGGTAACTCTCGCTTCCGCACAGGGTACAACCTATGCCGTAGGCAACTTCTTCGAGTCGAGAGCTGTAGCTATGAGAAGCTATTCTGTACTTTTCCGTGACGCAGAAGGTATGAGCGAGGATGAAATACTGCACAGGCTTCAGGAATGTCTTTCGTGCGGTATGTTCAAATCGGCGGCGTATATAAATAAAGACGGTATAGCTCTCCGTGATACGGGGGAAACAAAAAACCTTACTCACAGAGCCTATACACAGCAGGCCTTTAACGGTCAGGAAAGTATTTTCCTTAATACAAACAGCGAATTCGACAACAACGAATACGATATATACAGTGTTCCCGTATACAATCACAGTAACGAAATTGTCGCAGTTCTTTCTGCGTCGTGCGTTCCTTTCACGATAGATAGCGTGGAGCACGTTGATGTTGCGGGAGACAGCGACTGCTACTATATTATAAATGATAACGGTGAGGTTCTCGTGGCCGCTGATAATTCGGCAGTAGGCATAAGCAACGGCGACGACATCCTCAGCGCCCTAAAGGACAGCAAGACTGTAGAATATCTCCTTAATATAAGTGACGCAAAGCAGAGTATTATTACCGATGTAAACGGACAGGAATGCGTGGTATCCTGCGTATCTGTACCGGGACACAAATGGACTCTTGTTGCAGTAGCTCCTTTATCCGTTCTGAATTCTTATTTCGGCGGAATGTATACTCTTACGGTAATTGTTATAGCCTGTGCTATTTTCCTTATTGCCGTTGCAACTGCTGTTATGGCTGTGAGAATGTTCGGTATGAGCCGTCGTTTCTCGGGCTTTATCGCCGAAAATAACAAGAATTTCTATTTCGACGAAATCACACAGCACGCTTCCTGGAACAAGTTCAAGGAGCGTTACCCCGAATTTATGAAGAATACGGGTACAAGCTACGCTCTTATTTCCCTCGATATAGATAAGTTCAAGGCAATTAACGACTCCCTCGGATATGACGGCGGTAACGATGTTCTTAAGCAGGTTGCTGACGTAATAAGCCGAAATCTCGGCGAGGGCGATATGTTCGCGAGAAGCTCCGGCGACCTTTTCTATATCCTCTTATCCTACGAAAATGTTTCCGATGTAAGAAATACTGTCATAAATATTATCAACGACGTAGATTATCTCGATAAGGGCATAAAGATGTATGTCTGTATGGGTATATACCTGGTTATCGACCATAATATCAAGGTTGAGGCGGCGGCCGACAGAGCGGATCTTGCCCGTCGTTCAATAAAGGATCAGAAGGAAAGTAATTTCGCCTTCTTCGATAACGCAATGATTCAGCGTATCAGAAACGAAAAGTCTATCGAGGATATTATGGAGGACGCTCTCGAAAAGAGAGAGTTCCAGGTTTATCTCCAGCCTAAGTACAGCCTTAAGCACCCCGACCAGATGGTTGGAGCGGAGGCGCTTGTACGCTGGTTCCACGATGGAGCCCTTATCACTCCCAACAAGTTCATACCCGTTTTCGAGAAGAACGGCTTTATCGTACAGCTCGACTACTATATGTTCGAGGAAGTATGTAAGCTTCAGAAAAGATGGTTCAGTATGGGCTGTGAGCCAAAGGTAGTATCGGTAAATATGTCGAGACTTCATTTAAGAAGCAAGAATTTCGTCGATGACCTTGTGGCTATGTGTGCAAAGTATGAAATCGAAACCAAGTATTTCGAAATCGAAATAACCGAAACGGCGGCTTATGAAAACCTCGATATACTTTCGGCAGTATTCGAAAAGATAAAGAGCGTAGGCTTCCACGTTTCAATCGACGACTTCGGAACAGGTTATTCCTCCCTCAATATGCTTAAGGATCTTAAGGTTGACGTTCTTAAGATTGACCGTTCATTCCTTACGGAAAATGCCGACGAAAACGAAAATGCAAGCAGAATCATCGCTTGCGTGGTAACGCTTGCGTCGTCCCTTAAGATTGCTACAATATGCGAGGGTATCGAAACGAAGGAACAGGCTGACCTTCTTACGAAGCTCGGCTGTAATATGGCGCAGGGCTACTTCTTCGCCCGACCTATGGCGGCGCTGGATTATGAAAAGCTTGCCTACGGTGAAATAGCTTAAAGGAGTGGTAGTTTCTGGCTAACGATAATTTTAATGAAATCGCCGATATTATAGATAATGCGGCTACGGCTCTTTTCAATGCCGTAAAGTATTGCTACTGTATCTCGGGAGATGATTTTTACAATATAAATGTAAAGGACATCTTTAAGGTGGGACTCAGTAACGTTACCGATTATGACGCCTTCAAGCATCTCGGCATTTCTCTCGATAAGGCTAAGCTTGGCGAAATGGGTCTCGAAAGCTTCAACGAGGTTCTTTCTATCATAAGATACAGCTTCGCAATAAGACTTCCCTTTATGAGAAAATACGCTACCGAGAGCCAGATAAAGGACAACCAGCTCAGCAAGATATACAGTATTCTTGAAGATTACGGCTTCGCTAATCCCGACGGAATCGTTGAGGAAAGCCTTAAGTCGATGACCTGGCTCGTTAAGACGAAAAAGAATGAGCCGCCCTTCGATACGGAATGGTTCCGTTGCTGGATATATACCTACGGCCACGATCTTGCGGCTATAAATAACAGGAATATGTTCATTCTGGGCTGTGCGGACGCTCTTTTCCCCCTTTATTATGCGGCGCTTCAGGAGCTTGTTGTAAAGGAGCTTAATAAGATAAGATGAGAATATGTTTTAAGGGAATTGCTGCCGTTTTTTCGGCAGCAGTCCTTATTTTATCGGGCTGCAGTACGGGAGAAGCTCCTGTTACAGCCGAAACCGCCGCACCGATAACGGAAGCGGCTACTACCGAAGAAAAGGAAATAACGACAGTGAAGGAAATCGAGAAAATCGTGATAACTCCCCGTCCCGACGCAGAGCGCAAGCAGGTTGCTCTTACCTTCGACGACGGCCCGAATACGACGACTACTGCCGAAATACTCGACATTCTCGAGCAGTACGGTATAAAGGCGTCCTTTTTCGTAATCGGCAAGAATATAAACGAGGAAAGCTCGAAGGTTATGAAGCGGGCTTACGATATGGGCTGTGAAATAAACAGCCATAGCTACACCCACAGCTATATGAATGAGATGGAGGCCGACGCAATCAAGGAGGAAATGGATAAAACCGCTGAGCTCGTTTATGAAACCACAGGCGAATATCCGAAGTTTTTCCGTCCCCCTTATATCGCAGTAAATTCCATCCTTTACGATACTGTGGACATTCCCTTTATCTGCGGAGAGGGCTGTAATGATTGGAACGCTAAGATTCCTGCGGTTAAGAGGGTAAAGTTCCTTACCGAGAAAACGAAGGACGGAATGATTATTCTTCTTCACGATTCCACAGGAAACACCAATACCGTAGAAGCTCTTAAGGAAGCAATTCCGATGATGCTTGAAGAGGGCTACGAATTTCTTACGGTAACCGAGCTTTTCGAGGCTAAGGGAGTAGCTCCCGACGCTGAGGGTGAAGTAATGTATACGATGGTGCAGTAACATAAACGGCTATAAGGCCTGTTCCCGAAAAGGAGCAGGCCTTTTTCTTATTCACACATTTCAGCCGCCCGCATATTATTAAAAAGGCAGTTAAAGAGCAGGACTGCCGAAAAATTCCTTCGGAGAAAGGAACGGTTACTATGAAAAGCTTCATTTTTATCGGCGGCGATATGAGAATTATATATGCGGCGGAAAGGCTGGGGGAGAGGTACGACTGCCGTACATACGGTTTTTCTTCGATAAGCGAAAACCTTATGGGCGAGTCCTGTGATTTTGCGGTTCTTCCGCTTCCTGCCAGCATTGACGGCAAAAATATAAACGCGCCCCTTAATAACGGCGAAGAAATCAGCTTTGATATCCTTAAAAAAGCGGTAAAGCCCGGCGGAACAGTCCTTACAAGCAAGAGCTTTCCTGCCCTTCGGGAGATATGCGAGGAAGGAGGGCTTACCCTTATCGACTATTTCGAGAGGGAAGAGCTTGCTATTATGAATGCAGTACCCACAGCGGAGGGGGCTCTCGAGATAGCTATAAGAGAGCTTCCCGTTACCGTAAACGGAACGAAGGTGCTTATTACAGGCTTCGGGCGGATAGCTTCCATTCTTGCACGGTATTTTTCCGCTCTCGGGGCGAAGGTATACGTCTCCGCAAGAAAAGTAAGCGACCTGGCGAAAATAAGGCTTTCGGGCTATACTCCTGTAAGCTTCAATGATGAAACGGGCTTTCGTGAGGCTCTTTCCGAGGCAAGAATTATTATGAATACCGTCCCCTCTGTAATTTTCGATAAGCCGAGAACAGGCTGTATCGGGAAAAACTCCCTTTTTATGGAGCTTGCCTCGGTTATGAGTCTCGAGGATACGGAGCTGGCGGAGGAGCTGGGGGTTAAGGTGATATGGGCGAGAAGCCTTCCCGGAAAAACAGCCCCTGTAACGTCGGGTTATATTATTGCTGATACTATTGCGAATATAGTTATGGAAAGGAGTGTATCCCATTGAATGAACTTAAGGGTAAAAAGGTCGGCTTCGCTATGTGCGGTTCCTTCTGTACCTTTTCGAAATGCTTCGAGGTTCTCGACAGGCTTCTTGAAGAAGGCTGTGAAATTATTCCGATTATGTCGGAGAACGCTTACAGTACCGATACCCGCTTCGGAAGGGCTCAGGATCACATAAAAAGGCTTGAAGAGAAAACAGGCAGAAGAGTTATCCATACTATCGTGGACGCAGAGCCTATAGGCCCGAAAAAGATGACGGATATTATGCTTCTTGCGAACTGTACGGGTAATACTATGGCGAAGCTTTCGGCGAGTATTACCGATACAGCCGTAACAATGGCGGTAAAAAGCCACCTGCGGAACAAGAAGCCTGTCCTTATAAATCTCGCCACAAACGACGCTCTCGCAGGCTCCGCAAAGAACATTTTCAATCTTATAAACTATAAGAACTATTACTTTGTGCCTGTGTTTCAGGATGATTATTCCCTTAAGCCCTTTTCGCTTATGGGGGATTTCAGTCTTATTCCGAAGGCGCTATGCGAGGCACTCGAGCAGAGGCAGATACAGCCTGTTATAGACCCGTCGAATATAATTTATCAGAAATGAAAAGAGACTGTGCTCTACAGATAGGAGCACAGTCTCAGCTTTATTCTGTTCAGAAAAATAACAGAAGCATCGCAAACAGTCCTGCCATAAAGGGAAGGCTTGTATAAAAACACCTGAGCTTTTCGCCTCGGGAGAGGGTAGAGGGATTGTTCAGTCGGTAGACCTTAAGAATACCGAGAATTACCGCGAAAATTACCCCGAGGGGAATTATAACGGTAAGAAAGAAGCTTATCGCCGAGGTTATATCCGCTACCCTGTTAAGGTCGGCGGAGGAGCTTCCGAAAATATCCTTCGGCATATAGCTTACTACCGCCACCAGCAGGTTGTTTACTGCGTGGAGAATTATTGTGGGCAGTATGCTGTTGGCTCTTACCGCTACTATTCCGAAGAAGAAGCCTGCAATAACTGCATAGGGAAGCTGGTCGATATTTCCGTGATAGAGAGCGAAAATAACGGCGGAGAGTAATACTGCAGGAAAATCTCCGTACTTCCTCAGAGGGAAAAGAAGAAGCTTTCTGAAAATCACCTCTTCACATAGCGGCGCAATTACAACGGTACAGATAAGGAAAAGAATGAACTGTACGAGGTTATCGGGCATAGAGGCGGAAAAAGCAGCCGTCGGTAAGGGCGTATTGAAGAGCCTGTTGAAAAGATTAGTTATAAAGCTCATCGCCATTGTTCCGAAGGAGGCGAGAGCAATACCGCTTATAAAGATAAGTATGCTGTCGCCGGGGAAGCGGCGGTATTCGCCCTTCGGCGCTTCGTCACAGTCCTTCCTGAAAAGAACGAGAGCGGCAAGAAGGGGAAAAAGATAAGCGGAAAGCTCGTTTATAAGGAGAAGCAGCCCGTAGTAATCGTCGGGATAGGGCGGCTCGTAATCGGGCATTCCCTGTAATATCCCGGTCATAAGGTATAAAAATACAAAAATCAGTATCTTTGAATTGAGGAAAATAAGCCCCATAAAAAGCCCGTATTTTCGCAGGAGTGCGGAAAGGGAAGCCTGTTCTGTTTTCATAGAAGTCATATCGGATGAAAGACCCATTATATAAACCTCCTGTTAAACGAAAAGCTTAGCGATAAGTCCCTCGGAGAAGCCGAAAAATACGTCGGCGATAAGGATTATTGAAATTATCATAGGCACGGAAAGGAGAAGGATACGTACCTTCTTGCCGTTACTTACTTCCCCCCATACCTTCGGTACCTTGTAACGCTTTATCTGCTTTATTTTCATTATTGCAAGAATGAGCCCCACTATAACAAGAATAAAGAGAGAAACCATATATATTCCGAAGAGAGCCACGACGAACATATCTCCGTCGGGTATAGCGTCGGCTGAGCCGCTTATGACATACTGCTGGACGCTGGGGGTGTTCATCAGGAGTACGGCCATAGATGAGATAAGATTTGTTATAGCGTGGATTATCGTAGAGGCTAAAATACTTCCTGTAGCGTAGGTTATATAGCCGAGAGCGATACCTATAGCGGTGGTATAGAAAAGCTGGTTTATATTGCCGTGAAGAAGGCCGAAAAGGGAAGCGGAGAAGAAGATAGCGAGACCGTTTCCGTAGGGCTTAAGCTCCTGCATTACCAGTCCTCTTACCATAAATTCCTCGAATATCGGAGCAATCACTACCGCAAGGAACATAAAGGCCAGGCCTGCCGTCATACTGCTGGGAACAGTCTGTGTAATAGCGGTGCTTTCGGCTATTTCGCTTCCTGCAAGAGTATTTATAAGGAAAATAACAACAATAGTGAGAATATTGAATATCTGACCGAAGCCGTTTACCGCAATTGTATTTCCGAGAGCCTTTTTAAGATTTTTCGGAACAGCGTAAAGCTTACGGATAGAACGGTTTTCGTTCCGCACATATCGGAACATAAAGACGCCGATTACACAGGGTAAAACCTGAATAAAAAGCCCCGAAATGGTCAGGTGGAAAATATAGATAAGGTCGGGGGAAAGGCTCTCGGAGCAAAAGCGGTAAAGAGCGCCGATAGCGATTCCCGCAACAAGTCTCAGCAGATAGCATATAAGAACGAACATACCGATAAGAAATGCTGACTTACGGTATTTCGGCATTAAATCCTCTTCGGGAACAAGAATTTCTTCCATTTTTATATCCTTTCCTTAAAACAACGGGTTAAGCTTTTCTTTTACGCTTCGAATTATGCTCCCAGTGTTCCTTGATATGGGTCTGACCACGTTCAATGGCGAGTCCGTCAGCAGGAACATTTCCTGTAATAGTAGAGCCTGCCGCTGTGGTGGCGTTTTCGCCTATTTCCACGGGAGCGATAAGGTTTGTGTTACAGCCGATAAAGGCATGGTCGCCGATAACGGTACGGAACTTGTTTACTCCGTCATAGTTGGCGGTAACACAGCCGCAGCCGAAGTTTACGTCCTTACCTACGTCGCTGTCGCCTACATAGGTGAGGTGGGAAATGCTGGTCATTATACCTAATTCGGAATTTTTAACCTCAACGAAATCTCCTATCTTTACTCCGTCATGGAGAATTGTATCGGGGCGGAGGTGTACGAAGGGGCCTGCCTTAACGTTGTTTCCGAGTCTGGATTTATAGGCCTGAACGTTATTTAGGATTACATTGTTGCCTGTTTTTGTATCCTCGATAAGGCTGTTGGGGCCGATAACGGAGTTTTCGCCGATTACGGTACTGCCTCTTAAAATAGTGTTGGGGAGGATTCTTGTATCTCTTCCGATAACTACGTCCTTACCGATAATTATTCCGTCGGTACAGGGAAAATCAACGCCGTTATCAAGGTGCTTCTCAATTACACTCATTCTTGCCTTTGTATTGAGCAGGAGTAAATCCTTACGGCTGTTTGCGCCGAGGACGATATCGCTGTTCTCGGAGGTATAGATTCCTGCCTTACCGCCCTCGGACTTTATAAGCTCGATTGTATCGGTAAGGTAATATTCGCCGCTTGCGTTAGCGGTAGAAAGACGGGGGAGAGCGTTTTTAGGAGCCTGTGACTTAAACCAGTACACCCCCGAATTTATTTCCTTTATTTTAAGCTCTTCCTCGGTACAGTCCTTCTTTTCCACAATTTTAAGAAGTCCGCCGTTGCTGTCACGGAGTATTCTTCCGTAGGAGGCGGGGTCGGGAAGCTCCGCCGTAACCACGGTTACGTCATTATCGGAATGAGTATGCTCGTTAAGAGCCTTGAGGATTGTATCGCTGTCCACGAAGGGAGCGTCTCCGCAGAGAATAAGAATGTTGTCGCCTTTTTCAAGCATATCCGAGGCCTGCATTACTGCGTGGCCTGTGCCTTTACGCTCGGCCTGAAGAAAGGAGGGAAAATCTCCCTTAGATGAAAGGTATTTCTTTACCGTCTCAGCTCCGTTTCCTACTACTACGCCTATATTTTCATCGGGAAGGCCCGATTCTCTTACGCTGTCAAGTACCCAGCCTATCATAGGCTCGCCCAGCACCTCGCACATTACCTTGGGCCCCGAGGATTTCATTCTTGTACCGTCGCCTGCGGCTAAAATTACTGCAGTTATATTCATAACCGTTAATTCCTTTCTTCGGAGATATTCTCCTTTTTATGTAATTGTAAAATTTTTATCAACTTTCATTATCTCACATTTTTACGAAATAATCAATACCTTTGTGTACTATAAATTACGTTGATTTTAGGGATTATTTGTGGTATACTGTTTTTATTACTTGCGGTCGCCTCTGAAAACCTGATTTGAGAGAAAATGAGCTTTGCACAGCATATCTTGTTTTCTCTATCCAAAACGTTTTTCAGAGACGCCCTTACTAAAGAGGTAGCTATGATAAAAGAACTTGAAAAAAGACCCGATGATTTCGTAGAAGCGGTGAAAAATGCCGCAGAAAAATATACCACAGAGGAGCTTAAGGAAAAGGCGAGAGCCGATAAGGAGGCAGTTTTTGCCTATGCCGCCGTATACAACGGGGTTAAGGAGGGCTTAGGACTTACCCCCTTCGATTCCCAGATTCTCGCAGGCGGATACCTTGACGATGAGGCGGTCGTCGAGCTTCCTACAGGCGAGGGTAAGACTATTGCGGCGGTATTTGCCGCTTATTACAGTGTATGCAGGGGAGAGCCCGTTCATATCCTTACCTTCAACGATTATCTTGCGAAGCGTGACAGGAACTGGATGAAGCCTGTATATGACCTTCTCGGAGTTACGACGGCCTTTATTACCGAAAAGACTTCTGAAAACGACAGAAGAGAAGCCTATAAGGCGGACGTGCTTTATATTACGGTAAAGGAATGCGGCTTCGACTTCCTGAGGGATTTTCTCGTTTTCGAGGAAAAGGATACGGTAGGACGAGGCTATATAAGAGCCATTGTCGACGAGGCAGATTCTGTTCTTATTGACGAGGCGAGAATTCCTCTCGTTGCGGCAGGAAAAATGTCCGCCGAGCAGGACGCTGAATTACCCGGAATATTTGATTTCGTAAAGACTCTTTCCGAGGAGGATTACGAGCTAAGCGAGGAAACAGGCAACGCTTACCTTACCCCGAAGGGTGAAAAGAAGACCGAGAGCTATTATAATGTTGAAAATATATATGACGAGGAAAACAACGAGCTTCTCGGAAGGATAAACGACTGCCTTAAGGCGCTTTACATCCTCAGCGAGGACAAGGACTATATTGTAAAGGACGGCTCGGTTAAAATAATCGACCTTTTTACGGGAAGAATTGCGGAAAACAGGAGCTACCCCGGTTTTCTCCAGGCGGCAGTAGAAATAAAGCACGGCCTTAAGGTTACCGAGAGAGGCGTAATAATGGGAAGCGTTCCGATTCAGTTCTTCCTTCGTCAGTACGGAAGAGTTTCGGGTATGACGGGAACTGCCGAAACGGCAAGGGACGAATTCAACACTCTTTACGGACTTACGGTAAAAACCGTTAAGCCTCACGTTCCGTCACAGCGCAGAGACCTTCCTATGGCGGTTTATTTCGACGAGGACAGTAAGCTTAAGGCGGTTGTCCGCGAGATAAAGGCGGCTAACGAAAAGGGTCAGCCCGTTCTCGCAGGAACAGACAGCATCGAGCAGAGCGAGCGGCTTTCGGAGCTTTTAAGAAGCGAGGGAATAGAGCATAATGTCCTGAACGCAAAGAATGACGAGCAGGAAGCGGAAATTATAAGTAATGCGGGGCTTCCCTCGGCGGTAACAATCTCCACAAATATGGCAGGACGAGGCGTAGATATAAAGCTTGGCGGAGCAGACGAGAAATACCGTGACGAGGCGGTTTCCTCGGGAGGGCTTTACGCTATAGGAACCTTTATGGCGGAAAGCGTAAGAATAAACGACCAGCTACGAGGCCGTGCGGCGAGACAGGGCGACCCGGGTCAGAGCCGTATATTCGTTTCTCTCGACGAAGAGATAATGACGGTAAATAAGCTTAAAGCGCTTATTCCTTCGAGAAAGTATCCTGAAAAAACAGCGGAAGAAATAACCGAAAAGACTGTTATAAAGGAGGTTTCCCGTATCCAGCGTATCTCTCAGGGAAAAACTCTCGACGAGAGAGAAAGGCTCCTTAAATTCACTATGATAGGCGAAAAGCACAGGGATATAACCTTCGGCGCGAGAAAGGCCTATCTTACGGGAGAAAGGGTTTCCGATTTCTGGGCGGAAAACTATCCCGAGGAATATTCCGAGGCGGTAGAAAAGTACGGACAGGAAAGGGTTGCCGAAAAGGAAAGAGAATATATTCTCGGAGTAATAAATCTCGAATGGAGCAGGTATCTCGAATTCGCCTCATATTTAAGAGAGGGTATTCATCTTTCCGCAATAGGGGGAAAGAATCCTGCCGACGAGTACAATATAGGCTGTGAAGAATACTACGAAACTATAGAAGAAAGAATAACCGAGGCTATGGGAGAGGGAATCCTCGACCTTATCGGAAAGGGTATGGAAAATTTCAGCGTTCCAAAGCCCCTCGGAATTTCTACCTATCTTTTAGAGGACAGCGGCGACGAGCTCAACAAGAAATCCTTTATGGAAATGCTTCTCGGAGAGGGCTCCGAGGAATATGACGAGGATTATTATGAGGAAGAGGAGAGCGAAGCCCCCGATAATGAGGAACAGGAAGAGGCGGAGGCTTCTTCGGAGAAGCCGAAAAAGGGCTTTTTCGGAAGGCTTTTCGGAAAGAAATAAGCTCTTATTTGAAAGGATATTGATATGGATACGATAGCGGCAATAGCAACCCCTCACGCCGAGGGCGGTATTTCCGTAATAAGAATTTCGGGCAGTAAGGCTCTCGAAATAGCAGAAAAGGTTTTCACCCCCGTCGGAAACAGAAGGGTTTCCGAAATGAAGGGGTATACCGCCGCCTACGGTGAAATTTCCGAGGGGGAAAAGAAGCTTGACGACGGCGTGCTTGTGGTTTATCGAGCTCCTCACAGCTACACGGGCGAGGATGTGGCGGAAATATCCTGTCACGGAGGGCTTTTCATAACCAAGCGTGTTCTTTCCGCCTGTATTTCGGCGGGGGCAGCTCCTGCACAGGCGGGGGAATTTACCAAGCGAGCTCTTCTTAACGGAAAGCTTTCTCTTACACAGGCGGAAGCGGTAGCGGACATTATTTCCGCTCAGAACGAACAGTTCCTTCTCTGTAGCAAGGCGCAGCGTGAAGGCTCTCTTTACAGACGTATTTCCGCAGTCTCGGAAAAGCTCCTTTCGATAACTACGCTTATTCAGGCGTGGATTGACTATCCCGATGAAATGGAGGATGATTTCGACGGAAATCTTGAGGGGGAAAAGCTTAAGGAAGCGGAAACAGAGCTTTCCCGACTCCTCGAAAGCTTCGGAACGGGTCAGCTTATGCGTGACGGCGTACCCTGCGCCATAGTCGGACGTCCCAATGCAGGAAAATCTACCCTTATGAATCTTCTGAGCGGTGAGGAAAGAAGTATCGTTACCGATATCGAGGGAACTACCCGTGACATCGTGGAGGAGACGGTAATGCTGGGGGATGTTATGCTCCGCCTTGCCGATTGCGCAGGAATAAGAGAGACCGAGGATATTGTTGAAGGCATAGGGGTGGAGAAAATGCTTAAAAAGCTGGATCTTTCCTCTCTTGTCTTTGCGGTTTTTGACGGAAGCCGTGAGCTTTCTTCCGATGATACAAGGCTTATCGAAAAGCTGAAGGATAAGAATGTTATCTGTATAATAAATAAATCCGACCTTAGTCAGAAGGCTGATAAATCGGTACTTTCCGAGGCCTTCGGAGAGGTTATCGAAATAAGCGCCAGAGATCCCCGTTCAATAGAAATTGTGGCGGAAAAGGTAAGGGAAAAATCGGGGCTTTATAAGCTCGATACAGCCTCGGGCTTTATCGCCAACGAGCGACAGAGAAAATGCGCCGCCGAGGCGAGGGATTTTGTTGCGGAAGCGTATACTGCATTAAATTCGGGCGTAACCCTCGACGCAGTAGGAATACTCTGTGAAAACGCTCTCG
>JAZNMN010000066.1:0-8074 GCA_045579625.1 Ruminiclostridium sp.
TTTGGTGCGGAGGATGGGACTTGACGGCTTACGCCTAACCCCTGTGGCTTCAACTCCCGAATCCGCAAGCCAAAAAACAAAACACCGACCACATCGTGATCGGTGTTTCATTTTGGTGCGGAGGATGGGACTTGAACCCACACGAGCTAACGCCCACTACCCCCTCAAAGTAGCGTGTCTGCCATTCCACCACCTCCGCAGGCGATGTACGTCTTACTGACGACTATATCATTATATCAGAAAAAGAATATTTTGTCAATACCTGTAGAAAAATTATTTCCGAAAAGAACAGGTCTTCTGCCGAAGCCTGTTCTGTCGGAAAGCGAATTACTGCATAAGCTCCTTCTTTATAAGGCCAATCATAATAGAAGTGTTAAGATTTATAGCGTCCTCAGGATAAATTTCCCTTATGCAGCCGTGCCAGTACCGCTTTTTAAAGTCCTCCATGATTTTTTCATCGCTTTCGCCTTTTTCTATACTGCTTTTTATATCGAGGGCAGTTTTCTCCGAAGCCGCCTTCATATTCTTCAGAAAGAATTCAGTCTGTTCTCCGCTAAGTATCCCGTAATGAGGCGCAAGAATGTACCTTACCCCGAGCTTTTCAACTCTTTCGATGGAGCTTATAGAATCCTTATAGCTTACAAGATAAGAGGGTACTATAGTTTCTTTACCGTCAAAAACTCCGAGGGTTTCATTGGAAAGGAGAAGCCCCTTTTCCCTGCAGTAATACCCCACACAGCAACGGGTATGCCCGGGAAGCTCCAGCACCCGGAAGCTCATATCTCCTGCGGCGATTATATCGCCGTCCTCAACAGGAATGTCAACTCTCAGTTCATCTCCGAGAAATTCGTAATCCGTAACGCCGCATTTCGCCGCAATTTTCGCGTCAAGCTCCCGCATAGTTTTCTTTGCTCCGTCACGCTGAAAAATACTTACAGCATACCTCCCCGCAACAACCTTAGCCTTCGGAAAATACCGCAGAATGTATGCGCTTCCGAGAGCGTGGTCATAGTGGGAATGGGTCAGAAAAATATAATTGAGAGGCCTGTCCCCGAGAATGGCCTTTATGTTCTCAGCAACCTTAAAGCCCGTAAAACCGAAGCCTGTATCATAAAGCACAGACGTTTTTCCGTCGTCCAGTAGAAATGCGCTGTCGCCCTTATTACATCTTACATCGCTAACCTTTATATGTTCCATATTATTACCTGCTTTTGTCAAATTTCTTAGCCGTTATATTGTGCAGTACTTCCCTTCCTGCCGATTACTGAAAGTCTCCGCCTTTATGCGCTATACGCTATATAATTATAGCCTCTTCCCTGTCAATTGTCAACGAAAGAAAATTTCCGCCCTATAGTATTCCTGCAGGACGGAAAAATTCTTTATAAGTTCACTATAGTTTACCGAGCCTTAACATTTCATCAATGCATCTTCTTGAACTGCTTATGAGCTCCTCGGACATAACTATTTCTTCGCCGCCTTCTCCCCTCACGCAATTATACACATCCATAAGGGTTGTCGCTTTCATATTATGGCAAACGCAGTCCTTTGAAAGAGGGATAAAGTGTTTTTCGGGAAGGCTGAACTGAAGATGCTCAACAATACTGTTTTCAGTCCCGATAATGAAATCCCTGTTCTTACTTTCTTCCGCATAATCCATAATTTCGGTAGTACTGCCTACAAAATCGGCCTGACCGACTACCGAAGGATGACATTCGGGATGAACAAGCATAAGCCCGTCGGGATAAAGCATTCTCGCCCTGTCGATATCGCGCTGGTTTATGCGAAGATGTGTAGGACAGCCGCCCCGCATAAGCTCAAATTTCTTTTCGGGAAGCTGACTTGCTACCCAGTCTCCGAGATTACAGTCGGGCAGAAAATATATCTTGTCATTTTCTATATTACGGATAATTCTTACCGCCGATGAGGAGGTTACGCAAACGTCGCAGAGCTGTTTTACTTCGGCGGAAGTATTTATATAGGCGACAAATGTATGATCGGGATACTCCGCCCTTATCTGCCGCAGGAGGCTGTAATCAACCTGATCCGCCATAGGACAGCCTGCCGTAGAATTAGGCAGCAGCACCCTCTTATGGGGCGAAAGAATTTTTACCGTCTCAGCCATAAAACGAACGCCGCACATAATGATTGTATCGGCGTCGGACTGCCCCGCTTTAAGACTTAAGCCGAAGGAATCCCCTACATAATCGGCAGTTTCCCATATATCACGGCTCTGGTAAGCGTGAGCCAGGATACATATATTTTTCTCTTTTTTCATTTTCAGGATAGAATCCTGTACTTCTCTTATCGTCATAGTTTTCTCCGTTGATTTTTATGCCGTTATATGATAATAGTTATCCCACAGAAACCTTGTTTAATGCATTCAAAAGCAAGCCTCAATAATCATTTTCTTATTTTGAAATGACGCATCTATTTATTGTTGCTGATTATACTATTCGATTTCACAAAATTTTAAAACAAAACAGATATTGCTTATCTGCAAGCAAAGCCTTATAAATACAGAATATCCTGCATTCTGATTTATAAATCGCTTTAGACCCCACAATATACTGTCGTATTGACTTTTAACTATTAAACATATATAATATAGGCAGATGTTACTGCTTTAACGGGGTGATCGAATGTATAGAAAGAATATAACGGGATTCAGAAAGCATCTGGATTTTATATTGATAGATTTGTTATGCCTGGAATTATCTTTTTTTCTTGCATCAGTTTTAAGAAACGGGCTTAATTTTAAAATCTGGGAAAACGATCTGTATCGTACCGTTGCAATAGTACTTGCAGTTTCCTGTATGTTCAGCGTGTTACTGCTTGATTCTATGAAAAATGTACTGAAACGAGGCTTGGGCCGAGAAATATGCTCAAGCATAGCGCAAAGTGCAAGTGTGCTTCTTTTTACAAATCTCTTCATCTTCGCAGTAAAGCAAGGCGATTCATTTTCGCGTATAGTCCTGTTTTTAACGGCCGCAATATATGCCGTATTGTCATTTACGCTACGATGCCTATGGAAAAAGTGCCTGTTAAGGCATAAAAACTTAACCTCCGTTAAGCTTTTGATAGTTACCGATACTAACAATGTAAGCTCCTTGGTAAGCAGTATAAATAACAATAAAACCAAAAAATACAGTATATGCGGAACAGCACAGATCGGTAATGCACAATACGAGTATGATGATATACCTACGGTTGCAACAAATGAACAAGAGATACTGGATTTTATATGCAAGGAATGGGTGGATGAGGTATTTATTTCTTTTTCCGAAAACAACTCCTATACAGCAAGCCTTATTGACAAAATAGTATCCACCGGTGTTACTGTACATATTGCTATCCCGGAAATATTCAACGTACCGCTGAACCGCTGTATCGTTGAAAAGATTGCAGATAATATTGTCATCACATCAAGCGTAAAGTCAGTAAAAGCAGAACACCTGCTTATAAAACGCTTTTTAGATATCCTCGGAGGTTTGGTAGGATGTCTGATAACAGGATTACTATTCTTATTTATTGCTCCTGCAATAAAACTAAGTTCTCCGGGAAAAGTATTTTTTACTCAAGAGCGTATAGGTCTTAACGGTAAAAAATTCAAAATGTATAAATTCAGAAGTATGTACTGCGACGCAGAAAGCAGAAAGCAGGAATTCATTCATCAGAACCGTATTACAGACGGTATGATGTTTAAGCTCGATTATGACCCACGCATTATCGGATGCAGGCAACTGCCCGATGGCACTGTAAAAAAGGGGCTCGGAAATTTTTTACGCGAAACCTCTTTGGACGAATTCCCTCAATTTTTTAATGTACTTAAGGGTGATATGTCCCTTGTCGGGACACGTCCGCCGACTGTAGACGAATGGAAAAAATACAAGCTTCATCACAGAATAAGAGTTTCGATAAAGCCCGGAATAACAGGACTGTGGCAAGTCAGCGGCAGAAGTGGTATTACCGACTTCGAACAGGTTGTAGAACTGGATAAAAAGTACATCAGCCAATGGACATTATGGCTTGACATCAAAATACTGATGAAAACCGTTTTGGTTGTAATAAAAAGGAAAGGGTCTATGTAGGAGGAACGAATGCACAGCATCAGAAAGTATCTGCAACAAACAAATACAGAGCAATTGCTTTATTATATCTCTTTCGCACTGATCTTTATCGGAGAATTTATCAACACTACTATGTTTTTGGAACTGCGCGCGCCGCTGGGATGTCTGTCATACGTAGGTTGCGTGATAATGTTAGCAAAGATATTGATTTATCAGCGAAAAAATCAAGTACATCTGCTGCTTCTCCTTATAACGATTGGACTTTTCCTGCTGTCAGGCTTTCTGTCGAATAACTACACTACTATGTTCAGTCTCGTTATGATAACGGTAGGAGCCTGCAATGTACCATTCAAAAATATTGCAAAAGAATACTTCTGGATAGCATTTACTCTTATGGTAATAACTATATTCTGTTCGCTGACAGGAGTTATAGAAAATCTTCAATATACCTTCGAAACAGCGCGTGGAATACGCAATTCCTTTGGAATAGTTTATCCTACTGATTTTGCAGCACATATACTTTTCATTACAATGGCATTTATAATAGCGTATGAAGAAAAGCTTAATATTGTACATTCACTTGCAGGTATTCTGATAACTGCTGTTATATACTATTTTTGCGACACCAGAGTAGATTGTGCGTGTATGCTTCTTGCTTGGGCAGGAATTCCGTTAATAAAGATACTGCAAAAGAAAAAGCTTCCCGATATACTGAAAAAAATATGCGGCAGTATTTGTATATTAAGTATGCCTGTTGCGTCTGTGCTAATGATTGTCTTGAGTGCCGTATACACCGGTTCATCACCTTTTATGTCGGCGCTTAATGAGCTCATTAACGGAAGACTCGCTTTTGCCAATGAAGGCTTTGAACGATATTCTGTAACATTATTCGGACAACAAGTGAGACTTATCGGCGCAGGCGGCTCCACTGTAATAAGTCCTGATTATTTTTTCTTAGACTGTTCGTATATATATTGCTTGCTTAAATATGGTATTATAGTTACGTTACTCCTTGTAATTGCATACGTTTTTATCGGCATACGCTATAAACACAACGGAATTATTCTTTGGATAATTGCAATAACGGCGCTTAATTGTATGATTGCGCATCATCTGCCTAATGTATCATACGTTTTCTTTACAGCCGCTGTATTTGCCGATATAGAAGCGAACAAATCCGCCGTAAAATCCCCAGGCAAGATAAGCAGCGATACCTGACTTAATTTTTGTGCAGTATTATTATATAAAAAAACAGATGATGCTTCCATACATCATCTGTTTTGTTTTTAGAATTAAATCACTGTATCAAGGCTTATGAACTAAGATCGAGACGTAATACATAATCAAATATAATCTACGATCAGAAATACCGAAAACGCTATATTTTAAACCTCTTACTTAAATGAGAATTGAGACTTACTGCAAAATCTTGAAATATTCCGACTGCTATTTCATAAAAATCTCAAAATATTTTGAAGCTATAAGATTCCAGTTATATTCTTTCTTGATTCTCCTCGTAGACAGCTCCGCATATTCGGATATCTCATCCTTTGAAAGATTATCGGCTTTATCAATAAGCGAAGCCAAACTATAATCGCTTTTTTCCCAATATAACGAAGATTCTTCAGCCACTTCCCTATTAAACCCCACATCTAAAAGAAGGTTAAGGTCAGTAGCACTTAATGCTTCAAGTAAACTCGGATTTGTTCCGCCGACTTCGTGTCCGTGAAAATATCCATAAGCGTTTTCACGTATTTTCATTAAAAGCTCTTTATCGTAAACGGTACCTACAAATTTAATTCTCGGATCCTTTTCAAACCCGGTTTTTCTCTTAAGCTCATCAAGAAATCTATCAGACACGTTTGTAATAAGCGCAAATTTTCTTTTTGTTTTACTCTTCATAAACTCTGAAATCATAATCTGAAAATTATTCTCAGGCACAAAACGACCTACCACAAGATAATAATCCTTTGCCGCAAGTCCATTATTGTTATACCAATCAAGAAGCTTTTCATCATCATCGGAAAGAATGCTTTTTCTTACTTCGGCGCCATATGCAATAAACATAGTATTTGGACTGTAGGCTTTATAGGTTTCTTTAATATACCGTTCAATATTCTTACTGTCGCAAATAATCATATCGCTATGTTTTACCATCAGACGCTCTGATATCTTCCAGTATTTTCTCACAGGAGCACTCCATTTTGCTCTTTTCCACTCATGTCCGTCAGGATTAACAAAAACAGTTCCGCCAAGCTTATGAATCTGTTTAACGTATTTGCCGAAAAAAGGGCCGATACGACACGCCAATACATATACAATAGGTTTCTTTATATCATTACTCTTAATATACTGTATACAGTACTTCAAAGCGTCAATATCATAGAATATTGCTTGTGCTGAGCCTATAGGCCTTCTACATATCCGAAAACAATGTGCATTGTGATACTCGAAGTCTCCCACATCATCAGGGTTGTCAACAGCACAGGCAACGTGATATTTAATTTCTTCAAAGCTCTGGTGATATTCTGTAAGTTTGTCAACAAAGGTTTCATACCCACCGTATGCACCCGGTATTCCTTTCGAACCTAAAATAAATATATGCTGCATTTTCATCAACTCCTGCCCAAATATCAAGGCGTCTATAAATCGTAAACTATTTTTAATTATATTTCCAGACATATTATTGGAAACAACTGCTTTGATGTTATCATCATCAATCCACACAGACCTGTGCCGAATCCAACTAACAAAATTGTTATCTGTAAATGTTCAGTCTCAAATAATAATCTTACTTTTATTAACACTTATACATTATATCATTACATTACGAAAAAAGCAATATGATGATTAACTTTCTCTATGATTCTATGGGAAGGCACCGTGTTTCAACAAAAAAGAGCCGAAGGTTTCGTAACCTCGGCTCGCCGAATGCAAAAATTTCAAAATAAGAACCTCTGCTGTTACCGAAATCAAAGATTTCGAACAGCAACGAGAACCTTGTTGCTACGCAATAAAGACCAAACAAAGAACAAGCGTGATTTTCGGGCAAAATAAAAAGCTCACAATCGGCTTTGTTAAGCCAAATGTGAGCAAATGTTGATGGTGACCCGTACGGGAATCGAATTGAGACTCACCGCCCCGTTTCAAAGCATTTTCATGAGTTCAGTTAAGTCCGAATTCATTTATTTCAATCAAACTTAATTTTAAAACAACATGTATGATACATTTCCGCTTTCATAATAATGGGCAGCCTTCCGTGGGAGGGCTGTTTTTTACACTGAAATTTACAGATATTAAGTAAACGTGAGGATGTCTTTTTTTGAAAATTTATATAACTACTGGTTTTCATCAAATCAACAACTTTTAAAAAACTTATGTATACTATTTTAATTGCTACACAGGTTACTATTAGATATGACGCATATTCTATGAGCCATATTCCTTTCTAATCTCACGCTTGAGTCTGCGGATTTCTGTCTTTGCCCATGCAAGGGACGCACAGGCACTGCCTACGGCAAGTCCTGCAAGGATGCCGAGGAGCATTCCTACGAAAAGATGCATCATATGGGGTTTACCTCCTCTTTTTCTATTTTTGGGTATGAGAAAAGCCATCCGTGATTTCTCACGAATGGCTATGTACAGGGTATGAGTTTATGTAAGTGTTTGTTGCATTCTATTCAGCGTATCTCTTTCATTGTAAAATAGCTGGAATCAACATACTGTTTATGACCTGTTTCCAATTTATAAAGTAATTTTAAAAAACGCTCATCATCGAAGCTGTACTCGCATTTTTCAACAAAGTTTTCATCGAACACTTTCATGTCGTGAACATACTGTTGAAGGATTGCCTCATCACAACTCATAGGTTCATCGAGCTTGGTACATATCACTCCGTTTTCATTGAGCAGACGCCTTAATTTCTCAGGGCAATAATCCGAAAGTAATGCAATTGGATATTCGGCACATAAATAGCCATAACACTTATCATAGCTGACTACCCATGT
>JAZNMN010000067.1:0-6962 GCA_045579625.1 Ruminiclostridium sp.
GCTTTTGACGAAGTAAGTAAAAATGCTTTCGCAGAGCCGTTTATGCGGCTCTGCGATATTTCTTAATATTTATTTCATATTTTGAGTGTCTAACTAAAATAATCCGCATTTTTACGGTGCGTGGGTTTATCGACAGTCTGAGGCAATACCGTATAATTTTGCGGTATTGCCTGAAGCCTTTAACGCCTTATTGTTTTATGAGGTGAAAAAAATGGAAAAGGAAAAAATATTCAGCTATATCGACCATACAAGACTTTCTCCCGTTTCAACCTGGGAGGAAATTAAAGCTCTCTGTACCGAGGCGGTAAAATATAAAACAGCCTCCGTTTGCATACCGCCCTGCTATATCGAAGCGGTAAAGGAAAGCTTCCCCGAGGTTAGGATTTGTACCGTTATCGGTTTTCCTCTCGGCTATATGACTACCGAGGCCAAGGCTTATGAAGCCTCCGACGCAGTTGTCAAGGGAGCGGACGAAATCGATATGGTGGTAAACCTCTGTCACGTTAAAAACGGTCAGTTCTTCGAGGTTACCAACGAAATCAAGGAGGTAAAAGCGTCCTGCAGAGGTAAGCTTTTAAAGGTAATTATCGAAACCTGTTATCTTACCGAGGAGGAAAAGATTAAGCTCTGTAGATGCGTTACCGAGGCAGGAGCCGATTATATCAAGACCTCCACAGGCTTCGGCACAGGCGGCGCAACCCCCGAGGATATAAAGCTTTTCAGGGAAAATATCGGCGAAAATGTAAAAATGAAGGCCGCAGGCGGCGTAAAGTCGAAGGAAGATTTAGAAATGTATATTGAGCTGGGCTGTTCGAGAATAGGAACAAGCTCCGCCGTTAAAATGCTTGCTGAATAAGGAGACGGTATGACTGAACGTGTTTTTCTTATTGTGCTGGATAGCGTAGGTATAGGCGAAATGCCCGACGCTTACCTTTACGGCGACGAGGGCAGTAATACCCTTAAGGCCTGCTTCGATACAGGAAGGCTTTCCCTTCCCAATATGAAGAAAATGGGGCTTTTCAATATCGAAGGAAACGGCTACGGCGGAAATGAAGCTGAGCCTGCTGCCGCCTACGCAAGAATGAAGGAGCTTTCAAAGGGCAAGGACACCACAACGGGACACTGGGAAATGATGGGTATTATTTCCGAACATCCCTTCCCTACCTATCCCGAGGGCTTCCCCGAGGAAGTTATTTCCGCCTTTGAAGCCGAGACAGGAAGAAGGGTAATCTGTAACAAGCCCTATTCGGGGACTGACGTAATAAGAGACTACGGCGATGAGCATCTGAAAACAGGCGCTCTTATCGTTTATACCTCCGCCGACAGCGTTTTTCAGATTGCCGCTCACGAGGATATTGTGCCTGTGGAGGAGCTTTACCGCTACTGTGAAATTGCCCGTAATATCCTTACGGGAAAGCACGGCGTAGGAAGAGTTATCGCCCGCCCCTTTACAGGAGAACACCCCTTCGTAAGAACCAAGAACCGCCACGATTTCTCTCTTAAGCCTACTAAGGAAACCGTTCTCGATAAAATAAGCGGAAAGGGACTGACCTGTTACGGAATAGGTAAGATTAACGATATTTTTGCAGGAGTCGGTCTTAACGGCTTTATCCGTACAAGCGACAACAAGGACGGAATGTTAAAAACCGAACAGTTCGCCCAGCAGGACTGGAAGGGCTTCTGTTTTGTAAATCTTGTTGATTTCGATATGCAGTACGGCCACAGAAATGATGTTTCGGGCTATACGAAGGCCCTCAATGAATTTGACGAATGGCTCGGCGGCTTCCTTCCGAAGCTTCGTGATAATGACGTGCTTATGATTACAGCCGATCACGGCTGTGACCCCGTTACTCCCTCTACCGACCATTCGAGGGAATATACTCCCCTCCTCGTTTACGGAAAGAGCATAAAGCCTGAAAATAAAGGTACTATCGAAGGCTTCGATAAAATCGGTGAAATGATTCTCGATATGCTTGAGGTGTAATATGATAATAATTATTATCGGCTCATTTATGACTTTAGGAGGAATATTTCTTACTGTCAGAAGTATATACGATAAATTCTTCCGCCCCTGTTACCCGAATCCGAAAAAATGGATAAGGGTTAAGGCGAAGGTTATCGGTAGCAGTCAATATGAAAGTACCGAATATGTATCTCCTGCCAACCTCGCCTTCCGTACTTCACGGAAAATAAAAGCCGAATCGGTTATAGAGTATTCCGTAGATGGAAAGACCTACAGGAAAACTGTAACGGGTACGGAAAAGGGCAGAATAAATATATTCTGCCTTAAGAAAAACCCACATCGCTTTAAAACTGCGGCTGAGCTTAAAAGTAAGCATTATACCAATAAGAATACCGCCGCTTTTTTGGGAACGACAGGCTTTGCTGTTTTGTTTATAATTATCGGAATTGCATTTATATTTCTCGGCGCCCAAGAATTAAGCGCACCCGACATATCATTGAAAATTTATCCCCCGCAATAATTTTACCCCCGAAGTTTTTCATAACCTCGGGGGTATTCTTACTTTTTAAGCCCGTATTTTTCTACGAAGGCGTCGATACTTTCGTCGCTGTGGCAGTCGAATTTCTCGTCGCAGGCTATAAGCTCCCAGCGTTCCTCAAACTCATTCTTATCGCCGGGCTTCATTGTACGGAGCTCGCCGAGAGTTTCAATCTCAACTATAAAGCCGTCGGTAAAGGTCTCGAAATTACAGCCGAAATCGGGATATTCAGCCTCATTATTGAAGTCAAAGGTTTTCTTGAAAATCTGACCCTTATTAACGTATGCACACCAGCCGTCACGGTTGTTCATTCCGATTTTGAAGGACTGAGGCTTCTCGGTCTGACGAAGGGTGATATAGCTGTTGCTCATATAGAAGCGCTCGTCCTTTACGTCGGTATATTCCCATATTACGAGGCGGCGGTTTGATAAAAGTCCCGTTTTCTCCTTACTCTGTGGGATAATCTCAATTCCGCCCTTATCGCCTACTGTCATACACCAGGGAGAAAGCTTAAGCTCCCTGTCAGATATGTTCTCGACGCTGTGGCCTACCGTTACCTTGGACGAAGCTTCGTCAAGAGTTACGGTGATAACGTGCTGTTCCCCTACCTTTACACGAGGCTCGGGAGTGAAAATAACGCTGTTTCCGACTATCTCGTATTTTACGGGAGAATTATCGGGAGTATAGCTTTCAGGCCAGCTTTCGGGACTTGTCCAGAGCCTGTGTCCACCGTAGATATACCAGTTTTCTTCGGTTTCGAAGAACTTGTGGATATCGTCGCTGTCACGATAGGTATCACGGTCAATATCCTCACGGAGAGTATTCTCCATACCCTTTAAGGCATAGTAAATAATTCTCGGCCCCACGTCGACAGTTACCTTTAACGTGCATACCTCGTTCTCGATAACGAGACATCTCCCGAAATTCTTATAGTCTTCTTCTCTGAAATTTATCATAATAAGCCGTATTTCCTTTCTTAGTGCAGTATTACAGGCTTCTCGGTATAGTCAAGTCCGCAGACTCTCCGCTTATCGAAGGCGAGAGCGTAGAGATTTCCCGCTACCTCTTCGAGATGACCGAGACGCTTCTGCTTGTCGCCGTACTGCATAAGCGCTTTAAGGGAAGTATCCATAGGTAAGGAGGTGTCCGCCTTGGCGAGAATCTCCCTGCCCCTATCGTTCATACCCAGTATTCTTATATAGCAGGGCGGATATCTCAGGTCGGATTTCTTTATTCCTATAAATACCGACATAATTATTCTTCTTATACGAGCCATTGTATAACGCTTGGTTTTCACAAGCATATAAAGCTCTGCTAAATTGTTGGAGACTCTCGTGGCCTTATAAATCCTGTTTTCGAGCCCCATAAGCACATTCGGAGCCTTTTCTATTTCGGAAGGAGTCATAAGTCTGAGCCTTGCGAGAATTGCGGTTTCGAGACGCCTTAAATCAGCTAAATCCGCTGTTATCTCGGAGGGAATATACCTTGAAACGTCCTCTCCTTTAAGAAGCATTTTCCTTATCATAGAGGCGGAAGCGTACTCGCCGTTTACCTCCTCCTTATCGTGACCTGTACCGATACGGCGTATAGTTACGGGCTTTATAGATGAGCCGTATTCGCCGAGCGCCTTGAGATATTCAACAGCGAGGGTATTGTTCGGGGACGCAAGAGCCTCCACGATTTCCTCTTCATAGTAATTTTCGATAGTTTTCTGGAGAGCGAGAGGATATGTGTCCCCCTGCTTCATATAGCGGAAAAAGTCCTCGTGCTGCTGTGCGAAAAGGACAGCTCCGGCAGTTTCTTCAAGAAGCGAGACATCTCCGCATTCGCTTCCGAGGCTTATCATATCCACACAACCCAGGCTATTAAGCAGAGATACCGCACCGTCAGCGAACTGCTCGGCGCTTCCGAGGGCGTAAGGAACAGGCAATTCTATAACCAGGTCAACGCCGTTCTTTAATGCAGTACGGGTTCTCTCGAACTTATCCATTACCGCAACATCGCCGCGCTGTGTAAAATTACCGCTCATTACCGCTACAATATGGGTTGCGCCATACTGTTCACGGGTTTTTTCGATATGGTAACGGTGACCGTTATGGAAGGGATTATATTCGGCTACGATTCCACAGATTTTCATATAACTTACCGTCCTTTCGGATTTTATAGATAAATTATAACAGATTTTTCAAAAATTTTCAACTTATTTTTGAAAATTTTATCAGATTTTATATAAAAATCCCCTTACAGGATTATTCCTGCAAGGGGAGCTTCATTATTCTGTTGTGGATGTTGCTAAGGGGTTTATAAGTGTGCCTGCATCAGCAGCATTCATAAGGCTGTAGATATATTCGCCGTCAGCATTCTTGGACTTTACTAAAATGGTATTTGTATGCTGATTGTACGTTTCGAAGTTCATATAATCTTCTGCGTCATAATCGGAAACAGGCTGGAAGAGCTCCTTTGTTGCTGTATTATAAACAAATACAGAATTGTACATAGAAAGGAAACAGCCGTCCTTATAGTATGTATAATCAATATTTGCATTTCCGATAAAGGGTTCGAAGCCGAACTCGCCCTTAGTATCCATTACGCAAAGGTAGAAATCGCCGTTCTGACGAGTACCGAAGAATATGTTTTCTTCGGACGCTTCGTAAATATTTAATCTGTCAGTATACTTGGATAAATCGAAGTTTGCAACCTTATCTGTTATGTAGTCGCAGTATAAGTAGTTACCTTCCCTTGAAACAACGTTAGGATACTGCTTCATAATTGAGGTTGTCTTAGCGTCGGTATTATACTTCTTATATACATAATCCCTTACGTCATTGTCATATACCCAATAATAGATTGTATCGTTATCAATATGGAAAACCTTATAGTCGCCATAGGAGCCTTCTATGCCTATATCAAGCACCTTTTCAAGGTCTTCACGGCTTAAGAAGGTATCGTTTTCAATAGAGTAGTAGTTATCTTCAACAATCTGGATAACGCCGTCACAGCAGGTTACGAAGGAATAGGAGCGTCCAGCAGTATCAGCGCTGAATTCAACTTCTCTGTCCCACCTATTCTTATGTGTTCCGAAAACCTTGTGGTTAGCGGTTAAATCAACTGTGTATTCACCCTTGGAGTTCATTACGCCAAAGTAACCTGTGTTACCGGAGAAGCTCTTTTCAAGCTTTGTCACAATTATGTTGCCCTTATAGAAGTAACCGTCGTTAATACGGTTAAAATTTAAGCCTTCTTCTGTGAAATTTGCGGAAACTGTGGCTGTCTCAGCGTCATAAAGAACAACCTCATCGTCTACCTCACATAAGAGTGTATTTCCGTACATATCGTATATATTGCTGATATAATCGTTTTCTTCAATTTCGATAAGCTTATTGTCGGCAATATTGTAAAGGAAATTCTTTTCGAAACGCTCGAGGCTGTTTTCGCCGTAAGCCTTGAATACCCAGCTTCCGTTTCTGAAGAAAATGCTTCTTGTTATTTCGAACTCTGAAATTTCGGGAACAGGCTCAGCAGTTGTTGTAGTTGTTGTAGTGTCTTCTACGTCAGCTTCTGTTCTTGCTGTTGTTGTCTGTGCAGTAGCAGCAGCCTCCTTGATTTCATCCACAAGGTTCTCGGGAAGCCAGTCAAAAGCATTTCCTGCCTTATTTTCAGTAGCCTCTGTTTCCACCTTTGTTGCTTCAGGCTTCTGCTCTCCGCCGCCGCAGGCTGTTACGCCGAGAAGCATAGTCGCCATAAGCATTAAGCTTAAAATTCTTCTCTTCATATTTTTTCCTCCATTTGTACCTAAAAATTACGATAAGATTATAGCACATTGACAAAATTTTTGCAAGTATTTTTATTAAAAA
This sequence comes from Ruminiclostridium sp., assembly GCA_045579625.1. Classification (GTDB taxonomy): domain Bacteria; phylum Bacillota; class Clostridia; order Oscillospirales; family Ruminococcaceae; genus Ruminiclostridium_E. The sequence goes on from JAZNMN010000067.1 coordinate 6,356, forward strand.
AGCACAATTTTTTCCGAATTATAGGATACTGCACAAAAAAACAGAGATTTATCCGATAAATTTTCGTAAAACACTTGATTTTTCTTCCATTTTGGTATAAAATTAACAAGTACTATTATTTATTTTTTCTGAAAGGAATTTTAAAAATGAACATTCTTGTTATCAATGCAGGCAGTTCGTCTCTTAAGTACCAGCTTATCGAGATGACAGACGAAAAGGTTATCGCTAAGGGTAACTGTGAAAGAATCGGTATCGACGGCCATATCAAGCACACAACCTTCGACGGTCGTGTTTATGAAACTGACTGTGCATTCCCTACACATACCGAAGCTTTCGAAAAGGTTGTTGAAGTTCTTACAACAGGCGACGCTTCCGTTATCAAGGACATGAGCGAAATCTCTGCTGTAGGTCATAGAATCGTGCAGGGTGCTGAGGTATTCCCCACCTCCACTATCGTTACCGACGAGGTTATCGAAAAAATCGACGAGCTCCGTGAGCTTGCTCCCGTACATAACCATGCTCACGCATTAGCTCTCAGAGCTTGTAAGAAGGTAGTTCCCGCTGATGTTCCCCAGGCTGTTATCTTCGATACCGCTTTCCATCAGAC
>JAZNMN010000068.1:0-4550 GCA_045579625.1 Ruminiclostridium sp.
ATACCGTTATAGGGATTACGAGGTGTAAGAGCGGTCACCTTTGCTTTTCCCGTAAGTACATCCTCGGCGAATACAGGAGCAAACCATTCTATCGAGGTTGATTTTCCTGCAATAAGCTCATCGCCGAAAAAATCTACCTCAATATATTTCGCCCAAACTGCCATAAACGCCATAACTCCCGGGGCAATAAGCCTTCCGAAGCGGGTGTTTTTAGCATATTCCTCATCGGTATGTATCGGTGCGGGATTATATTCTCTTGCGAAATCCAGCATTTTTTCCTTATCTATAACAGCACTTTTCGTTTCGACGCTCATTCCGATTTCAAGCTCTTCAAAGTACATTTTCATCAACTCCTCGGTTTATTATAACACTTTCCCGATAAAAAGTAAATAAAGAGCAGTATTTTTCTCACTTTCGGGAAAGCTAACAGTAGCTTTACTTTACCAAACATATATGTTATAATAATGAAAACTGAAGGATGGTATTTTATGGATAACAAATATTCTGATATGAAAAACTGGGTATATTACAATTCGGGGGATAATAAGCCCTCCGACGTATTTTTTATATGCCCTACTGTTGATATCGGTGAAAACGGCGATAAAAGCATGAACCTTTCAAATGAAAAGGTAAGAAATAATTTTATTGGTGCAGTAAACATGGAAATCGGAATTTATAATGAAAATTCAACCGTGTACGCACCTTTTTACCGCCAGGCTACCATGATAGTAGGAATTGAGCCCTATGCGGATGAATTTGAGGAAAGGCTTGAAATAGCCTACTCCGATATAAGAGAAGCCTTTCTTTATTATCTCGATAACTGCGATAAAAATAAGCCCCTTATTATAGCAGGCTTTTCTCAGGGCTCAATAATGGCAAAAAGACTGCTTACCGAATTTTTCAAGGATGAAGCCTTAAGAAAAAGACTTGTTGCGGGATATCTTATCGGCTGGGGTATTACCCGTAAGGACTACGAGGCCGCTCCATGGCTGAGTCCTGCACAGGGCGAAACAGACACGGGAGTTATCGTTTCCTTCAATACCGAAGCCGAAGAAATAAAGGCTTCCGTTATGGTTCCCGAGGGAACAGAAACGATTTCCATAAATCCCCTTAACTGGAAAACAGATTCTACGTTAGCCGATAAAAGTGAAAATCTCGGCGCCTGCTTTACCGATTACGAAGGAAATATCAACAAGGAAATCCCCTCCTTTACAGGAGCATATCTTAAACCCTCAAGAGGAACGCTTGTTCCTACGGAGGTTTCGCCTAAGGATTATCCTACCCTTCTGTTCATTCACGGGCTACCCTATCCCAACGGCTTTGAGCTTAACGGCTACAAACTTTTCCCGAACGGACTTCTTTTCGAAAACGGAATTTATCATGTCTACGACTACCTGTTCTTCTATCGTAATTTACAGGATAATGTAAGGAAGAGACTTGAAGCTTTTCTGAATAAATAAACAAAAGGACGGTGCAATTTGCACCGTCCGATTATTTTACTTAATTTCCTTATGGTATTCCTGAAGGGACTTAACGCCGATAATCTTTTCGCTTCTCGCAACGCTTATACTTTCAGCGCTGGCCTTAGCCGCCGCCATAGTTGTAAGATAAGGAATACGATGCTTGATAGCGGATTTTCTGATATAACTGTCGTCGTTAGCGCTTGTCTTACCTGCAGGAGTATTTATGATGAGCTGGATTTCGCCGTTAGCAATAAGGTCGTTGATGTTAGGTCTGCCCTCGTAGAGCTTCTTAACCTTTTCAGCAGGAATTCCTGCTTCAACAATCATATCATAAGTACCGCCTGTAGCGATAATCTTGAAGCCTAAGTCGTTGAAGGCCTTAGCTACCTCGATAAGGTCTCTCTTATCACGGTCGCATACGCTTAAGAGTACTGTTCCTTCGAAGGGAAGTAAGAGCTTAGCGCCCTCGAGAGCCTTGAAGTAAGCGTCGCCGAAGGAGCTTGAAAGTCCGAGAACTTCACCTGTAGAACGCATTTCAGGTCCTAAGATCGGGTCAACCTCCTGGAACATATTGAAGGGGAATACCGCTTCCTTAACGCCGTAGTGGTTGATAATCTTATCCTTAAGCTCGGGAACGGGTGAAGGATTGCCTGTAAGACCGGAGGTAATAATCTCGGTCGCAATCTTTACCATATTGATACTGCAGACCTTGGAAACCAGCGGAACAGTTCTTGACGCTCTCGGATTTGCTTCGAGAACATAAACCTTATCGCCTTCGATAGCGTACTGCATATTCATAAGACCGCATACGTTCATATCAACCGCAATACGTCTTGTATATTCCTTGATTGTAGCAACCTGTTCCTTTGTAAGATTCTTCGAGGGAAGGATACAAGCCGAGTCGCCGGAATGTACGCCCGCAAGCTCGATATGCTCCATAACGGCAGGAACAAAGCAGTTCTTTCCGTCGGATATTGCGTCAGCCTCACATTCGGTAGCATGATTCAAGAAACGGTCGATAAGGATAGGTCTGTCGGGAGTTACGCCTACTGCAGCAGACATATAAACTCTCATCATATCATCATCGTGAACAACCTCCATACCGCGTCCGCCGAGAACGTAGGAGGGACGTACCATTACAGGGTAACCGATTCTGTTTGCGATTTCGAGAGCCTCGTCAACATTTACAGCCATTCCTGCCTCAGGCATAGGAATTTCGAGACGATCCATCATTTCACGGAATAAGTCTCTGTCCTCAGCCATATCGATAGTTTCGGGAGTTGTACCGAGAATATTTACGCCGTTCTTCTTAAGGTCAGCCGCAAGGTTAAGGGGGGTCTGTCCGCCGAACTGGGCGATAACGCCTACGGGGTTTTCCTTTTCGTGAATACTTAATACGTCCTCAAGAGTAAGAGGCTCGAAGTAAAGCTTATCGGAAGTATCGTAGTCTGTGGAAACCGTTTCGGGGTTACAGTTTACGATAATGGATTCGAAGCCGAGCTTCTTTAATGCAAGAGCTGCGTGTACACAGCAATAGTCGAATTCGATACCCTGACCGATTCTGTTGGGGCCGCCGCCTAAAATCATAATCTTAGGCTTACCGTTATTTACAGGACTCTTGTCCTCGTCAAGATGATATGTGGAGTAGTAATAAGCTGCGTCCTCGGTACCGCTTACGTGGATTCCTTCCCACGCTTCCTTTATACCGTAGCCGAGTCTTGTATTTCTTACTTCATCCTCGGAAACAGCAAGAAGCTGGCTTAAATAGCGGTCGCTGAAGCCGTCGAGCTTAGCCTGACGAAGAACCTTTTCTTCGGGAACGCTTCCCTTAAGCTTCATTAAAGCTTCTTCCTCTTCAACAAGCTCCTTCATCTGTTCAAGGAACCAATGCTTAATCTTTGTAAGGTTATAAATCTCATCAACGGAAACGCCCTTACGGAGAGCTTCGTAGATGATGAACTGTCTTTCACTGGAGGGGTATGTGAGCTTGGACATAAGCTCTTCCTTGGAGAGCTTTCCGAAATTGGAAACTCCGCCTAAGCCGTAACGACCTGTTTCAAGGCTTCTGATAGCCTTCTGGAAGGCTTCCTTATAGGTCTTACCGATACTCATTACTTCGCCGACCGCACGCATCTGTGTACCGAGCTTATCTTCGGAGCCCTTGAACTTTTCGAAAGCCCAACGAGCAAACTTGATAACAACATAATCACCGCCGGGAACATACTTATCGAGAGTACCGTGCTTACCGCAGGGGATTTCGTCAAGAGTAAGTCCGCAGGCAAGCATAGCGGATACAAGAGCAATGGGGAAGCCTGTAGCCTTGGATGCAAGAGCGGAGAAACGGGAGATACGGGCATTGATTTCGATAACTACGATTCTGCCGGAAACGGGGTCGTGAGCGAACTGACAGTTACAGCCGCCGATTACGTCGATAGCTTCGATAATCTTATAGGACTGCTCCTGTAAACGCTTCTGAACATCCTCGGAAATTGTGAGCATAGGCGCGGAACAGAAGGAGTCGCCTGTATGAACGCCGATAGGGTCGATATTTTCAATAAAGCATACTGTAATCTTATTGTTATTAGCGTCACGGACAACCTCAAGCTCAAGTTCTTCCCAGCCTGCGATACATTCTTCAACGAGAACCTGTCCGACAAGGCTGGCCTGTAAGCCTCTTGCACAAACAGTCTTGAGCTCGTCAACGTTGTATACGAGACCGCCGCCTGCGCCGCCCATTGTGTATGCGGGACGAAGAACAACAGGGTACTTAAGCTCTTCGGCAATTCTCATAGCTTCTTCAACGCTGTAGGCAACCTCGCTTCGTGCCATTTCGATACCGAGCTTGTCCATAGTGTTCTTGAACTCGATACGGTCTTCGCCTCTTTCGATAGCGTCAACCTGAACACCGATAACCTTTACGTTATATTTATCGAGAACTCCTGCTTCGGATAATTCGGAACAGAGGTTAAGACCCGACTGACCGCCGAGATTGGGGAGCAGGGCGTCGGGACGCTCCTTTTCGATAATCTGTGTAAGTCTTTCGAGATTAAGAGGCTCGATATAGGTTATATCGGCAACATCGGGGTC
>JAZNMN010000069.1:0-3570 GCA_045579625.1 Ruminiclostridium sp.
GGAAAAGCTGGCCGATACATACGAAGCGGGAAACGGGCATAAGCGCTGGCTCGTAACCGCCGCTAAAAATATGGCAGTAGATTTTATACGGAAAAACAGCCGTATACAGCTTACTGTAGACAGCTCTCCCGAGGAAGAGAATGTTCCTCATACCGAGCCTGTAAGCGAGGACTTCGAAGAAAATCTCATAGGCAGTCTGACAGTGCGTGAAGCGCTGACGAAGCTCAGCGACGGCGAACGTGAAATTATAACGCTTAAGCTTTTCGCCGACCTTACCTTTAAGGAGATTGCCCGTGCTCTTTCAAAGCCCCTCGGTACAGTCACCTGGAAATACCGCAGTGCTATAAATAAGCTCAGAAATTATATCAAGGAGGTGCAGAACGATGAATGAAAAACAGCTTGAAAAGCTCATAAAGTCCGAATTTGAAAATTCTGCACCCGACAAGGATATTCTCTGGGAAAAAATCGAGAAAAATCTCACCCCTAAGGAAAGCACTGCCTCCGAAATCAGAATTACTCCGAAAAAATCCTACGTAAAAATCATTCTTTCCATTGCGGCCTGTGCCGCTGTTGCTGTTGCCCTTCCCCGACTTCTTTCTGCAGGAAATATTGAAACCGCCGAAGATTCACCCCAATTCAGCGAAAGCAATATTTCTGACAGTAGCGAGCAAGCGTCGGAGGACTACGAAGAACAGCACACCCCCGAAGCTCCCACAGAGCAGGAAAGCGGCGTCGGTACAATCCTCAGCTATGACGCTCTTAGCTTCCCTTCCTATTCCGAAACGGTTATAGAATGTCTCGGTTCCCCTTACGGCGACAGCTATTTCGTAGAGGAAAACGTACTTTCGGAAGCGGAATACATAGTTGACGGTACTGTAAAGAGAGCCTTTTCGGGAAAAAGCGGTAAAAGTATTTGCTATGAAATCGAAATCGAAGCGAGCTTCCCGAATACAGGTACGGATACAATAATAGTGGAAAGCTGTTCTCCTTATAAAATGAAAAGAGGACGCGAGTATCTTATTCCTGTCAATGAAACGGATGACAGCTACCGCACAGCCTTCGACAACATTCCCCAGATTGAATTCACCTCCGACGGCGGAATGGTTTACTATAACGGCTGGAGCACGCTTCAGGGAGAAAGTATAATTTACCCTCAGAATAAAGTTGATGATTTTTTCTACGACAGGATGATGTTTTCGGATACAGGCGATTATTCGGAGCTTATAAGTAAATTTTATGAGACGAAAATTCTGTAATCTGGAAAGGAAATAAAAATGAAAAATACTGCTTTAAAAAAGTTATCGGTTATTACGGCGGCCTTAGCTGTTATTTCTATGGCAGGCTGCGGCGAATCAGCCCCCAGAAGCGTGGCGGCAACAGCGGCAGGCGGCAACAAAAACGCCTATTATACTGACGCTCCCTCTATGATGGATAGTGCTGCGATTGCAGGAAATTACGAAAATGCAGATATGGAAATGGGAGTGCCTTCCGAAGCCCCTATGTTTGAAGGCGGTCAGCAGATTGATTTCAACACAGAGGAATACAATGCAATTACCGAAAACAGCTATATGAGCGTTGCGGCCAATCCCCTTTCAACCTTTTCCATTGACGTTGATACAGCCTCCTATACAAATCTCCGCCGAATGATAAATGATGGATACAATATCCCTGAAAACGCAGTACGTATCGAGGAAATGATAAACTACTTCGATTATAATTATCCTGCACCCAAGGATAATGAGCCCTTTTCGGTTACTACCGAAATGTCCGACTGCCCCTGGAACGATGAAACAAAGCTTATGATGATAGGCTTACAGGCAGAAGAAATCGACCTTTCGGAGCGTGCTCCTATGAATATCGTATTCCTTATCGACGTAAGCGGCTCAATGTACGACGAAAATAAGCTCCCCCTTGTACAGCAGTCCTTCTCTATGCTTACCGAAAGCCTTACCCCTAAGGACAGAATTTCTATCGTTACCTATGCGGGAAGCGACAGAGTTGTTCTCGAAGGCGCCGACGGAAACCAGAAGCAGGATATCCTCAACGCAATAAATTCCCTTGAGGCAGGCGGCTCCACCGCAGGCGCGGCAGGCATAAATACCGCTTATGAAATTGCTGAGAAATACTTCATTTCAGGCGGTAATAACAGAATCGTACTGGCTACCGACGGCGACCTCAATGTAGGCATATCCAGCGAAAGCGACCTTACCGCTCTTGTGGAAAGAAAGCGAGAAACAGGAGTTTTCCTCTCCGTTCTCGGCTTCGGCACAGGAAATATCAAGGATAATAAAATGGAAGCCCTCGCCGATAACGGTAACGGAAACTACTCCTATATCGACAGCGTTCTTGAAGCAAGAAAGGTGCTTGTTGAAGAAATGGGCGGTACGCTTTTCACAGTAGCCAAGGACGTAAAAATTCAGGTTGAGTTCAATCCTGCATATATAAAGGGCTATCGTCTTGTCGGCTACGAAAACCGAGCTCTTGCGGCTGAGGATTTCGAGGACGACACAAAGGACGCAGGTGAAATCGGCGCAGGTCATACCGTAACCGCACTTTATGAAATAGTAACTAACGACAGCACTATGGAATTATCCTCCGACGACCTGAAATACAGCGAAAATAACGGCGAGGAAAACGGCGAAATCCTTACTGTGGCTATCCGCTACAAGGAGCCTGACGGAAACGAAAGTAAGCTTCTCGAATACCCCGTAAGCGAGGATATCTATTCCGAAAAAATGTCCGAGGATTTAACCTTTGCGGCAGGTGTGGCAGAATTCGGCCTTGTCATCAGAAACAGCGAATACAAGGGCAATTCCACCTGTCAGAGCGTTCTTACAATGCTTGCTGACTACGACTACAGCAACGATACCTATAAGGACGAATTCATTTACCTTGTAAAGACGATGAAGCAGAGAGGCTATTAAATATAAAAGGGGCATCGGTTTTACAACCGATGCCCTCAGACTGTCGATAAACCCACGCACCGTAAAAATGCGGATTGTTTTAGTTTTACACCAAAAATATAAAATAAATATTAAGAAATTTCGCAGAGCCACACAAATGGCTCTGCGAAAGCATTTTTACTTACTTCGTCAAAAGCCGCTTACCGTACAATCGTACGCCTACAGCGGCTTTTTCCTTGCTGAGCCGCCAAGTGCCGCCAGTGGCGGATAAAACGCAGGCGGCGAAGGCGTAGCGGTCGAAAAATTAAGCTATAAGCGTAGATTTTTCGGGATACCGCAAGTCGGGAAGCGTGTGCCTATCGAAGTCTGTCAGCTTGTCGAAAACACAGAATTCTCAAAAGGCAGAACAGCCCAAAGAAGCTCCCTCGATGTCCGCCATAAAGCAGTATTTCGTACCCCGTCGCACAAGCTGAATACGAAACAGCACTTGTTTGTTGTGCGGCGGAACAGCCCAAGGCGGCTCGCCTTAGTTGGACAGCGATAAAGAAGTTTTCACAAATATCGTATAAAACTTAATACAGCGGGTTATGCAGACAGGCACACGGAATCGACCGTGTGCCTGTTTATTGAATAATAATAAAAAATAAGAATACTATTTCTCAATTGA
>JAZNMN010000070.1:0-12489 GCA_045579625.1 Ruminiclostridium sp.
AAAAATGCGAATTATTTTAGTTTGACACTCAAAATATGAAATAAATATTAAGAAATATCGCAGAGCCGCATAAACGGCTCTGCGAAAGCATTTTTACTTACTTCGTCAAAAGCCGCTTACCGTATAAGCATACGCCTACAGTGGCTTTTTCCTCGTCTGCGTGTGCCTATCGAAGTCTGTCAGCTTGTCGAAAAGACTTTTTCGACAAGCTGAGGCAATACCGCAAAATTATACGGTATTGCCTTTATAAAAGCTCAGAAACGCCTTTTTCTTATTCTTCAAGCTTAGCTATTTTCCCGATACGGGTAGCGTGTCGTCCGCCCTCGAAGCCTGTATGGAGAAATACGTCAAGCATTTCTACCGCCGAGCCTGCGCCTGTTGTTCTTCCGCCCATACAGATAACGTTTGCGTCGTTATGGAGTCTTGTGTACTTAGCGGAATACCAGTCGGCACAAAGAGCCGCACGGATTCCCTTTATCTTATTGGCCGCCATAGAAATACCGATACCTGTACCGCAGACAAGGATGCCCTTATTTTCTTCCGATTCGACAACCCTTCTGCAAACTGCCTCCGCTATATCGGGGTAGTCAACAGGCTCGCCGTTACAGCCCATATCGGTAAATTCAAAGCCGTTATTTTCAAGATACTTTATAAGCTCAAGCTTTAATTCGTAACCGCCGTGATCACAGCCTATATAAATCATTTTTCCGTCCGTCCTTCCTTTTCTTTAGCGAGTCTCTCTCTTTCCGCCTGGGGCAGTCTCAGATACGAGGGCATAATTGCCGCCGCGTCGGTATTTTCATATTCCTCCGAAGCGAAGCATACGCCTGTGCCGCTCTGAAACCTGAGCTGGGGAGGAGAGAGCTCAATATTATTTCCGCCGAACTTACCGTAAACGAGCTCGGCGCCGTCTCCTGCCAGTATGATACGCTTATCGGAGTAATTCTCCGAAAGCTCCTGCTGAAGCTCCTCGATGAAAAGCGCTCTGTCCTCGGTAAGTCTTACGACCTTTCCGTTTTTTATCTCGAAAAGAGCATTGTATACCTGATTACAGCGTGCGTCCATTACGGCGCAGAGGATACAATCGGAAACGGTGAAATTATAAGCTATACCGTGAAGGGTAGATACTGCCCTACAGGGCTTATTAAGACCGTAGGCCATTCCCTTTATTGCCGAAACGCCGATACGAAGGCCTGTAAAAGAGCCGGGGCCTACCGAAGCCGCAAAGGCGTCGATATCCGAAAGCTCAGTCTTAGAGCTTTTAAGAAGGCTTTCTATAAAGGGCATAAGCGTCTGGGAATGGGTAAGCTTAGTATTGATACTTCCCGAGGCGATAACCTTTGGGCTTTCTCCGATTTCACATATAGCGGCGGAGGCCACGTTAGCGGAGGTATCAATTCCGAGAATTTTCATATCCTTGACAGTCCTTTCCGTTGGATAAATCCTACCGTATTTTTTCAATAGTTATCTCTCGTGAGGTTTCACCTGTCTTTTCTATAGCGACAGTCCATACGCTTTCGAGATTATCTGCGAGTCCGTCGATATTTTCGCTCCATTCAACGGCAAGAACGCCGTCCCTGTCGAAATAGTCGAAAAAACCTATTGCGTATAAGTCGTCGTAGGTATTTATCCTGAACAGGTCGAAATGGAAAACGCTTACGGGGTCTCCGATATATTCGTTTACGAGGGCAAAGGTAGGGCTTGTAACACCCTGTGTTATACCGAAGTGCTTTGCAATACCCTTTGTGAAATGGGTTTTTCCTGCCCCCATTTCACCTGTATAGAGTACGGTATCTCCTGCCGTAAGCTTTCCTGCGAATTCCTCGGCGAGAGCTATTGTTTCTTCTACCGAATTAGTTATATATTTCATCAGAATAATCCGCTTATAGAGCCGTCGGAGGAAACGTCGATATTGTTAGCGGCAGGAACCTTAGGAAGTCCGGGCATAGTCATAATATCGCCTGTAAGAGCTACTACGAAGCCAGCGCCTGCCGAAAGCTTGACGTCACGTACAGTAATATTGAAGTTTTCGGGCTTTCCGAGCTTTGTGGGGTCGTCGGAAAGGGAGTACTGGGTCTTAGCCACGCAAACGGGAATATCTCCGAAGCCGAGAGCTTCGATATTTGCGATTTCCTTTTCAGCCTTAGCTGTGAAAATTACGCCGTCCGCACGATAGATTTCCTTAGCGATTATATTAAGCTTTTCCTTAATGGGAAGCTTTTCGTCATAGATAGGAGCGAACTTACTTTCGTTCTTTTCGATTGTGTCGATAACGGTCTTAGCGAGCTCAACGCCGCCTTCGCCGCCCTTTAAGAATACATCCGAGAAGGCTACGGGAACACCCTGCTTTTCGCAGTATTCACGGATAAAGGCGATTTCCGCTTCGGTGTCGGTATAGAAATGGTTGATAGCTACAACTACGGGAGTACCGAATTTCTTCATATTTTCGATATGAACGCCTAAGTTTACGATACCCTTTTCGAGTGCAGTAAGATTCTCCGTCGTAAGCTCTGCCTTAGGAACACCGCCGTTGTACTTGAGGGCTCTTATGGTAGCTACTATAACTGTGCAGTCAGGCTTGAGTCCCGCATATCTGCACTTTATATCGAAAAACTTTTCAGCGCCCAGGTCGCCGCCGAAGCCTGCCTCTGTGATACAGTAATCACCGAGCTTTAATGCGAGCTTGGTAGCTCTTACGCTGTTACAGCCGTGAGCGATATTTGCGAAGGGGCCGCCGTGAATAATAGCGGGATTATTTTCAAGAGTCTGTACAAGGTTAGGGTTGATAGCGTCCTTTAAAAGTGCGGTCATAGCGCCTGTTGCGTTAAGGTCACGGGCATACACGGGCTTACCGTCGTATGTATAAGCCACAAGAATTCTGCCTAAACGCTCCTTTAAGTCGTCGAGATCGTCGGCGAGACATAAAATAGCCATAATTTCGCTGGCTACAGTAATCTGGAAATGGTCCTCACGGGGAACACCGTCCACCTTTGCTCCGAGACCTACGATACAGTTTCGAAGAGCACGGTCGTTCATATCGAGACAACGCTTGAAATGCACCTGACGCTGGTCGATGCCGAGAGCGTTACCCTGCTGGATATGGTTATCGAGTAAGGCACAGAGAAGGTTATTAGCCGCTGTAATAGCGTGCATATCGCCTGTAAAATGAAGGTTTATATCCTCCATAGGAACAACCTGTGAATATCCGCCGCCTGCCGCGCCGCCCTTGATACCGAAAACAGGACCGAGGGAGGGCTCTCTTAATGCTAAAACGGAGTTTATACCGAGCTTCTGCATACCTTCGGAAAGACCGATACTTGTTGTGGTTTTACCTTCTCCTGCAGGAGTAGGATTGATAGCGGTAACGAGGATAAGCTTTCCGTCGGGCTTATCCTTCTGTCTGTTGATATATTCCTGTGAGATTTTTGCCTTATAGTGGCCGTAGGGGATGAGTTCCTCGTCCTCTACGCCGAGTTTTTCGGCAATATCCTTGATTTTGAGCATTTTTGCCTGCTGAGCAATTTCGATGTCGGTTAACATATCTTTTCATCCTTTCTGATAAAAATAAGCTGAGTTAATTATATCACATAGAATCGGTTATTTCAATATTGTGGGAAAAATTATTCGAATTTAAGCTGTCCCAGGTCGAATTTAACCTGTGTACCCGCTACGGGTATCGTTTTTGTTACGAAGCTTTCGGCGTTATTTATCATACCTTCCTCGAAAATTCTTGCGCTTTCGAGCTCCGCCTTGGTAAGTCTTATAACCTGAACGCCCTGGGTATCTCTTGCCGCCTTGGGCAGTACCAGCATAGAGGAGAAGATAATTACCTTTCCTGCGGTAGACTGGAGAATGAAGTCGGCGTCGCCCTCAATCTTATACATAGCCACAAGCTCCGACTTGTCGCAGTATGCATTGGCGAGCTTCTTACGCTTCGTTTTCGTCTCGAAGGAGGAAAGGGGAACCTTTGCGCATTTACCGTTACGGAAGAAAAGGATAAGATTTTCGCCGTAGCTTTCGGTAGGAATCATAGCTACAATTTTTTCGTCCTGCTCCATTTCAAGCTTAGCGGGAATATAATCGCCCATAAGGCTCGCCTTTGTATCGGCGAAGTCGTTGACGCAGGATTTATAAACCTGAAACTTATCCGTAAAGAAGAGAAGGTCGGTTTTACCCGATAATTCCTGATGGAAGATAATCTTATCGCCTTCCTTGAGCTTGTGCTCTCCGCTCATTCTTAAGGACTGGGCAGTGATACGCTTGAAGTAGCCTTCCTCCGTAAGGAACACGTTAACGGTATAATCGGGAATTTCTTCCTCTACGATTTCTTCCTCAGCTACTGCCTCAGCGAACTTTGTACGTCTCGGCTGGCCATATTCCTCGGCAACCTCGTTAAGCTCCCTGATAATAAAGGCCTTTATCTTTCTGGGGCTTTCGAGAGTTTCCTCCATATCCGCTATTTCGTCACGGAGACTTCCGATTTCATCGGTACGCTTAAGAATATATTCCTGATTTATATGACGGAGCTTTATTTCCGCTACATATTCCGCCTGTATCTCGTCGATACCGAAGCCTATCATAAGGTTGGGAACAACCTCTGCTTCTTCCTTTGTTTCACGGATAATTTTTATCGCCTTATCTATATCGAGAAGGATTTTCTGGAGACCGAGAAGAAGATGAAGCTTATCCTTCTTCTTGTTAAGGTCGAAATAAATCATTCTCTTTACACATTCCACACGGAAGGATATCCATTCGTTAAGAATCTCATAAACACCCATAACTCTCGGATTTCCCGCGATAAGGACATTGAAGTTACAGGAGAAGGTATCCTGAAGAGGGGTGAGACGGAACATCTTCTGCATAAATACATCGGGGTCGTTACCCTTCTTTAAATCGAAGGTAAGCTTTAAGCCCGAAAGGTCTGTTTCGTCTCGTATATCCGAAATCTGCTTTACCTTTCCGAGCTTTACAAGCTCAACAACCTTGTCGATGATTGCTTCTATGGTAGTAGTTGGAGGTATTTCGGTAATTTCGATACAGCGCGTATCCTTATCGAAGCTGTACTTGGCTCTTACCTTTACCGAGCCTCTGCCTGTACGGTAAATCTTCTGCATTTCCTCTTCGTCATAGAGGATAAATCCGCCGCCGGGGAAATCGGGGCCGAGAAGGGTAGAGGAAACGTCGTGCTCAGGATCCTTCATCAGAGCTATCGTAGTTTCGCATATTTCCTTTAAATTAAAGGGGCAGATATTACTTGCCATAGAAACGGCGATACCTACGTTGCTGTTTACGAGAATAGAGGGGAAGCGGACAGGGAAAAGAGTAGGCTCCGTCATTGTGTTGTCATAGTTGGGTACGAAGTCTACGGTATCCTTGTCGATATCCCCGAAAATGTGGGTACATATAGGCTCAAGCTTCGCTTCCGTGTATCGTGAGGCGGCGAAGGCCATATCACGTGAATAAGCCTTACCGAAGTTTCCCTTGCTGTCAACGTAAGGGTGTAAAAGCGCGCCGTTACCTCTTGCGAGACGTACCATTGTTTCATAGATAGCCTGGTCGCCGTGAGGGTTGAGCTTCATAGTCTGACCTACGATGTTGGCGGATTTAGTTCTACCGCCGTTAAGAAGCCCCATTTTATACATTGTATAGAGAAGCTTTCTGTGGGAAGGCTTAAAGCCGTCGATTTCGGGTAATGCACGGGAAATAATAACGCTCATAGCGTAGGGCATATAGTTTTCACGGAGAGTATCAACGATATTCTGCTGCTCTACTATTCCTGCCCCCTCGATATAGGCGTCGATTTTTTTGCTTGCGGCAGTATTATTCTGCTTCTTGCTGCTTTTCTTCATATAAAATATTCCTTTACTTCTGCTTATGTTAAATCAAGGTTATCGAGATATTCGCTTCCGTGCTCACGGATAAATTCCTTTCTTGCGTCGAGGTTATTTCCGAGGAGCATTTCAAACATTTCCTGAGTAGCGGCAATATCGGTAGGAAGTACCTTTATAAGCCTTCTTGTGTCAGGATTCATCGTAGTAAGCGACATCATATCTGGCTCGTTTTCACCGAGACCCTTCGAACGCTGGATAGTATATTTCTGTTTTCCGATTTCCTCGAGGATTCTTACCTTTTCAGGCTCGGTATATGCGAAATATGTTCTGTCCTTGGTATTTATTTCGTAAAGGGGGGATTCCGCAATATAAACGTAGCCCTCGTTTATGAGGGTGGGCGTAAGCCTGTAAATCATAGTAAGAACGAGGGTTCTTATCTGGAAGCCGTCGTAATCCGCATCGGTACAGATAACGACCTTGTTCCAGCGAAGGTTATCGAGGCTGAAGGTAGCGAGATCCTTGTTCTGCTTTGCGGTAACCTCGACGCCGCAGCCCAGCACCTTAAGCAGGTCGGTTATAATTTCGCTTTTGAAGATTTTATCGTATCCTGCCTTAAGACAGTTAAGAATTTTACCTCTTATAGGCATTACCGCCTGATATTCCGAGTCACGGGCAAGCTTTACCGAGCCTAAAGCCGAGTCGCCCTCCACTATATAAAGCTCACGCTTCGAAACGTCCTTACTTCGGCAGTCTACAAACTTCTCGACTCTGTTGCTTAAATCGAGAGTTCCCGTAAGCTTTTTCTTGGTGTTCTGTCTTATCTTATCGGCGTTTTCGCGGGCACGCTTGTTTATCATTATCTGCTCGCAGATTTTTACCGCTTCATCGGGATTTTCGATGAAATAAACCTCTAAGCTATGCTTCATCCATTCGGTCATAGCGTCGTAGATGAATTTGTTTGTGATAGCCTTCTTGGTCTGGTTCTCGTAGCTTGTCTGTGTGGAGAAGTTTGAAGAAATAAATACGAGACATTCCTCTATATCCGCATAGGTTATCTTTGATTCGCCCTTTGTGTACTTGTTGTTATTTTTAAGGTATGCGTCAATCTGTGAGGTAAGCGCCTGTCTCATTGCCTTATCGGGAGAGCCGCCGTGCTCGAGCCAGCTTGAATTGTGGTAATGCTCGATCATCTTCACCTTATTGGAGAAGGCGAAGGCTACGTGAAGCTTAACCTTATATTCGTCCTTATCCTCTCTGTCCTTACCGGAACGCTGAGCCTGCCAGTCCTGAGGAGTACCGATAGAGGTTTCGCCGATGATTTCCTTTAAATAGTCGGTGATACCGTTTTCGTAGCAGTACTGCTTTTCCTCGAAGCTTCCGTCCTCCTGTTCGGTACGGTAGATAAAGAGAAGCCCGTCGTTTACGATAGCCTGTCTCCTTAAAATATCGTCAAGATAATCGTCGCCGATATCAATATCCGTAAAAACGTCAAGGTCAGGCTTCCAGCGTATTGTAGTACCGCTTTCGCCCTTGGATTTCGAACGGATAAAGCCTTTTTCATCCTTTTCCGCCGTTACATTGAAGCCTTTTTCGAAACGGAGAGAATAATGCCAGGTTCCGTTATCGGCTTCTACCTCCATATATTCGGAGGAGAACTGGGTCGCACAGAGACCGAGGCCGTTAAGACCGAGAGCGAAGCTGTAGTTGTCGCCGCTGTTGTTGTCGTACTTGCCGCCTGCATAAAGCGTACAGAAGGCAAGCTCCCAGTTATATTTTTCCTCGTTTTTGTTGAAATCTATCGGTATACCTCTTCCTCGGTCAGAAACCTCTATGGAAAAATCGGAATACCTTGTAATAACGATTTTGTTTCCGTAGCCCTCTCTCGCCTCATCGATTGAGTTTGAGAGAATTTCGAATACCGAATGGCGACAGCCCTCAACGCCGTCGGAGCCGAATATTACGGCAGGACGCTTTCGTACCTGGTCGGGGCCTTTAAGCGAAACAAGGCTGTTATCGTCATAGTTCTTCTTACTCATATTATCATTCCTTTGAAATTTTTGAAATACCTTAACATTATACCATAATAATCGAAAAAATACAAGTTTTTACAGCAAAAAACCGCCCTGCGGCATTTTACTGCACAGGGACGGCTTAGAATATGTTATTTTCCGATACTGTCTCTTACCTTCGTATAGAACTCATCCCACATCTGTGTAACGTGTTCCTTTGAGTAGAATTCGTTTCCGCGCTTTGAGTTTTCTACGGCCTTTTCGTAGTATTCCTTATCGTCTCTGAGTTTTTTAAGGATTTCGATAAAGCCTTCTACATTTTCTTCTCTTTCGTAGAAATCGAAAAGTATGTCGTTATAGATTTCAAGGTCACGGAGAAGAATAGGAGTATGAGCGCACATCGCTTCAAGTATTGTCATAGGGAAAAGCTCCTCGAAGGAGGGAAGGAACATAACATCCCCGAGATTATAAATCTCGTTCATATCCTCTCTTTCAATCATACCGAGAAGCTTTAAATTCTCGGGAGGATTTTCCATTACCTTTGTGATTTCTTTATAACCGTCGGTTATTGCGCCGAAGGAGAAGCCTCCTGCCCAGGCGAAAACCATATCGGGACATTTTTCGGCGATTTCCTTGAAATCGAAGAAGCCCTTTCTTACCTGAAGCTGTCCCGCACAGACAGCGACAAATTTATCTCTCGGTATACCGTATTTATCGCGGAGCTTCATTTTCTCCTCGTAGGAAACAGGGTGGAAAAGCTCCGAGGAAACATAGTTCGGGATATATGTAACCTTGTCACGGTTTACTCCGTAATGCTCGAGACGGCCGATAAAATAAGGATTTACCGTTACGAGGTAATCCATACTGTCGTAAAACTTTATCATATATTTATAGAAGATGTTTTTTGCGAAACGGGGGAGATTAAGGCTTGTTTCGACCGTTTCGGGAAGCATATGGACATAGCCTACGGATTTACCGTTTTTTGTTCTTGATTTTTTTCCGAGATAGTAGCCTAAATTTATAGTATGATAATGTGTGATATCAGCCTTAATTTTAGCGTTTTCGGTAACCTCGAATTTATGGGAAAGGCCTTCCTTGACGAGATTGACCTGTTCGATATAGGCGGAGCCTACGCCCTGACCCTTGACGCTTGTAGCGGCGGACATCATATTAAGAGTAGTCTTTTTATCCACTTTTATTTCCTTCCTTTACTAATGCAGTACAGCTAAATTATACCTTATGTTCCATTTGTTGTCAAGTCCGAGAGTTCACGTACCGTAAGGGTGTCATTCTCTACGGTAAAACGTATATCAAAGCCCGAAAATTCCACACCGTATACTCTTTCACAGTCGTCTATGTATGAGGGGCGGGGATCGTTTCTGAGTATTCCTTCTACTGCCTTTAGCTTATCACGGGGAATAAGGGCTTTTATCTCCTCGGGTATGATAACCGTGAGGGAGTGTGTTCTTGTTTCGGCAGTATACCCCTCGGAAGCGCCTGTAATGCAGTCTGCTACGGGGATATAGGGCTTGATATCGAAAACCGGAGTACCGTTCATCATGTCAATGCCTGAAACACGGAGGACTGCACGGTTATTCTCAAAGCTAATTTTTTCAAGCCTAACACAGGACAGACCAATACTGTTGGGGCGGAAGGGGGAACGGGTGGCGAAAACTCCGACACGCTTATTTCCGCCGAGACGGGGCGGCCTTACGGTAGGGCTCCATTCCTCACGCTTCGCCTCGGAAAACTCCCATATTACCCATATATGGGAGAAGCCCTCAAGCTCACGGAAGGCTTCGGGGCGGCTGTATTCAGGGAGAAATACGATTTCCCCCTTAAGCTCGGGGACGAGCCCACTCTGTCGTGGAAGTCCGAATTTTGTATTGAAGTCGGTTTTTATATGGGCGATAGGTTTCATGGCTTTTCCTTTTCTTTTTGGGTTAAATATAAGTCAGATTTTAAACTTGTTTTCGATAAAATATCTGTATTCGGGATGTTCGCTTGCTGTTTCATATTCCTTTTTTATAATATCGGCAATCCATTTGAGCTTAATCTCGTTTAACTGCTCATAGCGTGCGATTCTGATAAGACCCCTTTCTTCAGCTTTTATGATTTCGTTATAAGCGTCCTCAATAAATTCACAGCCTGAAATCTCAACTTTCTCTCTTGAAGTAACCGCATAAGGAACGTTTATAGTATCACCCGAATTATTAACGTTTTCGATAGAATAAATATACCCCGACACACCCTTGTATGTGTCGATTAAAGCGTTGGGATAATACTCATCCAAAGTAAGAATACCGTCTTTGTCGAAGCCGTAGCTTGCCCATTTATGCCATACACCCGAATAGTTAAAGCCTGTTTCCTTGCAGAATTTTTCAACAGCGTTGCTTAAATACACGAGGACATTTTCTCGCTTTTCGGAAAAATAAATCAAAGGGATATCGTGATTTGAAATTTTCGGTTCAAGCGTTTTTATGCCTTTAATCGAAGAAGCGTGATAGAACATTACAGCACCTCCAAAATATCCAGCAATCTATCCACAGCATAATCCGCCTTCTGAATATCATTCATAGGTGTCTGATATGCAGAGAAGCCCTGCTTAACCCATATTGTTTTCATACCGAGCTTGTTTGCAGGCTCGATATCATTGTCGATTCTGTCGCCAATCATAACAGCATTTTCAGGCTGACATTCCGCACAGCTTAATGCTCTCAGAAAGATTTCCTTGTCAGGCTTTGCGACTCCTTCCTCGGCAGAGGCAACAACAAGCTTTATGTATTTCAAAAGTCCCCAGCCTTCAAGACGCTTTTCTGTTCCTAATGCCTGATTTGCGATTATGCCTATGTTATATCCCTTTTCGTAAAGAGCTTTGAGAACGTGTTCAGCTTCTTCATAAGGCTTTTCATCTTCCCTGTGCCAGGGTGTTTTTGTGAGACCAAAGAATTTCAGTGCTTCGATATCGCCCTTGAGATTCTGCTTTGCAAAAAATATACGCTTCTCATTGAATTGCTCAAAGGTAATATTTGTACCTTCAATAGCATCTCTGATACGATGATTATAACATTCAGTTTCATCGATAAGTGTTGAGCCCACATCAAAAAACAGCCATTTAATATTAGTCATGGTATTCCTCCCGAGCAATAAGATATTCCTTTATATCCCCCACGAACTGATTTCCACAACGTGCAAGCTCACCTAAAACTCTGTCGGTTCCGTATTCGGTCTGATACCAGTTTTCTTTTGTTATGTTATAGCAATGCACAGGACACACCCTTATATCAACATCAGGAAACGCCATCTGATAAAGCATTAAGCAGCGGCGGGCGTGAAAGGCTTTACATACAATGATAGCCGTCTTTATTTCTATCCCTTTTTCATCAACAACCTTGCGTGAAAGAAATGCGTTATCACGGGTATGTCCCGATTTATTTTCCACTATAATTACAGACATAGGTACGCCGTTTTTTATTAAAGCGTCTGTGAAAAATTCGCAGTCGGAATGATAATCGCCGCTATATATTTCAGCTTTTGAGCGAACACCCTGCCACTTTTCCATTTTTACGCTTACACCACCTGATGGAACAAGCCACTTTGCAAAGCCTTTGTGATAAAGCTCCGCCGCATATTCTGGCTGCTGTGGGTGAGAGCCGCCGGGAAGAAAAATTACATCAACATTCTGCGGCTTATCGGCTACAAATATGTAATCTGAAATATCGGTAATAATTCGGTTTGTCATAAGTCGGCCTTTCAATAATTTCCTGCATAATAAAGTATATATTCAATTTTCTTCCAGTCTAAACCTCCACTTACAACAGCACTCATTATCCGTAATATCGGGATAACAGCTCACGCACTCGCAGGTAAAGCGGCTGTCAATGGTTTTGGCAAACTCTGTATACTCGATAATTCCCACTGATTTACAGGGATGAAAGGGCATTCCCTTTCTTTCACGAGCCCGCTGGACACGGCAGTTTACAGATGTATATGTAAGGGTGTTTCCGTCAATTTCGATTTTATCCTCGTTTATATTTGCATAAAAGCGAAGCTTAAGCGCCTTTTCGAGGCCTTCGCTTCCCGAATTATCGGGAAGCTTAAGAAATTCCTTGATACGCTTGGCTTCGATAACGGTAAACCGCCGCCAGGCTTCGCCGTCGTGGTACATAGCCTCGTCCATTCCCAGCTTATGCTCGATAGACTGAAACCATACTCCGTCCATAGCCAGCCAGTTCTTCGAATATATCTCAATCAGCTCTATAAGCTCGTCCTTTGAAAGCTTTGATAAGGTTTCGTAGTTGTTCATAGAATACTCCTTTTTTTCTTTCAGTATACCACTACCAAGTATGAAAGTCAATTTATATAGGTGCAGTATTAAAATAGCTTTACAACAAAATCATTCCCAAACAAATGCAATTTACAAAAAAATTACCTGTAATATAAAAAAAACTCCGAGACATAATACTCTTGCGGGGACAAAAGTCCCTGAAAGTTAAAAATTTCGGAGGAAATATTATTATGTCTAAGAATAACAAGAACGCTAATTTAAGCAATATCAAGATGCAGGCTGCCAACGAAGTAGGCGTGCCCCTTAAGGATAACGGTTACAACGGTGACCTTACTGCAAAGCAGGTCGGCTCCGTAGGCGG
>JAZNMN010000071.1:0-33150 GCA_045579625.1 Ruminiclostridium sp.
TAGTCATTTTTATTCATTGTTTTTCCTCCTGAAAATTGTTGACCGGCAACACGGGAGGTTTGTGTAAGATTGAATTCGCAAACCTCCCGTTTACGCTACAATCTCAGGTCTGTTATTCTTCTTCAAACAACAATCTCCTTAAAATAATTTTAAATTTACAGCAGAAACACTGCCATTGGTACGCCTGATGCGATTCGAACGCACGGCACATAGCGTCGGAGGCTATTGCTCTATCCAGCTGAGCTACAGGCGCAAATATTAACGGGCTGAAGAGGCTTTCTTCAACCCGTTTACATTATATCATACTTTCAATTACTTTGCAAGTAATTTTTCCACTGCCGCAAGCTTAACGCTTACACAGAAAATCTCCATTGCTGTCGTAAGCTCGGGAATTGTGGGGAATGTGGGAGCAATTCTGATATTGCTGTCCTTGGGGTCAGCGCCGTAGGGATATGTTGCTCCTGCACCAGTAAGAACAACGCCCGCTTCCTTACAAAGAGCAACTATTCTCTTTGCAGTTCCTTCGAGACCGTTGAAGGAAACGAAATAGCCGCCGTTAGGCTTGTGCCAGTCGGCAATTCCGAGAGGAGCAATTTCCTTATCGAGCATATCAAGCACAACCTTGAACTTAGGGCCGATTATATCTCTGTGCTTTATCATATGAGCCTTTAAGCCTTCGGCATTCTTGAAGAACTTAGCGTGTCTTAACTGGTTAAGCTTATCGTAACCGATAGTCTGGTATGTCATCTGACTCTTGATATATTCGATATTTGCCTTGCTTGCGCCGATACAAGCAATACCGCCGCCGGGGAAGGAAACCTTAGAGGTAGAGGTAAACATAAATACCATATCCTCTTTACCCGTCTTCTTAGCTTCCTCGAGAAGGTTTAAAAGCTTGTCGGGTGTATCGCTTAAGTGGTGAATGCAGTAAGCATTATCCCAGAAAATTCTGAAATCCTTAGCCTTGGGCGAAAGGCTTGCGAAGCGCTTTACAACCTCGTCGGAATATGTGATACCCGTAGGGTTCGAATACATAGGAACGCACCAGATACCCTTAATTTCCTCATCCTCGGAAACGAGCTTTTCAACTATATCCATATCGGGGCCGTCTGCCTTATAAGGAACGGTAATCATTTCGATACCGATACTTTCACAGATTGCGAAATGTCTGTCGTATCCCGGTGCAGGACATAAGAACTTAACCTTATTGTTCTTGCTCCAGGGCTTTTCTCCGCCGAGAACGCCTAAAAGCATAGCTCTTGCAATTGTATCATACATAAGCTGTAAGCTCGAGTTACCGCCGACGATAATTTCATCTTCCTTTACGTCAAGCATAGCCATCATAAGCTCCTTGGCTTCGGGAATACCGTCTAAAACGCCGTAGTTACGGCAGTCGATTCCGTTCTCAGACTTATAGTCTCCGTCGAGACAATGAGTAAGCATATCTATAGTAAGATCAAGCTGCTCGGGAGCAGGCTTTCCTCTCGACATATCAAGCTTTAAGTTCTTAGCCTTATACTCCTCGTAAACCGAAGAAAGCTCGGACTTAAGCTCCTGAAGCTTTTCAGCAGAATAATCCCTGTACATTAGTCAACAAATCCTTTCATTCTTACATTATAATACTGACTATCTTTATCTTTATTATACACACTAAGCAGTAAAATTGCAAGTCAAAAAGTCGCTTCTTGCAAAAAAATCCATAACTTTGTAAAATATTACCATTTAAGGTTATATTTTCGGATTATTCCTGTTCAATATATTCATCAACAGTAGTAGCTTCATTCTTACTGCAATTCATAATCACGTTACCCTTATCGTCAACCGACAGGTTTATATCCATTCTGAGGAAGCAGTCCGTCAGTACCTCCTTCGGGAACATAGACTGGCTGTTTACGTCATAGCTGAACTGGAGAACAACGATACCCGTATTTCCGTCCAGTACAAGCTCGGCGTCTCCGAAGCTTCCGAGACCTACCGCAAGCCCTGTCTTATCGTCATTTATTATGTGCTGGCTATCGGAGGTTGAGCCGTGCCAATTTCCGCTATGGGAGTTGAATTCCTTTATGGTAACTCCGTTGGTTACTACCTCGAGTCGGATATTGTCAAGGCAGTAATCCATATTCTGCTGGTTTTCGGCGAGCTCCTGTACTGCCGCTATATCAAGCACAATACATTCATCCTCGCCTCTCCTGTAGGAATATACGTGGAAAGCGGGATAAAGCTCGGGAGTTCCCGCCTCGAGAGCCGCCTGCATTATATCCTCCTCGGTAAATTCGAGAGAGATAAGCTTCTCTATCTGCTCGTTGAATTCCTCAATATTGACGTCGGAGCTGTAAAGTCGTTTTACCGAATAACGGTTATCAATAACCTCAGCTTCATAATCGCTTACGTAGAATATTTCCTTTACAGATAATTCAAAATAAAGAAACACGCCGATTGTAGCGAGAACAAGAACTATAAGAGTAATTAAAACACCCTTTTTCATTGTACTTCCTTTCTTTCGTCAGATACAATATAGGTTTGTATCCCAGGCAGGGATATACGGATGATGACGAAGATAGAATTTATATTCGGGATTAAGCTCCTTAATAAGAAGGGGGAGC
The DNA here is from genome assembly GCA_045579625.1 of Ruminiclostridium sp. Taxonomy (GTDB): domain Bacteria; phylum Bacillota; class Clostridia; order Oscillospirales; family Ruminococcaceae; genus Ruminiclostridium_E. Next base: position 2,604 of record JAZNMN010000071.1, read on the forward strand.
TTAATAAGATCCTCTGTCCTATGATAAAGCGAAACGATAAGACGGGGCTTATAGAGCTTTATTGTCCTTTCGCTTCCCTTAAGAGCCTCTTCCTCGCTTCCCTCTACGTCGTACTTTATCAGGGTTGCGGGCTTTCCTCCGAGAATACTGTCTACGCTTCGTGCAGTAACCTCGTTGGCTCTTCCCTTGGATTCCTCGGAAATATTATCGGTAAGGGAGGAATTTCTGCCCGACTTGCTGTAGAATGTAAGGGTTGTATCCTCGCTCCAGGCTGCTGCGTTTTCGGCCTGAAAAACTCCCGAGCCGAGGGCGTAATGACGTCTTCTGAGCTTTGCGAAATTTCTCCTGTCGGGCTCTAAAGCATAAATTTTATTGAATCGCTTATCCGTAAGCTGAAGAAACTCCTCCACAGTATCGCCGTTATAGGCGCCAAGATCCACATAGGTCTCATTACTGCCGATACCGAGAAGGTCGTAGGCCTCCTCCTTAGGGCTTTCACAGCTTCTTAATACAGCAATATCTCCTGTGATTCTGTATTTCATAAGTGCGTCAAGGGTTTCCTTTGACTTTTCGTCGGCAAGCAGAGTTCTCATTATCATAATTTCATATTCGTGATCCGAAATAAAATCGCTGTCGAACAGGCCGCCGCCGAATACAGGTACATCGGGCGCTACCACCTCGTGGCGCTTGGCTATTTCATTTATCCTGTCGAGAACCTCGGGAATTGATGTTCCGAAACAGATTACTACTATAAAATCATCATACATTTCTTCGAGCTCGGAAAGCTTACGTACCTTATAGCCCTTAAAGCTATGACCTCGTACAAATTCATCGCTGGCCATAAATTCGGCAGGCTTTATTCCGTAGCTCTCCATAACTCTGAGAATTTTTTCTGCGCCGTCCCCCATACCGTACATCACTATAGGCTTTTTCGTTTCCGAAAGCCTGCTCCAGACGTCGGTAACGGGACTGTATAATTCTTCGTTATCGTCCTCTAAAAATCCTGGCATACCAAATTCCTCTTCTTTATTCTACTGTAACGGATTTAGCGAGATTTCTCGGCTTATCTACGTCACAGTCTCTTAAAACCGCTGTGTAATAAGCAATAAGCTGGAGAGGGACAACCGCCACAAGAGGCATAAGTAAGTCTCTTGCCGCAGGAATAAATACGGGATAATTTACTGTTCCCTCTTCGATAACCGTACCCTCGGGGCATATCATACAAACCTTTGCGCCACGGCTCTTTACTTCCTTTATATTACTCTGCATTTTCGAGAAAAGCTCCGTCTGTGTAGCTACTGCAATAACGGGCATTCCCTCCTCAATAAGAGAAATAGTACCGTGCTTAAGCTCGCCTGCCGCATAGCTTTCGGAATGGATATAGGAAATCTCCTTAAGCTTAAGGGAGCCCTCCATACTAAGCGCATAGTCGAGGCCTCTTCCGATATATAAGAGACTCTGTGCACTCATAAGCTTCGAAGCTACGTACTGATACTGTTCGAGGCTTTCCGTGCAGGCCTTCACCTTTTCGGGAATTTCGAGAAGCTCGGAAACCAAAGCCTTACATTCCTCACGGCTTATCTTTTCCCTTACGTAAGCAAGCTTAAAGGCGAGAAGATACATAAATGCAGTCTGAACCATATACGCCTTGGTGGAACAAACGGAAATTTCAGGCCCCGCAAGAGTATACATTACCATTTTTGCGTCACGGGCAATCGTTGAGCCGACAACGTTTACTATAGCGAGTGTATCACAGCCTACCTCCTTCGCAAGGTGGAGCGCCGCCTTTGTATCGGCGGTCTCGCCGGACTGGGAAATTACGATTACGAGATCCTCTGCCGTAAGGAGAGGGCTTCTGTAACGGAATTCGGATGCAATATCCACAATAACGGGAGTTCTTGCAAGATTTTCAATGATGTACTTTCCTACAATTCCTGCGTGCATCGCAGAGCCACAGCCTACAAGGTAAATATGTCTGTAGCCCTTAAGCTTTTCGTCGGTAAGACCACACTCGGAAAAATCAACAAGACCGTCCTTTATACGCGGAGAAACGGTATTTCTGAGAGACTGGGGCTGTTCAAAGATTTCCTTCAGCATAAAATGCTTGAAGCCGCCCTTCTCCGCCGCCGCTATATCCCAGGTCGCTACCATAAGCTCTTTTTCTATCTCGTTTTTATGCAGGTCGTAGAAGGTAACCCCGTCCTTCGTTATTTCGGCTATTTCATTCTCCTCCAGGAGATAATACTCTCTTGTATGCTCGAGAATAGCCGTAACGTCGGAAGCGATGAACATTTCGCCCTTTCCTACGCCTACGATAAGGGGACTTTCCTTACGTACTGCATAAATTCTGTTCTTATAATCACGGAACATTATTCCGAGAGCGTAAGCTCCTTCAATTTCCGAAACTGTGGAAATAACGGCGTCGAGAGGACTTCCTGCATAGTTATAGTCAAGAAGCTTAGCTACCGTCTCCGTGTCTGTTTCGCTTTCGAAGCCGTAACCCTTAGTTATAAGAAATTCCTTTATTTTACGGTAATTTTCTATAATTCCGTTATGTACTATCGAAACTCTTCCGTTTCCGATAGGGTGACTGTTAATATCACTGGGTTCGCCGTGAGTCGCCCATCTTGTATGACCGATTCCCGAAACGGCGCTAAGTCCGCCGACAGCCTCAAGCTTTACGGAAAGGCCCTCGTCAATTTTTCCCTTAGCCTTTACCGTCTTTATCTTTTCGCCCTCGAAAACAGCAATTCCCGCGCTGTCATAGCCTCTGTACTCAAGCTTCTTAAGAGCGTCTACAAGTATCTTTTCACAAGCGTTACTGCCCGTATATCCTACAATTCCGCACATACACAAATCCTACCTTTCATTAAAAATATTTATCTATTTAAAAATCCTGTATAAACACAAATATACACTTTATTATATCACATTACTCAGCATTTTGCAACAGAAATACAAGCCAAATTGCAAAAAAAACCGTATGGACTGTTACCAGTCCATACGGTCTGTGCGCAATTATTATCCTCTGAGCCTACGTAACATAGCCTGAATAAGATTTGTAATCTGAGGTTTGGAGAACTGTTCGTCCGCACCTACACTCTGTCCCTTAAGCTTCATACGCTCGTCAATAAGGGAGGAGAAAAGGAACACGGGAACCTTTCTCAGATTACCCGAGCTCTTTATAAGCTTGGTAAGTCTGTGGCCGTCCATCTGAGGCATTTCAATATCACTGATAACAAGGCTTACCTTATCGAGAATATTATCCTCTTCCGCAAAGGAGGATACATATTCCCAAGCCTCCTGTCCGTTGGAGAAGGAAGTGATATTATGGAAGCCTGCATTGGTTACAGCGTCAACGATAAGCTTGTTAAGGAAGGGAGAGTCCTCGGCGATAACAATCTTAGCGTCGAAATTAGTACCCTCTTGTCTTTCAATCTTATCCATACCTGTCATATCGAGAGAAGCAGAACAGTTAAGATCGGAGATAATCTTCTCGAAGTCAAGAATAATTATAATTCTGCCGTCGATCTTAGCGATACCTGTAGCTATACCCTTCTGACTGTTATTAGCTACCGTCGGAGGCTTTTCAATATTTCCCCAGTTGATACGCTGAATGCCCTTTACGCTTGAAACGTGGAAGGCAATATCAAGACCGTTGAATTCACATACGATAAGAAGAGTGCTGCTCTCCTCGGGCATAGGTATACCCAGTACCTTATGTAAATCCACTACAGTAATAATCTTATCACGAGGCATAAATAAGCCTTCGATTTCTTCGGGAGCAGAGGGAAGCGGAGTAATCTTTCTGTACGCCATTATCTCGCTTACCTTCGCTATATTTATACCATAATCTTTTCCGCCGACAAAGAACTCAAGAAGCTCAAGCTCATTGGTTCCGCTTTCAAGTAAGATATTAGATTCCATATACATAACCTTCCTTATATCTTAAGACAATATGCCTTTTGTTAATTATACAACATTTAAAAAGAAAAATCAATACTTTAAGTCAAATTCAACAAAAACGACGATATTTTTGCTAATTTTTGTGAAATATGACAAGACTTTCTGCACTTTTTCAGTATGTATACTTACTTCCGCCCACAAATTCACGAACAAGTGAGTTAAGAGGAACCATTTCCCTCTCCATTTCTTCCATATCGAGAAGAAATTCTTCCATATCGGAGAATGCCTCGTAGCCCTCATAGGTATCCTTTACTGAGATAAGCTCATCATACACGAAGGGCTTGTATACTGCCGCTTCGTAGGAAATAAAGGTATCTATATCGAAAGCCGCCTTGTTCTTATAGGGCATTATAAAGCGCTCCTCGCCTCGTTCTACCCACTTGAAGAAATCGAGAGTATCGGAAATGCCCCTGCCTCTGAAAAGCTTATCACGGACAATTCTTCTCATAAGGCGTATCTTCGAGGGGTGGAGAAGCTTTCCGCTTTCATTCTCGATACGGGTTCTTACGCTTACGTATACGGTAGTTGCGTGATCGCCGATATTTCCCGTTATCTCGGGATTAAGAGCGTGAATGCCCTCAAGAATGATAAATTCGCCCTCATTACGCTTAAGATTCTTTCCAGGCAGGCGTATCTGCTTTGAAAAATCGAATGTAGGAATATGAATTTCTTCACATTTCCACAGCTTATCAAGATGGTCGTTAAGTAAGTCCATATCCAGTCTCTTCGGACTTTCAAGGTCAACTCTTCCATCCTCGTCAACCTCGTTTTCGGGGTCGGTAATGGGACGGAAGTAGTTATCCATAGATATGGGGTGAACTATATGCCCCGCATTCTCAAGAAGAGTCGCCAGTCTCAGTGCAGTAGTGGTCTTACCCGAACCCGAGGGGCCCGAAATGAGAATAATGGGGTGGGAAGCCTCCTGAGAAAGAAGCTTATCCGCTACCTCTTCAATTCCCTTGCGGTAAATCTGCTCGGAAATTTCGATAAAAACATCGGGTGTAGAGGTTACACCGCTGTTGAGCTCGTTAAGCTTTAGTACTTTCATATTGAATTCTTCTCTCCGTTCAGTATATCGATTATGTTATCCAACCTGTCACAGCAGGCGAAGAGTCTCTCTCGGATATCCTCGTCGGGCTGAGTCAGATCGGGCACCATTATAGTTTTACAGCCTGCGTCGCTTGCGGAAATAATACCGTTCGGCGAATCCTCGACGGCTATACATTCCGACGGCTCAAGGCCGAGCTTTTCCGCCGCATATATGTAGATATCGGGCTTAGGCTTACCCCATTCAACCATTGAGGCGCTTATTACATCATCAAAATAATTGTAAAGTCCTGCTGTTTTAAGAAGTCTGCCTGCCCTTTCGATATCGGTAGCGGTAGCCACAGCACGCTTATAGCCATTCTCGCCCAGCCATTTAAGAAGCGTAACTGCCCCTTCCTTTACGTCAAGGCCGTATTTATCTATATGCTCCTGCATAAGCTTCATTCTTAAGGCTCTTACCTGACGATAGTCACAGTCTTCTCCGAACCACTCGGTAAAAAGCGGCTGTACAAGCCTATGGGTAAGGCTTCTGAGGGTAAGGGCGTGTTCACGCTCCATAGGAAAGCCCAGGTCGTTCGCCGCCTTACACCAGTATTTTACAAGAAGCTTCTCCGTATCGAGAATCGTTCCGTCAAGGTCGAAAATTACTGCCTTAATATTCATAGGTACCGCCAAGATTTGTTGCATTTTTAATGGAATGGATAGTGGTTGCATTCCTGCTCATAGAAAGGGTATATACCATTGTTTTGGTAGGTGCGTTTTCGAACTCGATACCCTCGATAGAAAGCGCAGAAGGCGGAATATAATCCACAGTTACCGTATAAAGCTCGCCTACCGAGCTTACCTCGGTTATACGGGGCGAATATGCGGAATAATGGGGATTTATCGGTACGAAATAGGAGTTCGTATCCGCATTATACACGAAGTTTGCGTCTGCGCCGCCTACTGTCTGATGCTGTATTACTGCAGTACTTCCGTAAATGGCACGGATTGAGTATTCAACGTCTACCGCAGGAACATACATATATGTATTGTACTGTTTTTCGTAATTGGAGTTGTCGCCTGTAAGAATGATACGCCATATTGCCGATTCAACGATGATTGTGGGAGGAAGCTCCTTTACCTCGTTACATTCGGGCGGGTCTACGGAAACAACGGGATACAGAAACAGAGCTATGTCATTTTTAAGACCTGTCTGATTCACGATATCGGAAATTCCGTCGGCGAAAAATGTGGCAGTAGAAACAATTCCCACTATGGACATAACTATTACGAATATAGCGAAAACAAGATAGAAACGGTTCGGACGCTCACGCTCAGCCACCTCAGTCTCCGAAGCTATTTCTTCCTCTCCGAATTCCTCATAGCTTTCTCCGAGAACCTGACTTACGGTTTCACTGAAGTCCTCCTCTTTTTCGATTTTCTTCTTCCTTTCGGGAATATATTCCTTTATTTCCGAATCATCGCTGTCAGAAACTTCCTTCTCGGGCTTTTCCTCGACAGGAGAAGGCTTTTCTTCGGATTTTTCCGTTTCCGAAGGCTTTTCTTCGGGAATAAACTTTTCATAGGCCATTATATCCTCGTCGGGATTGTCGTTAAAAACGGTTACCGTCTTTTCCTCCCCCGAGCCGAAAACCTTAACCTTTTCCTCGGAAATACCGAGCTGTGCGTTCATACGCTTAGCGGCAGCCTCGTTACCCCGATTACTCTTTTTCTTATTCTTCTTACTCATTATTTATCCTTTATTTATCTGATCTGGCCGTTACCGCTTACAAGATACTTATAGGTTGTAAGAGCCTGAAGTCCCATAGGGCCTCTTGCGTGAAGCTTCTGGGTAGAAATACCTATTTCAGCGCCGAGACCGAATTCAAAGCCGTCGGTAAAGCGCGTACTTGCGTTTACATAAACAGCCGCAGCGTCAACAAGCTTCTGGAACTTAACGGCATTATCGTGATTTATTGTAACGATACATTCGCTGTGCTTTGTACCGAATCTGTTGATATGGGAGATTGCTTCGTCAATTGAAGCTACCGTTTTTACGGCTACTGCATAATCGAGATACTCGGTAGCATAATCCTCCTCGGTAACAGCTCTTTCGAGAGCCATAAACTTACCGCAGGTTTCGTCGCCGTAAATCTTTACCTTACCGTTCCACTTTTCGTTGAGGGCGGTATAGAACTGTTCAGCCACATCCTTATGAACAAGGATATTTTCGATAGCGTTACAAACGCTGGGACGCTGAGTCTTTGCGTTGTCGACGATATTGACCGCCATTCCGATATCAGCAAAGCGGTCTACATAAACGTGGCAGTTTCCTTCGCCTGTCTGGATAACGGGGATAGTGGAATTCTGCATAACGGAACGGATAAGACCGCCGCCGCCTCTCGGAATAAGAACGTCTACGTATCTGTCGGCCTTCATAAGCTCGTTAGCCACAGGACGGGAGGTATCAACCACAAGCTGAACGGCGTCCTCGGGCAGTCCTACGGAAGCCACAGCCTCTCTCATAAGCTTAATAAGGCACTTGTTCGAATAGATAGCGTCGCTTCCGCCTCTTAAAATACAAACATTTCCCGCCTTGAGGCAGAGTACTGCCGCGTCAACGGTAACATTCGGACGGGATTCGAAAATAATCCCGATAACGCCGAGAGGAACACGCTTTTTCTCGATGCAAAGGCCGTTAGGAAGCTCCTCGCCGCCGATAATTTCGCCGATAGGATCCTTAAGAGCCATAACCTGTAAAACGCCCTCGCTCATACCGTCGATACGTGCCTCGGTAAGGGTAAGACGGTCGATAAGAGATTCGGTCATTCCGTTTATCTTAGCGTTTTCGATATCCTTTTTATTTTCCTTTATGATAAGCTCCTTATTGTTTAAAAGAGCGTCGGAAATTGCCTTTAATGCAGCATTTTTATCCTTGGTGCCGACTGTTGTCATTTTCGCTTCGGCAGCCTTAGCGGCTACGCCAAGCTCGTCAATATAGCTCATTTTCAAAATCCTTTCTCAGTCTTTAAGATCAAATAATGTATACTTAGCGGTACCGTCGAAAATTCCGTATATATTTTCGGGACAGTCGCCGTTTATTATTACCGTAGGAATACCGTTTTCTCCCGCAATCTGTGCGGCTTCAAGCTTTGTAAGCATACCGCCGCTTGCGAGCTCGCTTCCCTTTTCGCCCGCCGCCGCTATCATTTCATCGGTAAGCTTATTGACTACAGGAATATGCTTTGCGTCGGGAAGAGAGGGATTCTTATCGTAAAGTCCGTCAACATCGGTAAGAATAACGAGAAGGTCGGCCTCGCAAAGCTGAGCAGTCATAGCGGAAAGAGTATCGTTCTCGTCGAAGTCGAGCTGTTCGATAGAAACGGTATCGTTGGCGTTTATTACGGGAACAACTCCCATTTCGAGAAGCCTGTGAAGTGTGTTGAAGGCGTTCTCGTGGCGGATTTTATTACTTATAACGTCACGGGTAACAAGTATCTGTGCCACAGTATGATTATAACGGGTAAACTCCCTGTCATATATGTTCATAAGCTCACACTGTCCTATAGCGGCGCAGGCCTGCTTCGTAGGCATATCCTTGGGGCGCTGGCTGAGTCCTGCTCTTCCTACGCCGATACCTACTGCACCCGAGGTTACAAAGATAATATCCTTACCCTGGTTCTTAAGGTCGGACATAACCTCGATAAGCCGTCTGACGCGTCTTATATTGAGATTGCCTGTCTTATAGCAAAGTGTCGAGGTTCCTACCTTTATTACTATTCGCTTTTTATTTTCTAAGTTCTCCATTTCATTCTGCCCTCTTTAATATAGTATATCAATTGTATTATACCAAAAATGTAATTAAAATGCAATAGCACACGGTAAAAAACAGAAAAAAAGACAAAAAAAGAGAGAACCCGTAAGGTTCTCTAACTGAAATAAAGTATAATGTGTAGAACAAAAGAAAGGAGACAACTAAAAAACTAAAAATAAATGGCGGTCATTTATTTCGAATTTAGTTATACTGTAAGAAGATTTCCTCCTTACAATTCACATTATACTTCATTTTATATGAATTGTCAATAAAATATACAAAAATTATCCCTAATATTGATAACTTTATGTAAATTTACAAAAAAGTTGTAACACAATTGTTTATCTTGACAACCAAGGTTACACTAAAGAAGTCAGAATCTCTCTTATTTTCTCAATTTCCGACTTTTTAAGAGTCCTCGGGCCTCGGTATTCTCCGATATATTCCTTAAGCTCATTCTCTCCGAGACAAACATTACTGTTGGGATTTTTAAGATGAAGCTTAAGCTTTACGAAGGGATTGGAGAAGTAAACGACGCCGTCAATCCATACGTCAATGCCCTGTGAACGAAGGATATTTTTAAGGATATCACGCTGACGGGAAACCTGTTTAACAGGATTCTTCATTTCCGCCTCTGTGTTCTTTCCGTCACGGTAATGCTTCGACTGACACCAGGTATCGTCTCCGTCAGAGCCGCTTATTACACCCGAATGATTTTTTACCTCGACGATAACTACACCTCTTTCCCCTACCATAATCATATCGATTTCCGAACGGTTACGCTTATACCTTATAGGGAGATTGAGGAATATATCATAGCTGTGCTTAAAATGTCTGGCTGTCTTAATAAGGGATTTTTCGCCCTTAAGTCCCGAAAGAAGTATATTGTACTTTCTGCCGAGAATGATGTAGGCGAAGGCACAGAGCATAATCGCCGCCGCAGAAATGTAAGCGCCAACGTGAGAATCGCTGTCATTCGGAGCTATATTCATTACAAAAAACAGCAGCAGTACGGCAGGCAGGCTTCCGAAAACAACCTGCAGGATAAAAAGAAGCCATACCTTTCTCCTGTTTATATTTCGCTTTTTATAAATCTTCATAATTAAACATTAAATCTGAATACAACGACATCGCCGTCGCTCATCACGTATTCCTTACCTTCGAGACGTACGAGGCCCTTTTCCTTAGCGCCTGTCATACCGCCGTTTTCTACCAGGTCATCGAAGGATACCACTTCTGCACGGATAAAACCCTTTTCGAAGTCGGTATGGATTTTTCCTGCAGCCTGAGGAGCCTTCGTACCCTTTGTTATAGTCCAGGCTCTTACCTCTGTAGGCCCTGCCGTAAGGAAGGAAATAAGGCCGAGAAGGCTGTAGCCTGTCTTTATAATACGGCTTAAGCCGCTTTCCGTAAGATTAAGGTCGGAAAGGAACATTTCCTTTTCCTCGGGCTCCATATCGGAAATATCAGCTTCAATCTGTGCGCAGATAGGAAGAACGGCGCTGTTTTCCTCGGCGGCAATAGCGCATACCTCGAGATACTGGCTGTTCTGTTCGTAGCCGCTTCTGAAATCGTCCTCGCTTAAGTTAGCGGCATAAATTACAGGCTTATTTGAAAGTAAGGGGGTAGCCTTAATAATTTCAAGCTCGTCCTCGGTAAAGCCGTAGGAACGTGCGGTTTTACCTTCCTCGAGATGAGCCATAAGCTTTTCAAGGAAATCTATCTCCTTCTGTAAGGACTTGTCGCCCTTAAGAAGCTTCTTTTCACGGTCAATTCTTCTGCCGAGAATTTCCATATCGCTGAAAATAAGCTCAAGATTTATCGTTTCAATGTCACGTCTTGCGCCGATACTTCCGTCAACGTGAACGATATTGTCGTTTTCGAAACAGCGTACAACGTGAACGATAGCGTCAACCTCACGAATGTTGGCAAGGAACTTATTTCCGAGACCCTCGCCGTTGGAGGCACCCTTTACAAGTCCTGCAATATCAACGAATTCGAGAGTAGCGGGAGTAAACTTATCGGGGTTATACATTTCCGCAAGCTTATCGAGACGTTCGTCGGGAACGGAAACGATACCTACGTTGGGTTCGATTGTGCAGAAGGGATAGTTAGCGGATTCTGCCCCCGCATTTGTAAGCGCATTAAATAAAGTGCTTTTTCCTACATTAGGAAGTCCTACCATACCAAGCTTCATAAAATTCAGTCCTTTCAGATGTCAGCAAATTAAAATACACAGTACATTATAACATATTTTCAGAAAAAAGCAAGTAGCGGAAGAGTTTTATTCTCCCGCTACCCTTAAAATGACTTTTTCAGCTCAAAATCCGTAACAAATATCATACCCTCATATAAATATACAGAACAGCCCTTCCCCGAAAGGGACTTATTCGGATTTCTGAGATAGCCGCCCGTTCTGCAGTAATGCTCTTTATTTCTTCTGTAGCGTACTGTGAGGCTGATTTCTTTCTTACCCTCGCGGCTTATCTCCGTACCCTCGTATACTCCGTAAACCGAACAGGATATTATCTCCCCCTCATAACACTTACCTTTTCTGAGTATTTTTCTTATTTTTAAATCGGCAGCAAAAACCTGAACCGACCATATATAAAAAGGAAGTCCGCATAATACTGCCGCAGAAGCAAGGACAGCCTTCTGTACCGCAGAAAATCCATCTCCTGTTATGTAATCGGAAAAAATCATCATAAGAACGAAAGTAACCGAAATACCGCACAAAAGAATAACTATGCTAAGAAAAAGATTAAGGGGAAAGCTATAAAAGTAAGTTCTCGACGGATTACCTTGGGATTAAAGCTATCCTTTCCCATATAACCTCCAAAATATGTAAATGCAAAAAATAAAACCCCAGCCCTTCGACTGAGGTTTTTCTGGAGGCGCCACCCAGATTTGAACTGGGGATAAGGGTGTTGCAGACCCGTGCCTTACCACTTGGCCATAGCGCCGTGAGTTTTTACTTTTGTTAAATCGCAAGCTTGTTTTACAAAAGTAAAAACATTGCCCGCACTATTGCGAGGGCTTTGGAGCGGATTACGAGGCTCGAACTCGCTACCTCCACCTTGGCAAGGTGGCGCTCTACCAGATGAGCTAAATCCGCAAATTAAAGGATATGAAAAGCAGATTTCCACATCCTTGGTGCCTCCGGTCGGAATCGAACCAACGACACGAGGATTTTCAGTCCTCTGCTCTACCGACTGAGCTACAGAGGCAAGTTCGCGACCCGGATGGGGCTCGAACCCACGACCTCTAGCGTGACAGGCTAGCGTTCTAACCAACTGAACTACCGGGCCAAAACCTTTCGTTTTGGTTAAAATGGTGGGAGTTACAGGGCTCGAACCTGTGACCCTCTGCTTGTAAGGCAGATGCTCTCCCAGCTGAGCTAAACTCCCACAATCAACCGTCACCCTCAGGCGACTATTACATTATACACGAACGCCCTTGTTTTGTCAATACTTTTTTTAAAAAAATTTTCTTAATTTACCTGAAAGCCTTCTGAATCCGCATTACTGCCGAAAGAATAACCCCTCGGAATTTACAGATGCTATATATAATTATATCTAAGAAGGAAGAAGCTATGAAGAAAATATTCAGAAAAGAAGCCCTTTTAGCTTTAATAATTGTTATAGAGGTATCTGCCGTTATACTTGCAGTACATTTCCTGTCAGAGCTTGTGTTCCTTTCCGTCGCCTTTAAAGCCCTTACCCTAATCCTTTCCTTATATATACTGAGCACGGCGGAATCTCCCGAATATAAGCTGATGAAGCTTATACCTATGCTTATTTTTCCGCACTACGGCGGTATTTTCTATCTTATCCTCATACTAAAAAAGAAAAATCGAGAAGAAATACCCTGCCGAAGGCTCAGCAGTATCCCCGAAGCCACGCTTCTTATGAACAGCGGTTTTCCCCTCGCCACCTCAGCGGAAAGCCGCTATTTCAGCAGCGGCGAAGCTTTTTTCGACGGTATGCTGGAAAAAATCAATTCCGCTCGAAGCTTCATTTATATAGAATTTTTCATTTTCGCCGAAGGAAAAGCCCTCGATATCCTTCTCTCAGCCTTAGAAAAAAAGGTCTCGGAAGGAGTTTCTGTAAAAATAGTATATGATTATGCAGGCTCAATGTTTACAAAGCCTGTGGGTTTTGAAAAGAAGCTTCGGAATATGGGAATCGAGGCTTTAGGCTTCAATCCCGTAAATCCTTTAAGGCTTAATCGAATAAATTGCCGCGACCACAGGAAAATCCTTATCGTTGACGGGAAGTACGCCTTTACGGGCGGAATTAACATATCCGACGAATATATGAATTATAAGCTCCGCTTCGGGCTCTGGAAGGATACGGGAGTTATGGTAAGCGGAAGGGCGGCGGAGACCTTTACCGAAATGTTCATAAGGCTGTACAATTCAATTAAGTGTGATGAATGCAGGATTACTGCCGTTAAAAAGGAATATCCCCTTCCCGAAGAAGACTCCCTCTGCATACCCTTCTGCGATTCGCCCCTCGACAGGCGTAAAACAAGCCTCAGCCTTTACCTCTCTCTTATAAGCCGTGCCGAAAAAAGCGTTTATATAACTACTCCCTATCTTATATGCGACGACGAGATACTGAATTCGCTGTGTTCTGCGGCGAAAAGCGGAACAGACGTAATACTGATACTTCCGGGAGTTCCCGACAAGAAATATGTGAATCTTATAACGAAAAGCCATTACCGACGTCTTATATCGGGAGGCGTTAAAATCTACGAATTCAAAAAGGGCTTTATCCATTCGAAAACGATTGTGGCAGATAATGAAAAAGCCGTAGTCGGCACTATAAATCTCGATTACCGTTCCTTTTCCGAAACCCTTGAATGCGGCTGTTTTTTTACGGACAGGAGTATAGTCACCGAGGTGTACCGTGATTTTACCGAGACGCTAAAGGAAAGCGAACTGATAAGCCTTGAGGATTGTCGTAAGGAGTCCTTTTTTGTTAAAGTTGCACGAGGTTTTTTAAAACTGCTTGAACCCCTTATGTAAAAGCTACGAATTTTAAAAAAATAGGATTTTTCAGAATTTTGTACTTGAAATTAAAAAGCGGATAATGTATAATTTTAATGTGTAGAAATGTGTATATATTGAACAGGAGTCTGCTATGGATTATTTTTTTAACATTTTAGGCTTACTCGGGGGACTTGCGCTCTTTCTCTATGGTATGAATCTTATGGGCGAAGCTCTCGAAAAAAAGGCGGGCGGAAAGCTTAAGAACATTCTTGCCACTTTTACCTCGAACAAATTCAAGGGATTTCTCCTTGGTCTCGCCGTTACTGCAGTAATTCAATCCTCATCCGCTACTACCGTTATGGTTGTCGGCTTCGTAAACTCGGGACTTATGACCCTCGGACAGGCTGTAGGCGTAATAATGGGTGCTAACCTCGGTACATCGGTTACCTCCTGGCTTCTCTCCCTCATCGGCGTTGAAGGCGACGTGTTCTGGATACAGCTTTTAAAGCCCGATACATTCGTTCCAATAATTGCCTTTATCGCTATAATTCTTCTCACAGTATTCAAGAAGAACTCGAAAAAGCTGGATACTGCCACAATTTTCATCGGCTTCGCTATCCTTATGTACGGTATGGACATTATGAGCTCCTCCGTATCCTTCCTTAAGGACGTACCCGAGTTCACTAATCTCCTCGTTTTATTCTCGAACCCCTTCCTTGGCGTTCTCGCAGGCGCTGTACTCACAGCAATTATCCAGTCCTCCTCCGCTTCTGTCGGTATCCTTCAGGCTCTCTCCCTCAACGGACAGCTTACTTATGCAAGTGCAATTCCGATTATTATGGGTCAGAATATAGGTACCTGTATCACAGCGCTTATTTCCTCTCTCGGCGCTAATAAAAATGCCAAGAGAGCTGCGGCAGTACACCTTTGCTTCAATGTTTTAGGTACTGTTATCTGGCTTATCATATACACCATTGTCGGTATGCTTATCGAAATTCCCTTCTCGGGCTTCGCTATCGACCCTCTCGGTATCGCTATTGTTCATACCGCCTTCAATATTCTTACTATCGTTACTCTCGCACCCTTTACAAAGCTTCTTGAGAAGCTTGCTTGTCTTATTATTCCCGAAGGAAAGGGAAACCAGGACGAGGTTTTCGCTCTTCTCGACGAACGTCTCCTTTCTACCCCTACAATCGCTATCGACAGAAGCCGTGCGGTAGCCGTTAAAATGGCTCAGCTTTCTGTAACGGCGATGAAGGAGTCTCTCGAAAATCTCTTTACCTGTAACGATAAAATATGCGAAAAGATACGCTACTACGAGGATAAGGTAGATAAGTATGAGGACAGCCTCGGCACCTATCTCGTCCGTGTAAGCAGTAAAAATATGAGTCAGGACGACAGCCACGAGGTTTCAAAGCTTCTCCATATCATCGGCGACTTTGAAAGAATAAGCGACCACGCTGTTAATATTATCGAATCGGCTGAGGAAATAAAGGATAAGGGACTTTCCTTCTCCGAGGACGCTATCGCCGAGCTTAAGGTTATGATTGCGGCAGTAACCGAAACCCTCGACCTTTCGCTGGCTGCCTTCGAAAACAACGACCTTAAGAAGGCTGTTTCCGTAGAGCCTCTCGAACAGGTCGTAGATACTCTTAAGATGCAGCTTAAATCCTCTCACGTAGGCCGTCTCAGAAAGAACGAATGCACAATCGAAATGGGCTTCGTACTTTCCGACCTTCTTACTAACCTTGAAAGAGTTTCCGACCATTGCTCCAATGTTGCGGTATGTATAATCGAAATCGCTCACGACAGCTTCGATATGCACGATTATGTACAGAAGCTTAAAATGGAACACAGAGAGCAGTTCGACGTAAGCGTTGAACATTTCCGCGAAAAATACTCAATAAAAGCTTTAAAGGAGTCTAACTGATGACGCCTCACGATTATACCGTAATTAAAATTGAGGGGGAATACGTTACCCTTAAGGACGAAAACGGCGAAGAGCTTTTTATAGCCGCCGCACTTCTCCCGCCCTTTATTGACATAGGAACAAGGCTTCACTATGAAAATCTTGAATATACGGTAACTGAATAAAAAATAACGCTGTGCTTTAGGAGATAGAGCACAGCGTTTCTTCTATATCATTCAGGACAGACGGGCGAATTCCTGCGTCCAGTAATAATAGGTATCCTTACCTACCTTTAAAATCGAAAGACCGAAGGCACAGCATTCATAATCGGGATACAGGATATTTTCACGGTGGGAATCGGATTTCATCCAGGCTTCGAAAACATCCTCGGGAGTCTTGAACATATTGCGGCCGTAAGCGATATTTTCGCCGCAGACCTTGTACTTGATTCCCAGCTCGTTGAAGGCTGTACAGAACTTCGTTCCGTCGGGACGATTGTGGGAATAATAGGAGGAAAGCTCCTCCGCTCTCAGCTCGCAGACCTCGTGAACTCTTGCGGAGTACCAAAGCTCCTTCACTCCGTTGGCCTTTCTCGCCTGATTAACGAGGGTAAGAAGCCTTAAGTAGAACTCGTCTCCCTCGTAGGGCTTGCCGCCGCCTACGTTGATAAAGGGAGTCTTGCTGGTTGTAGTAGTTGTTTTCTTTGCAGTAGTCGTTTTTGCAGGCTTCTTTGTAGTTGTCGTAACAGGCTTTTTCGTTGTTTTAACCGTAGTAGCCGCAGTAGTTTTTTTCGTGGTAGTCCTGTAGGGAGCTGTCGTTGTCTGCGGCGGAGCGGTAGTTATAAAGGGCTTTTCCGTTTCAGTAGTTATCTCCCCTGTGGGAGTGGTTTTTATAAGAAGAGTACCTCCTGCCCCTTCGGCATAATATTCATATACGGGGGTAGTGTCGGCAGAAAAGCTTATTATTTCATCGGAATACATACTCTCGTACATTTCCGCCTCATTATATGTAAAGTCATTATCCTGATGAATATCCGCCTCATCGGCAGATACTATCGCACCGTCGAGAATATCCGAAAATACCACAGGCTCGGGATTTATGCCTTCCGAAATTTCCAGATACACGAGAACCGCCGAAGCAAGGACGCAGCAGGACAGCACGGCTATAAAGCCTGTAAGAGAACGCTTCTGTCGTCTCGTAAGCATATTTCCACCACCCTTCAAAAATTAACACCACGCAGACCTACGAAGCTCTGCGAGGTGTTTTTTCAACTATATAATTATACTCTATTTTTCTTCTTTTTGCAATACCATATTATGTACTTCCTTAAATTTTATCCCTTTCCGATTTTTTCCTTTTCGGTAGAATATAAGTACTGTGATAAATACTGCAGTAACCGAAAGAAGCGGTATAAAAAGCGTGGGACGGCCGAAAAGAAAAGCCGCGCCCCAGGCAACCGCACACTGGAAAACGGAAGCAAGAACAGCCTTTACACCAGAATTGAACTCGGTTTTCATTGCCGCTAAGGCCGCAACACAGGGAGTATACAGCAGTGTAAATATAAGAAGGCTGATAGCTGTCTCCTGCGAAAAAAGCGTAGCAAGGACAGCGCCTGCCCCATTGATATCAGCCCCCGTCAATACCGCAAGAGTACTTATCACAGTTTCCTTAGCCGTAAAGCCTGTTATAAGAGCGGCGCATATTCTCCAGTCTCCCAGTCCCACAGGCTCGAGCGCGGGCGAAATAAGCCGTCCGATTGAAGCGAGAAGGCTTTCCGAGCCGTCCGATACAAAGGAAAGGCTTAAATCGAAGCTTCGTAAAAACCATATCGCCACCGAGGATATAAATATTACAGTAAAAGCCTTTCTCACAAAATCCTTCGCCCTGTTCCTAACAAGAAGCAGTATTCCTTTAACGGTAGGAAAACGGTAATCGGGAAGCTCCATAACAAAAGGCACAGGCTCGCTCTTATATCTCACCCTGTTCAGGATGAGGGAGAGAAATATTCCTGCCACTATACCGATAAGATAAAGAAAAAGCATAATAAAAGCCTGCTGTTCCTTAAAAAAGGCAGAAGTAAGTAAAGCGTAAACAGGAATTTTCGCCGAACAGCTCATAAAGGGAATAAGAAGAACGGTAAGCCGCCTGTCGCGCTCCGAGGAAAGCGTTCTCGTAGCCATTATGGCAGGTACAGAACAGCCGAAGCCTATAAGAAGAGGAACGAAGCTCCTGCCCGAAAGCCCGAGCATTCTCATAGGCTTATCCATAATAAAAGCGACCCTCGCCATATAGCCTGTATCCTCAAGTATCGAAAGAAAAAAGAAAAGCGTCACGATAACGGGAAGAAAACCAAGTACGCTCCCTACCCCCGTAAAAATTCCGTCGATAACGAGAGAACTTACTATCGGGTCAACCGCCCACAAGGTAAGCAGCTTTTCCGCCTGTTCGGTAACGATACCGATAAAATAGCTCATAAGACCGCTTAAAAACGGGCCGATAATGTTAAAGGTAAGAAAAAATATAAGTAGAATTATCCCTAAAAATAAAGGTATAGCAGTATATTTCCCTGTAAGAAGCCTGTCTATCCTTACGCTTCTTTTATGCTCCTTACTTACTTCTGGTTTTACTATCGTTTCCCTGCATATTCTCTCTATATAGGAATACCGCATATCCGCAAAAGCTGTATTTCTGTCGGTAGAAAGCTCCCGTTCCATTTCAAGAACGGCGTCTTCCGCTGAACGAAGCTCAGATTCGCTGAGCGAAAGCCGACGGATAATATCCTTATCTCCCCATATAAGCTTTGCGGCGGCGAAGGAAGAGGAAATCCCCGCTTTTTCCGATTTTTCTCCGATTAAACTTCGGACAATTCCTATAGAGCGTCTTACTGCGCTATTACCGTAATTTATTACTTTCGGCAGGAGTTTTCTCTCCGAAACTCCGATTATCCCTTCAACAAGCTCATCTATTCCCTCATTTTTCGCCGCCGAAACAGGTATCACAGGAACTCCGAGCCTCTCGCTCAGCCTTCTCACATTCACATAGCCGCCGTTATTCCTGACCTCATCCATCATATTCAGAGCGATAACCATAGGTATCCCCGTTTCAAGAAGCTGTAGGGTAAGATAAAGATTACGTTCGGCGTTGGATGCGTCAACAACATTCATAATTGCGTCCGGACGGCTGTCCATAAGGAAATCACAGGTTATTTTCTCGTCGGCGGATAACGAGGAAAGAGAATAGGTTCCGGGAAGATCGACTGCCGTACAATCGGGAGCGGAGACAATAGAGCCGTATTTTTTCTCAACCGTTACTCCGGGAAAATTTCCCGTATGGTGTTCGGAGCCTGTAATACGGTTAAAAAGCGTCGTTTTTCCGCAGTTCTGATTCCCTACAAGCGCAAAAATCACAGGCTGTCCCCTTTCGGAATGTCAACCTCAGCGAGACCTGCTTCCTCCGCTCTTAGCATAAGCCTGTAGCCGCGAAGATATATTTCAAAAGGATCTCCCATAGGCGCAATCCGCTCAACCCTTACCTTAGTTTTCGGAATAAGCCCCATATCAAGAAGATGATTTCTCAGATTTGTGCTTTCCTCTGTCATTTTCACCGATTTTATAACGGCGATTTCTCCCGTTTTAACCATATCCAGCGTCATAAAGCCCTCCCTTGTCCCAATACTCTTAAGCTATATAAAAATAATATTATAGCTTATCCCGGATTATTCTTTTATATATATGAGGGAAATTTTCTGACAGCGGATTTTTCTTCTCCGTAGGCACATAATATATAAAACGTAAGGAGAAACAATTATGACTGTTATCGCTGTAATCGGGCAGGAGTCAGACCGCACCCTCGAAAGGCTTATAAAAGACCGTCTTTCGGAAACCTACGGAATAACCTATGTAAAAAATAACAGCCTTTCCCGATATGGAAAAGGCTATGAAATATTATGCTTTGATTCAGAAGCTTTGGATTATGAAAATCTTGATAATCCTGTGATACTGCTTAAAGAAACCGCCGAAATTTCCGACGGTATCCTTAAAACAGGAATCGCCATAATAAGCTCGGATAAAAAGGAGCATATACGCTTTGCGGAAAAAAGCGGGATAAAGACTATTACCTGCGGCTTTTCCCATACATCCACAATATCCTTTACCAGCGAAACCGAGGACTCTCTCCTTATCTCCCTGAACAGGAGTATTACCGCCCTTTCGGGCAGGGAAATCGAACCTCTCGAAATCCCCGTTAAAAAAACGGGAGCCGATACCTATTCCCTTATGAGCTTTACGGCGCTTAGACTTCTGCTTGATGATTTCGGTAGCGATATCGGAAGGCTTTACTGAAAATTACTCTGTAATCTTCCTGCATTCCACATAGAATCTCTTATCCTCGGCGTGACCCATAGAGAAGGTCTTACGAGGAAGCGCTCCATCCTTTATTACAGTAGGGAAAAGCTCGGACTTTTTCATATCGCTTAAAAGGAAGCCTATGCTGTTTCTCTGTTCAGCCAGCTTCTTTACCACGTCTTTTCCGTGAATATAATCTATCTTTCCGCCGTTCTCGCTTATGTACTTATCGAGAAATTCCTGAAGACTGCCCACAGAAAGCTGTGACGTAGGCTTACCGATATAGTAGCTCTTTTCCGTTCCCGAAAGTATAACGGTGAAGCTCTGCTCCGAAGGAACTCCGCTTAATTTAAGCGCCTTAGTCATTTCCGACATAAGCTTATCGGTATCTACCTCTGTTACAATTCTGTAAATAGCTTCGAACTGAAGTGCGGGGCTATGAAGATTTACTATTTCAACGAGAGCGTAGCGTGCGGGATGATTAGTCATATCCTTATCGGGATTCTGAGCCTTTAACTGCTCATAGAATTCCTTTGCGGTAGCGAGAGAATGGTTTCCGTCGCCCATAGCGAAAAGAAGCGTAGGATAATCCTTAAGACCGTACTTTTCATTAAAGGTCTTGTTATCGTTAAGAGCGTCAAGAGCGCTGAAAACCGAATTTTTCGCTTCCTTTCCGAGGACATAACCCTTAATATGGCCGCCCTTCTCCATTAAATCGAAATCGTAGACCTGTTCCTTAGCCATAGCTTCGCAGGGCTCAACAACAGTTCCCTTTTCATCGTCAATCAGTATCATAATATGGGGAAGCTCAAGGGGAGCACCTGTTCTTATCTTAACTCTCGGAGGTATACGTTCAACAACCGTCGCCTCGGTAGCTCTTACCTGTGAGGTACTGCCCTTACGGTAATCGTACTCCTCGAGATCTATCATACCTACGATACCCTGTCGGATTTTTCCGTCTGACTGTGTACGTTCAACATAAATAAGCGAATCCTTATACTCCCTGAACGCTCCGTCCTGTACCGCCTTATTCATATTGTTATGAATTTTTTCTATTCTTTCGCCTACGTTCTCCTCCTCGAGATAAACCTCGGGAAGAATAAGCTTTAAGGTAGAGCTTCCGTCGCCTACGTATTCCTCAACTCTTTTCCAGTAGTCGGGCTGTCCCGTATACTGGTCGCAGGCAACTACCGCCCACTTATTCATATCCGTATCTACGGGCAGGAGTATATCCGCCGCCTTGAATGCTGTCGCCATAATAAAACGTTCCTTTCAGATTTATTGAAATAATTATACCATAGTTAGAGAACCGTTGCAATATTTTTCTAAGGTATTGAAAAAAATTTTTCACTATGATATAATAATAGAGGAAAATTTTATGAAAGGACAAAAATTATGACGTACAAAGAAAGCTTTATCAGGTTTATGGTTGACAGTGGAGTTTTAGCCTTCGGAGAATTTACTCTTAAGAGCGGAAGAAAGGCTCCCTATTTTATCAACACCGGAAATTATAAAACAGGCGCACAGCTTTCCCAGCTCGGAAAGTACTATGCTGAATGTATCAAGGAAAACGGTATCGAGGCCGAAACTCTTTTCGGACCTGCTTATAAGGGTATTCCCCTTTCCGTTAGTGCAGCAATCGCTCTTTACGACAAGTTCGGTATTGAAGTAAGCTACTGCTTCGACAGAAAGGAAGCCAAGGATCACGGCGAAGGCGGCGTTTTCGTAGGAAAACAGCTTAAGGACGGCGAGAAGGTTGTTATTATCGAGGACGTTATGACCTCCGGTAAGGCGCTCAGAGAGGTTCTCCCGAAGCTTAAGGAGGCTGCCGACGTAAACGTAACCGCTATGGTTATTACCGTAGACAGAATGGAAAAGGCACTCGACAGCGATATGAGCGCAGTTCAGTCCGCTTATAAGGATTTCGGTGTTAAGGTATATTCTATCGTTAACATCAACGATATCATCGAAGCTATTGAAAACGGCGTAATCGAAGGTAAGGAATACCTCGGCGCTATGAAGGAATACAGAGCTGCTTACGGTGTTGAATAATTCCGATATAAACTAAGCCGATTGCGGAATAAATCCGCAATCGGCTTTTCATTTATACTATATACTTTTTCTCAAATTCGCTTACGGGAATAGGTCTGTCGTAAAGGAAGCCCTGAATATCCGTACAGCCATAATCCTTTACGATACGTTCCTCCTCGGAGGTTTCAACGCCCTCACAGACTATATCAAGCTGTATTTCATTAAGAATATGGATAAGACCCTTTATGATATCATTACCGCGCTTAGTCTTAAGGCTATCCTTAACGAAGCCCTTATCAAGCTTAATTACATCAACAGGAAGTATGCCGATAAGATTGAGAGAGGAATATCCTGCTCCGAAGTCGTCAACGCTTACCTTAAAGCCGAAGTCCCTGAGCTTTTCCACCTTATCGATGATAACGCTCGCTTCCTCAAAGAAAACCGACTCGGTAACCTCAATCTCGATATATCTCGGCGGTACCTTGTAATGATTTACAATCTTCATTATATCATCAACAATCGTATCGCTGAAGAAATGGAGACGGCTCAGATTAAAGGATATCGGTACCGGCTCAAGCCCGTTATCAAGCCATTTCTTAATAAGCTTCGAAATATATCTCAGCACATAAAAATCAAGGTCGACAATTTTACCTGTCTTTTCAAGAGCCGCAATAAACATACCGGGCGGAATAAGCCTTCCGTCCTTTCCCACAAGTCGGGAAAGAGCCTCCGCACCAACAAGAGTCTTGGTTTTAGCGGAAATCTTAGGCTGAAGATAAACACGGATTTCCTCGTTCTTAAAGGATTCCTCGAAAATAGGCAGTATCTTTGCGCTATTCTCCTTCATCTCCATAAGATGCTCGGAATAGATTACGCAGGGAATGCTGTAATTTCCTTTTCCTGTACGACGGGCAACATTAGCCTTATCTACAGCGGAAATAACATTTTCCTCGTCCTCCTGAATATAATAAAGGCCGATATTCATATTCGGAGAAATACCCGAAACACGCTTAAGTATCACCTTAGCAACCTGATACTTAAACTCGACAACCTCTTCGTACACCTTTTCCGAGGGTACGCCCGTGCAGGAGAAAAGGCCGAAGAAATGATCCGAATAAGCACGGCAGCATACAAGAAGCCTTTCCTTGGGAAAAGCGCTCGTAATAACATCGGCAACATCCTTAAGAACATCATCGCCGATATCATAGCCGTAATTGGTATTGATATAGTGGAAATCGCATATATCTGCGGCTACAACAAGATACTTCTTGCTTTTGTCGCCTATTATGGCTCCTGCCTCAGATATAAATTCTTCAAAAATAGGTAATCCGGTTACTCTGTCTTTCTGCACAAGCTTCACAACCTTTCCTTATCGGTAGCATTCATTATAGCATATTATGCTAAATTTATCAATATACTTTAGAAAAAATAGTGATTTTATACAAAAAATAACATTGGGATTCTACGTTTAGAATTACTCAACCACATTCTTAGGAGTAACAAGTATCTCTACCTTATACTCCTCGCCTGTAACCCAGGCCGCCACATTACCGCCCTTGATACGGAATGTAGCCGAAACGCTCTTTGTACCCTCGGTAAGCTCGGTACCGAGAAGGTTAACGGTAGCGAATACATCGGAAGAGGTCATACCCTGAATATAATTCGAGAAGCCGACCACGTTTACGACCATTTCGTTGGTAAGAACCTTTACGTCATAATTTACGGGTACATTTATAACGTTGATATTATCGAGAGTTATCGTAAAGCCGAGCTGGCCGAAGCTTTCGCTTTCGGGGAAGGATACTGTAACAGTCTTATTTCCCGAAATATTCTTATAGCCGTCGGGGAGCTTTACGGGAAGAGCAACACCGCCCTGAAGATCCTTAAGGGTAAGGGCGCTGAGGGAAATTTCGCCGATATCTATAGCCTCGAGATTGTCGATTGAGTTATCGGGAGAAGCTATGGTAATCTCATTGATAGACATATTATATCTTATATCATCAATGTTGAAGTTCGCAGGATAGTCGGTAAACATAACCTTTACGGGAAGCGTCTTTACCTTATATACAGGAACATTTACCGTAAAATTATCTTCGTTTACGCTTACGTTGGGCTTGATAATCTTACTGCCCGAGGTACTGAAGAAGCTGAGCTCCGAGGGAACGTCGGCAGTCTGGTCAAGCTCGCCCTCATAAAGAGCTGTCGCCTCTATTCTGCCGATAGAATTTACGAGTCGTTCTTCGCCCGTTACTACGATTGAGGAAGGAGTAACCTTTGCGTCGCCCTCAATCTGCATATCCTCCACAAGCTTAATGCCCGAAATATTGGGGATTACTTCGATTTCCCTGCTTATTATCTTTACTACCTTTACCTTTGCAGTATGCGTACCCGAGGCGATTTCACAGTCGGAAACTCCGTCCTTCGCGGCTACTGCTATATCAACGGTATATTCGCCCGATTCGTGAACCTGTGAAAGGTCGCAATGGGCTTCGAAATCGTCGGCAGTCAGATTACTTATCGAATAACGCTTTCCCTTTACCTGAATAGTGATTTCGCCTACGTCTACGGAAGTAATCCTGAGATTCTCCGCATTCATAAAGGAAGTCGGAACACAGCTTACCTTTACGCCCGAAACGTGGAGACTTACGTCGGGGAAAATCTGAACTGAAATAAAAATCCAAATAATAATCGAGAAAACGAGGGCCTGGATAACCGTTTTAAGGTTATTAAGCAGACCGGAAGCGACTTTTTTAAAGAAAACGCTCATTTTACTTCGCCGCCTCCCTTTTTCTTATTCTTTTTACTCTGGCGCTCCTTCTTGGGCTTATTTTCGTTGACCTCGGGAAGAAGTCTCTTTTTAAGAAGAGCTGTAAGCTTTTCACGGTCAAAGCCTCTTTCGAGAGTACCGTTTTCTGCGATAGAAATGATACCTGTTTCCTCGGAAACGATAATAACTATTGCGTCGGAAACCTCGCTCATACCGATAGCGGCACGATGACGGGAGCCGAGCTCCTTATTTATAAGCTCCTCCTTCTGAGGCTTAGGCAGGAAGCAGCCCGCCGCGTGAATCATACCGTTACGGATGATTACTGCGCCGTCGTGAAGAGGCGTATTCGGGAAGAAGATATTTCTGAAAAGCTCCTCGCTGGGTATTGCATTAAGAGTAGTACCCGTCTCAATCTGCTCGCCGAGCTTCGTCTGACGCTCGATTACGATAAGCGCACCTGTCGCTGTACGGGAAAGCTTTTCACAGGCAAGCGCAATCTGTTCAACCGCAAGGGCATTCCTGTCCGCGTCGGGAGGAAGTGCGCTTTCGAAAAAGGATATCGGCTTTATTACTCTTGAACGTCCTACCTTTTCGAGAGCTCTTCTGAGCTCAGGCTGGAACATTATAATAAATGCAATAAGACCTACGTTAAGGACGGTATCGCCGATAACCTTCATAGCCTTGAACTCGAACTGACTTAAAATAAAGAGAGCGACAGCAAAAATCAGAACGCCCTTTACAAGCTGTTCCGCTCTCGTTTCACGAACAAGCTTTATTACCCAATAAAGAATAAATGCCAGAAACAGAATATCCAGCACATCAACAAACGTTATAGAAAGGAATACGTTTACAAGCGCATCCCATATATCCATCAGATAGTAAATCAAAACAGTACACCTTACTTTTACTTCATTATAAGAATATTGTACCATATTTTCAGAAAATTTCAAGTGTTTTAAGTAACTTTTACGAAAAAAAACGTTAAAATTTCATATATAATGGTAAAATAACGGATTTTGAAATTTTTGCTTGATTTTCCCTGCAAAAAGTAGTATAATATTGGCTGTATAAGCTTGATATTACAGTCAAAATGAAATAATCGACTTCTTATTCTTCAAAAAAGGAAGTGTTTATATGTCAACTAATCTTCTTTCCGATATTGAGAAGCGTATGCCCGATTTCTCAAAGAGCCAGCGTTATCTCGCCTCCTACATAATCGAGCATTACGAAAAAGCCGCTTTTATGACTGCGGCAAAGCTGGGGGCGGCGGTAAACGTAAGCGAAAGCACGGTAGTACGTTTCGCAATAGAAATAGGCTTCGAGGGATATCCCGAAATGCAGAAGGCGCTCCAGAGCTACAGCCGCAACCGCCTTACAACCCTTCAGCGTCTCGATATCGCCAACGACAGGCTCGGCGGAGACAACCTCCTCAAAAACGTCCTGACCCAGGATATGGACAGAATCCGCTCGACCCTCGACAATATCTCTGCCGATGATTTCGACAGGGCTATAGACAAGATTTTTTCCGCCCGTAATATATATATTTTCGGCGCTATGAGCAGTAATATTCTCGCAAGATTTCTCGATAATTACTTAAAACTTGCGTTCGATAACGTTATAAATGTTCAGCCTATAAATTCAAGCGGAATTTTACAGCAGCTTATCCGTCTCGACGAAAGAGACGCCTTTATTTCAATTTCCTTCCCACGCTACTGTAAGAACACCCTTACCGCTACCGCCTATGCGAAGAAATGCGGAGCGAATATTATTTCGATAACCGACTCCCCCGCTTCTCCTCTTGCAGAATATGCGGACGAGCTGTTACTGGCGAAAAGCGATATGATGAGCTACGCCGACAGCCTTGTAGCCCCCTTAAGCCTTATAAACGCAATCATTGCCGCTGTGGGAATGAGGAGTAAGGATAAGCTTGAAAATACACTTTCGAAGCTTGAAGCCCTCTGGGAAGAAAATGAGGCTTATAAGAAGGATGAGTAAAAAATTAAGCGTACTGCCCCGAAGCAGTACGCTTTTTCTGTTATATTCTTGAAACAAGGTTATTCTGCGGTAAATCCTTCGGCTCCATACCCATTTTCTTAGCCAGTCTTAAAAGCAGGTATTCTATAATGTATGCTACTGCAAAGGCGGCAATAGAAACAGGAAGCGCAATACTTAAATCTATACCGAAGCCGTAATTCATAAAGGTAATATGCGAAGAAGCCATCGACGACATAAGTCCTATGAGAAGGAAAATCATCATTACTCCCCTAAGCTTCGTGTTCATAAAGAGGTAACCGCTCATACAGAAAGAAAGAACGGGCGCAAGAAGAAGCGTATCGGAAAGCCAGCTGAGGCTTTCTGTGGGATTGAAGATAAGCTTTATTGTAATCATAAGAGCCATAACAAGCCAGCCCGTAGCATTATAGACGAAAAGCGGCGCGCTTATCATATATTCCTTTCCGTAGACTGTGGAACGGATAAAGCGGTTTAAACCGTTCATATACCCCTTCATATACATCATAGACGCACCGAAAAAGGTATACATACCGCCCGAAACTATCGTATAGGCATAATCACTGTCGGGAGCTCCGGGTACCGCCTCGGAAAGAATAAATACAAGACCGAGGCAGATCATCATAAATAATCCGAAGCCTGTAAAAACAGGGTTGAAGCAGGTTGTTAAATAGAATTTTATAGCCTTAAAAAATCTTTTCATATTTTTTCCTTTCATTACGCCTTCCATAAGGGCTTTATCTTTTTGAAATAACGCTTAAGCGAAAGCGGCATAATCAGAATTCCAAGCAGTAACGCTATCGGTGCTGTAAAGTATATATCCGCCGCAATTCCGATAATGAAGCCCCCTATCGTTGCGGCTATCTGGACAGCCATAGTAAGTAACGCTCTCAGCCATTCCCTTCTGATTGTACATACAAGAAGCGTCAGAGACACGCCGAAGCAGGAAAAGGCACCAAGGTTAATAACCGCCGCTAAGCTGAACTCAGGAATTAAGAAATATCCGACTATTGCTACGATTGTTGTAAAAATCACGGTAGAAGCTATACACAATGCATTTCTGACAATAATAAGCCCCTTATAGCATTCAAAGGAGTCCTTAACAGTACGGAAGAATTTCATTCCGGGATAGCTTTTATCCACGGAAACCGAGCCCAGTACGGTTATAGCTACAGGTATAATCGAGCAGAAATTCATTCCCATATAGAGGAATACTGCTCGTCCTGATTCGTTTTCGCCCTGAAGAAGCTCAAGGAATATGAAGGTGAGAGAAAAAACAAGAAATATAAATATCTGCATTGAAAGCATTTTCACTAAAGAAAAACCAATGGAATCGCCTGTATGGAGAACAAAGCCTTTAATAGATTTTTTCATTATAATGCCGCCCCCTGTGCTTTTTTAAGTATTCCTACGCTTAACTGCTGGAGATTCGGGATTTCTACGGCACAGTCAAGAGCCTCGAGAGCGCTTCTGTTTTCGGAAAGAGCGAGACCCTCGAAAACTGTGTTGTTTCTCTGTGCAGTAATCATCATCGGTCTGGCGTTATTGAAATTATCGGAGGAGCCGTTCACGATTATGTATTTCTCCTTCAGCTCCTCTACAAATCCGCTTTCGATAACCTTTCCGCCGTGCATAAATACTGCATAATCGGTAGCGAATTCCATATCAGCAATATTATGAGTAGAGAAAAGAATCGTTCTTTCCCCGTCCCTTTCGGAAAGATAGCGCCTGAACAGGTCACAGAGAGTATCTCTCATAAGAGGGTCGAGAGAGGAGCCGGGCTCGTCAAGAACAAGCATATCCGTAGCTCTCGAAAAAGCGGAAGCGAGATAAAGTCTCATTTTATTACCGTCAGACAGAGTATAGACAGCCTTCGGCTTCTTTTCTGTTCCGTTTCCTATATCGAAAATCTTACAGTATTCATCGAATTTTTCCTCTGAAAAATTATCAAAGCCGAGAGAAAGAGCCTTTCTTACCTTTTTAGCTGTCCAGTCGGCAGGAAAGAAGCCTGCCGCGCCGCAGTAACCGATAGCGTTCTTTACCTCTGTGCTGTCAGGGTCGGAATATTTTCCGAAGTAGCTTATTTCGCCGCCGCTGCTTCCCGAAATTCCGCAGATTATATCGAGGAGTGTGGTTTTACCTGCACCGTTGGCACCGATAAGGGCGGTAGCGAAGCCCTTGGGGATTTCGAGGTTTATTTCTCCGAGGGTGAAATCCTTATATTTCTTGGTGATGTTTCTGATTTCTAATGCATTATTCATAGTCTTAATCCTTTCTGTCGGCTTATAAATTGTTTGCATCCCATAAGGCTCCGAAAATTTCGGTAACCTCCTGCTTACCCATTCCTGCTATGCGGGCGGATTCTATAGCGGCAAGAAGATTATCTTCGAGCTGTCTTAAATGCTGTTCCCGAAGCATTTCCGTATCCTGTGGATTTACGAAATAGCCCTTTCCTGCCGAGGGGCTTATAAGTCCCTCCGAGGTAAGCTCCTCGTAAGCCTTCATCGTCGTAATTACGCTTATTTTAAGATCCTGAGCCAGGCCTCTTATAGAAGGAAGACATTCTCCCTCTTTAAGCTTACCTGTCATAATCTGTTCTCTGAGCTGTGAAGCAATCTGCTTGTATATCGGCTCGTTTGAATTCTGATATATTTTCATACAGGCTTCCTTCCTTTCTGATTTATGTGTAAGATGACTGTTATGCTTAACTGTTCATCTGTTATATTAACAGTATACACAGTTAGACGCATTTTGTCAACACCCGAATTTAACGGAGGCAGGAGCGAAAAATGTTGATTTATCCCTTAACAAAGCCGTTTATATGCATTTTCTCCCCTAAAGCACTTTTAAAAAATTAGATTTTTTGTACAAAAAGCCTATGGGAAAAATAAGCAAAATATGATATAATATACATAAACACCTGATATATACAGTTACAAAAAGGAGGTCGTAACAATGGATATTACCGAAACAAGCTTCAGTATAGGTGATTATGTTATTTACAGGAATGCAGGAGTATGCAGAATCGACTGCATAGAAAACAAGACCTTCGACGATGTAAAATACGAGGATTATTTCAGGCTTGTACCTATAGGAAACGAAAGCGCTTCCTATTACGTCCCCCTCAGTATGGCGTCAGTCCGCATAAGAAAGCCCCTTACAAAGGAAGAGATTGACGTGGCAATAAAATCAGGCTGTTCCGAGGAAATTACTCTTACAAGAGATTCAAGAGAAAGAAAAAGTACTATAGACGCTATTCTTAAAAGTAACGATTACTCGAAAATTATTGCGCTTATAAAGACAATATATGATTATACGGTAAGCTGTCGGAACAGCGGAAAGAAGGTTCTCGTTTCCGATGAGAACGCTCTGAGGAATGCGGAAAATCTTCTCTATCCCGAGTTTTCCTTTGTTCTCGGAATAGAAGAAAACGAAGTAAAGGATTATATAGGCAGGCTTCTTTCAGCATAATGCAATAACAAAAACAGCAGTATCGGAATGATACTGCTCAGCTTGTCGGAAATTTTTTCGACAAGCTGACAGGCTTCGATAGGCACACGCTTCCCGACTTGCGGTATCCCGAAAAATCTACGTTTATAACTTGATTTTTCGACCGCTACGCCTTCGCCGCCTGCGTTTTATCCGCCACTGGCGGCACTTGGCGGCTCAGCAAGGAAAAAGCCGC
>JAZNMN010000072.1:0-29517 GCA_045579625.1 Ruminiclostridium sp.
TTATCGCCGATTTCTAAGCCGAGGGCATCAGCCTTACCCTCCGTCATATATAATTCACCCTGCCTGACGGTTTCAAGGATACTTCCGTCAGGAAGAAAATAGTTCATTGAAATATCGCTTTGAACCATATATGTTCCGCCCTTAAGAACTATATCCTCTTTTTCGAAGATGAAGTTATCAGGTACTAAGAACAGCATATTTTC
This sequence comes from Ruminiclostridium sp., assembly GCA_045579625.1. GTDB lineage: Bacteria > Bacillota > Clostridia > Oscillospirales > Ruminococcaceae > Ruminiclostridium_E. The sequence goes on from JAZNMN010000072.1 coordinate 204, forward strand.
AACAGCATAGCTGTCTGCCGCCTCCGCCGAATTTACTGTCTCATCAATATCAATGGCGAGATTCTTGTTCATAGTGATTGCAAGAAAATCAGGTGCCTCCGCCATTTCAAAGTAGTTATCCAGCGCCGAGGTAACGCTTAAAATATTATTTACGCTTGAGGAAACAAACATCGTCGCAAGTATAATAAACACTAACAGAATTACGTTCATTGCCTTTTTTCGTTTAAGGTCTTTTTTCAGAATATTGAGATACATTTTCGTACTCCTTTCATCGTTGTGGCTTTATTATAACAGTCAAATTATTAAATAATCCTTAAATCCGGATTTACATAAAAACAGCCGACATCTTCGGGCTTATGCCTGAAAATATCGGCTGTGTATGGTTTTATGCAGCAGCTTTACAGTTTACGTCCAGTCCTCCTTACCGTCCCTGTGCTGTTTAAGGGCGGCGAAACGCAGCAGCTGCTTACGTGAGGAAATACCAAGCTTGCTGTAGATATTCTTGTTGTGATATTTTAGAGTATTTTCGGTAATATGAAGGGTTTCCGCTATTTCCTTTGCAGTACTGCCCGAAAGGTAAAGCTCGTATATCCTGTATTCCGAGGGAGTAAGCATACTCAGATTTTCCACAAAGAAGTTATATTCCTCTGGGACAATCTCCTCCTTACGCTTTTCGGCGAGACGTTCTATTTCGCTTTTTGCAAGCTCGTATTTTTCAGCCGCCTTTTCGTATTCCGCCTTTGCCTTACGTGCCTCCTCCTCGGCGAAGCGCTTCGCATTTTCAAGGTTGTCAAGCTGTTTTTCGTAGTAATTATCCTTTTCCTCGAGAAAGGCGAAAAGGTCGTCTATTTCACGGATACGAAGCTGTTCGCCGAAATCCTCGTTGGCTTTGACCTGCTCGATTTTTCTGAGAATAGGGGAAACGTATTTTTTACTCATAAAAATACAGCAGACTGCCGCAAGAATCGCCGCAATAAGAAAAATCAGCACAATGCTTATCTGCCCTTTACGCAGAAAGCCTTCATACCGTGTTTTCGGAAGCATAACGGCAACGCTGAAGATTTCGTCCCCAAGCATAATTTCCTTCGTAACTCCCACGCATTCCTCATCTCCGAAATCGAAAAGCTTTGAGCCGTTTCTCTCGTTGATAATAAGGTCGTTGTCGGTGTTATTGTAGCGACCCGAGCTGAACTGCCCCGAGAAAATTCCGTTATTCCCGTCAAGCAGTCCGCAGATTTCTGTGCCCCACTGTCCGTTTACGGTTTTATTGGAAAGCTGGAAAAAGAGGTCGTTTATTTCGAAACCACAGACGCCTATAACAGTATCCTTATAATCACGAATCGGAACATAAATATATCTCGCCCTTTCCCAGGTATCGGGTATAGGAACGGCAGGACTCAGAACATAGTGAGTTCCGTCGGAAAATACCTCGTCACAGCTCTCGAAAAAGGTAGTACTGCTCTCGTTTTTCCAACCGCTGTGGAAGTTGATCTGCCTGCTCTTTCCCGTAGAAAAGGAGCCTCTGTAAATAGAAAAATCGTTGTTTACGGTATTTTCCGAGCAGAGATTTATATATTTAAGATAAATCCCGCTGTAAAGAGGGGTTTCGGAATTGCTGTTTGCAGTAGTATCAAGAATGTAGAAAGCGCCGCTTGCGGGAGCGACCTGCATATTAAGATAAACCGAATCATAAAGCCTGTTCTGTAATACGTCGAGGGCTTCGGAATTGTTTTCCAGTTCATCAAAGCCTATCCCGTTTTCGGCAAGATAGTCACGGATTGAGGCTTCGAGCTGTCCCGAGAAGGATATGGCGCAAGCCGCAAGCTCGTCGCAGTCACGTTCGATTCTGTCGGAGCAGGCTGAAAGCCGTGCGTCAAGGTCGTTCATAATCTGTCTGTCGGTAGGATTAAGAATTCCGAAAAGATTGAGCAGTATTACAATAACCGCAAGAAAAAGACAGATTACGGAGAAAACATAGAAAACGAATCTTCTCCTCATCGAAAGTCCTTCCGTTCTCAACTGCCTTACAAGGCTTTTTATATCAAGATATTTCAGTATATTCATAGCCATACCCTCACATATCCTTGCGGCAGAGCATTCTCAGCTCTTCCAGTGAAGCGTCGGCAAGCTCCGTAAGCACAGTCTCCTCATCCTCGCCCCTTTCCGTTCGTTCGGTATACTGATTATGCGCGGATTTAAGAACAAGCTTTACATTCTGTTCAAAGCGGCTCTGTATATCCGAAGCGTTGCTGTAAAGGGGGAGTGGGTGGAGCCTGTAGCTATTCATCATTTCCTTCATCATATCATAAAGCTTACGGTAGCTTTCCTTTTCCGCAATACCTGTGTCGGTAAACAGCTCCTCGAAGGCCTCATCGGTAACAGGAAGATAGCCTGTACTTGTAACGAAGCTCAGGTTATTTTCCTTTTCCGTAAGCCATTTAGCAAAAATATATGCCCCGTAATTCTTACGCTCATCATCGCTCTTCACAGCGAAAAGTCCTCCGCCCCTATGAACGGCGGAAGGCTTATTTTCAGCGAAAAGAGGATACGGTAAGGAAACCGCTTCAATATTTTCGGTTGTATTATCGGGATAGAATACCATTTCGGGCTGATAAAGGATATCTGCTGTTGAGCCGATATTGGAAATTATCTCAACAGTTTTCCAGCGTGAAGCGGCATATCCGTCGTCAAGGCATATTCCGCCGTAAATTGCCGCTTTACTTAAAGGCTTCCATACCTTTTCAAAGGCTTCGTCGTTAAGATTAAGCTTTCCGTCCTTGATAAATTCGCTGTCGCAGGCCTTCATTCCGATATATGCGTAATTGTAGAAATCGTTTATCTGTGTAAAATTCTGTCCTTCTGACCAGTCGTAATAGGTATTTGCCGTTTCGAAAAGTCCCTCGAAGGTTTTAAGCCTGTCGACCGATACGCCTGTTTCGGCAGTAAATCTGTCAAACAGGGTCTTATTCAGGAATAAGGCCTCCGAGGACTTCGCCACAGGAAGCATAAGCAGCTTTTCGCCGAAATACCCCTCCGAAATAAATTCATCCCTGAATTTCGAAAGCTCGTCCGCCGAAAAATAATCATTCCAGCAAAGAAGCTTATCCTCCCCTACGATTTCCGCTACACGGGGATATGCCGTAAAAAGATCGGGCAGTCCTTCCGCCCCCGGCTCGCCCTTCGCCGAAGCGGAAAGAGCCTTATCGATAGCGGAAGAGCTCGTTACCGATACAACGTTCACGATAACGCCGTTTTCTCTTCCCTCGGTCTCGTTGAAGCTTTCGATTGCGTCGTTAAGAGGAGATTTTGTCTGACTTCCGTAAACGTGCCACATTGTAAGGGTTACGGGGTTGTCTGCGTCAGGCTTTATTTTATCCGAACAGCCCGACAAGCAGGCTGTTAATACTGCAAAAGTCAATATTAAAGAAGCTGTTTTTTTCATCATATATTCCCTTCCTGAACGGGTATACTGCCCGATTATCTACCAATTTATGCGTGTTTTTTCAGATTTCCCACCCTTTTTTACCGATTCGGGTAGTGTGAAAATGCAAAAAATACGTTATGATAGTACCTGCAAGGGTAAAAGAGAGTATATATCCTGCCTCGTTAGGGTACTTGAAGTTCCTGTGGGTGCGCCAACAGTCACAGGAACCGCCCATCTAATAATTTTAGCACATTGAACTGTCTAAGTCAAGATTGCTAAAATTCCGACAAAGGAGAGGAAATTATGAACTATACGGGAAAATGGAAGCTTCATTCCGTTATGACTTACGATGATGACAATATGCCTGTTTTTCTCACTCCCGAGGAGTACCTCAACTCGCCGATGCCCTATGTTGACGAAAGCGATGAGGAGGCTGTGGCGGATGAGATGAAGGAACGCAGGGGAATGATCGGTACGCTGATAAAAATCTGCGAGGACGGAAAGCTTTATATGCTTTCACCCTTACCCGAGGGCGTTCCGCAGGAGGAGGTCGATAAGGCGGTTTCCGCAGGAATAATAACCCTCGTGGACGGTGCAATAGCTGACGAGCCTAAAGCCTGGGAGCTTCGGGACGGCGAGTTCTGGTTCGATACAGGCATTGAGGGCGAGGTCTATGACGAAGAGGTCAGCAGCTGGGTAAAGCCCATTGATGAAAACGGCTTCTTCAACTTTATGAATTTCAGATTTATCAAGGAGGACTAAAAAATGGGTTTATTCGATTCGCTTATGAAATCGGCGGAAAACGCTATCAAGAAGGAAACCGTAAAGGCGGTAGGTAATGCAGTAGCATCGGTAGGAAAGGGTAAAAATCACACAGAAAGCTTTACCTTCGCTTCCCTTCCCAACAATCTTGCTGAATTACAGGCTATGCCCGAGGCTTCCCTCGACTCCGCCTTCAAGACTACTGCGCTTACAATTGCCGTTCTTTGCTCCTACGAGAAAAATCCCGACGGCTGTATAGAAATGCTGAATTTCCTTAAGGGGCCTGCCGAGGTAAGTACATACGAAAAGGGCTTTATCAAGGAGCGCCTTAACGGTAAATTTTATAAGACCTTCTCCTTCTTCGAGGGAGCTACTCCCGAAAACGGCTATAAGCCCAACACTCCTTACACCATAAAGGTAAGCGAAAACCCCTATTCCTTCGACGAAGAAAACTGGGCAACCCTTTACGTTACAAGCGGCGGAGCAGATAACCCCCGTCCCATAAAGCTCAGAAAGAAGCCCTCTACGGGACAGTGGTTCTTAAACGACATTCAGTGTCTCGCGGATATCCGTATTCCCGTTGCCGACGACCCCTGGGCATAATTTTACGATAAAATTTCAATTAAAAAGGAAATAGTTATGAAATTTAGAAGAACTTGGGCGGCAGTTGTTCTTATCTGTGCAGTAGCTGCTTCAATATCAGCCTGCGGAAGCAATAAGGCTGAAAGCACAACTGCAGCCTCCGAAGCTACGACAACTGCCGCAACCGTGATAACTACTGCAGATACTTCAAAGGCGACGGAAACAGACGCCCCCGATAAGGAAATCACAGAAGCGGATAAGGAGGACAATTCCGACGGTACGTCCGATACGATTGACCCTACGGCTCTTATCGGAAGTTGGACGGATAAGGAAAGCCTTTGGAAGGATACATATTTCTTCGGCGACGACGGTTACGGAAGCTATACAAGCGGCTTCGAAAACACTTTTACATATTCCCTCGAGGGGAATATACTTACCGTTTTCTACGCAGAGGATGATATCCATAGCTTTACCGTAGCCTCAGAGGGCGAAACCCTCACCCTTATTGACGAATACAAAAATCAGCAGAGCTTCGTAAAGGCTGACGAGGAAGCGGAAAATGACAGCGATTCGGAAGAAAATCCCTATGCTACCGCTATTATAGGCACCTGGAAGGAAAGCGAAACGGGATACGAGGAAACCTTTACCTTTAATGCCGACGGTACGGGAATTTCCGGCCGTATAGACGAGGGAATCTACGAATGCGGCTTTACCTATAACTTTTTCAGAAGCAACTATGTGGACATTTACTACGACAACGATGATATAGGCGGCTTCTGGATAGCTATTGACGGAGACAGAATGGCTGTTAAAAACGACAATATGATGGAGATTACCTATATCCGTCAATAAGGCCTTCGTACATTTTACTGTTCCATATAAGACCCGACAGTATCTCTTTTATGCTGTAATTTTCACACATATCAGAACATAACAATACCCTGTATCTGAAAAGCCTCAGATACAGGGTAATCTTTTTATTTACGGATAGTTTATACTCTGAATTTTGACATAAGCTGCTTTAAAACAGAGGCCTGAGAATTAAGCTCGGCGGAAGTACTTGCGCTTTCCTCGGCATTTGAAGCGGAAGAGGTTACGTGGCTTGAAACTGCGTCGGCCTTTTCTGAAATCATAGAAATATATGCGTCCTGTTCACGGGAAGAAGCCGCAATATTCATAATGATTTCGTCAACCTCCTCAGTCTGTTCGACTACCTTACTCATAGAGTCTGCTGTCTGCTGTGCATATTTCATTCCCTTTTCGACTGCGTCAGCGCTGTTCTGAATGAGTGCAGTAGTCTGATTTGAAGCTTCGGCAGATTTTCCTGCGAGATTTCTTACTTCGTCGGCTACTACCGCAAAGCCCTTGCCTGCTTCGCCTGCTCTTGCGGCCTCGACAGAAGCGTTAAGAGCGAGAATGTTAGTCTGGAAGGCAATATCCTCGATCGTCTTGTTGATTTTCTGAATTTCATCGGAGGTACGGCGGATTTCCTCCATAGCTTCAAGCAGATTTTTCATCTTCTCGTTACTCTGACGAACATCTTCTGCCGTCTCAACGGAAATTGTCTTGGCGTTATCGGTCATCTCCACATTTTCACGTATCTTTTGACCTGCCGCATTTACTGCCGTTACGATTTCATCGATAAGAGCAGTCTGAACGGATACGCTTTCCGCAAGGCTGTTAGCGCCGCCCGAAACATTGCCTGCGCCGTTGAAAACTGCGTCAGTAGCCATTCCGATATTGCTGAAGGCAGAGCCTAAGGATTCGTGAATTTCATTAAGAGAAGTTTTTATTGCGGCAAAATCGCCCACATAATCAATAGTTACTGTACGACTGAAATTTCCTTCCGCCATTTCGCCGAGATGCTGGGAAATATCGTCCACATAAACCTTCAGCGACCTGTTTGTATCCTCGATAATACGGCAAATCCTGCCTATTTCATCATTCGCCTTATAATCGAAGGTAACGGATAAATCGCCCTGAGTCATTCGTCCTGCAACAACCGATATTTCCTCAAGAGGCTTGAAGCAGCGGCTGATGATGAAAACTGTGAATACTGCCGAAATAAGAATAATCACAGGAATCATTACACAGAAAATAATTATGAGACGATTCACGTCGCTGTACATTTCGCTTGTATCCATTGTGAACGTAAAGGTCCAGTTAGCGGCAGGAATCTCCGAAGCCACAACAAGCTTCTCCTTACCGTCATAGTCCTTACAATTATAGCTTGTAAAGCCGCCCTCTGTCTTTTCCGCAGTTTTTCCCGAGAAGGTATCGCTGTACTGGGAGGTAATCTCGTTTTCCGCTTCGTCGACATAAGGAATAAATTCTTCATTTTTATGTATAATTACGAAGCCTACAGAGGAAATAAGAGACGCATATCCGCTTTCGGTATATTTACACTGTGCAGTAATTTCCTGAAGCTCGTCAAGGAACATATCAGCCGCTACTACCGAAGTAACTGCACCGCTTTTATCACGTACAGCCTTCGCAATTGTAACAACCATCTTTCCCGTACTTACGTCAACATAAGGGTCTGTTACAATGGCAGAATCAGCTTTCGCCGCGTCAATGTACCACTGTCGGTCGGTTATAATATAATCGGGATCGGGAACCCAACCGTCGGAAAAGCAGGCGAAATTATCGGGACAGCCCACATAAAGAGCGTACATTTCAGGCATCGACGAAACCTTATTTAAAAGGAAATCATACATTTCCTCCCGTCTTTCCGTATCGTACTTCTCATAGCCAACATCGTCGGCTATATCCGCAACCTTCTGCTCCTCGAGCTCAAGCCACGCTTCTATACGCGAAGCGAAGTCGCTGACGCTTGATCTTGCGGCTTCATTTATATGGCGGTTTGAAGAATCGGATGTAACCATACATCCCGCTACTGCTGTAATCACAAGAAAAAAAGCGATAAGCAGTACTGTTGAAACGGTAATCCTTGTTTTCAGATTCAGCTTTGTTTTGATTTTCTCCATAATAGGCGTCCTTTCGTCAGCATAATTGCGTACAGGACAATTATACAATATTTATGCGCAGATTTCAAGTGTTTTTATATAATAAATTATAAGTGCTTGTTGTTTAATAAGAAGATTTATGCAGGACCGCTGACACGTAAAAACGTCAGTTTACCTTTAAAGCTAAATAAAGTGTAAAAATACAATCATTTACTTCAACACTCATATCGCCGTCATATTTATCTGCAATACGCTTTATATTTGAAAGTCCGAAGCCGTGTTTTAACGGGTCTGCTTTGGTTGTTTCGGGGACGCTTCCGTTAATAGCGTAATCTTCTGAAACAGGATTCTTTATTATAAGGATAAAATGGCTTTGTTGATAATTGGCTGATATATCAACGATTTTATCGGTTCCGCTCAATTTTTCACAAGCCTCTATTGCATTATCCACTGCATTCCCAAGCGCTATACACAAATCTACATTATCTATAAAATCCGGAATACAGCCGTCAAATTTAATGCTGATATCTGAATGAATGCGGTGTTTCTCGTTGAGAATTGCATCTGCAATTTTATGTCCCGTATTGTAAGCTTTGGACTGCGAGAATATTTCTGAGTTGATTTTCTCTATGTATTCAAGAGCTTCGCTGTTCTGATTGGAGCCGATCATAGCCTTCAGACAAAGCATATGATTAGTATAGTCGTGTTTGAAGCGTCTTAAATCACTGTTAAGCCTTTCAGTCTGATTATAATGCTCAATCTGATTTTCGATTTGCTTTTCTAAAATTGAATTAACGCTGTTGTAGTAGGTTTTGGATATGCAGTTAGAGATTAGGGAGAATGTGATTATCACAGAAATAATGAATATCAGTAAAAGTATTATATTAGTCAATGAAACTCGCTTTATAATATTGGATTCTATTGATAAATCGTATCCTGTAATACTTGTGATTGCGCCCATTAATAATATATTAATAGCAATTAGGATATATATGTATTTGGGAAGATATCTAATAACACTTTTAATCTTATTTAAATTTGCTTTTTTCGTTAACAGTATTAAAAATAGCAGTACTGACAATTTTATAATAAGTGAAATGCAATACTTTGAAATCAAATTAGGAATTTCGATTATGTTATAAATCAATAATTGTATAAGGTCGCACGATTGTGAAACGATAACAGTAATAAATATTCCTTTTAAAAAAGTAATGTTTGTCAAGTCTGAAATTATCAGCGGAAATCTAATATAGCACAGCAAGAATAGACAAATTGCAAAAAAGATATCCTCAGAGTAAGAATAAAAAATATAGAACAGCAACGAAATAACGATGTACAGAACAAAATAAAAAACTAATTTCAAGCTGAATTTTCGGGTTATTCTTGTCTGAGTGATATGTACAAAAGTCAATATATTAAATAGTAATACTATCTCTGTCAACAAATATAAAATTATTTCTAACATTTTTAGGTTTTATTTTAACTCCGCATTATATTTTTTTATGAAATTTAAAAACGCAAACTTAAACCCTGAATAATACTTTTTCCCTAAATCCGCTCTTTCATCATTATCAAAAAGTATACATTCTTTATCATAATTTTTTATATGACTAAAATTAACAATGAAGGATTTATGAACCCTGAAAAACTTCTCTTTCGGAAGCATATCTTCAATTTCGCCCAAGCATTTTGCAATTTCCAAGGTAGTTTTGGCAGTACGTATTAAAGTGTGCTTTCGCAGTGCTTCCACATATACTATTTCCGAATGCTTAATACTCCACGTTTTTTCAAGAGTTTTTATTAACAATAAATTATCTTTATCAATTGAATTTCTGTAAGAATCAAGAGCTTCATACATTTTTTCTGTATCCAAAGGCTTGGTCAGAAATCGGAATGCATTCACGGAAAAAGTGTCAAAAACAATATCCGGATAAGCGCTAAGAAAAATTATAGCTGTAGTATCATTGTTTCTTCTGATAAATTCAGCAGTCTCAATTCCGTCAAGTCCTGCCATTTCATAATCCATAAAAATTATATCGAATAATTCTTTTGAATTTAATAAGTCTCTACCATTTTTAAAGCAGCAGGTATATATATCAACACTTCTGTCCCGACCATAATCGCATAATGCTTCTTTTAATTCCTTATGCAATAATATCTCATCATCGCAAATAGCTATATTCATAGCAAATCCTCTTTTCCGCTTTTGTAATATTATAACATTTTTAGACAAATTATTCAATATTATTTTGTAAATTAGAATTTCATTCCTAAATTCAGTGGCTTTGTCAGTTATATATGGAATTCAATACTTCAAAATAATAAAATAGCTTTAAACTAATTAAAGGAGGTTTGGGGCTATGACATTCTGGGAAGTAATTTGGCGTTTTGTTTTCGGCGAATGATTTAAGGTGAGAAATGGAAGTAATCGAAAATCAGTATATCTCTGTTAAAAATGTTTTGTCGTATTTGACGCGCGTAGCCAGCAAAGCTTTCGGCGACTTCATATCACACGTTCATAAAAGCACCGAGGTGCTTGATTTGAAGGCGGAAGGAAAAATAATGTTTTCGGTTATCGGTACTCATTCCATTCCCGAGGATACGGTTATGGATATTGAAGTGCTTGTGCCTGTGGACAGGGCTTTTGAAAGCACCAGCAAATATGTCTGCAAGCCCGAATTCAAGCTGGAAAATGCATTATGCGTCAGACATTACGGCAGTTATGTTGATTTAATGAAAACCGATAAACTGCTGAATGATTATCTGACAGAAAAAAAGCTAAAGGCTATCACCAACACTTATTTTGTAATTGAAAGAAATTCAGGCAATGACAGTATAGTGAGTCTTTATGTTGGAATTAACGGAAATATACTGTAACCACAAGAGTTATGAGATATATTTTAAAAGTATTTCTCAGACATAAGAAAAAGCCCGGTTTAAGCCGGGCTTTTCTTATAGCTGAATGCTTCGTTTATAGTTATGGAAGAAAATCTTTGAACGGACATTGTTCTGTGAATTTTTTGCTTTTACGGGAAATAGCCTGCGATTACTTTTTTACGGCTACGGCAGGTTGATTGAGAATAATGAATAAATTTTGAAAAAGATATTTTACAGATTTAATTCAAAACAGCATTAGTATAAAGCAAAGCTATTCCGTTTCATATACTGTATTTTTCTATTTCTTTGAAATCTGACAGCATATCTTTATATGTTTTTTCATATTTCACAAATGAACTTGAAATTCCGTGATTCCTTATTTTATCAATCCAAGTCAACGCTCTTTCTCTTTTGACTCCTGCATTTAAAAGCGCATAATATATATATGAAATTTCATTTTCCACGCAAGTTGAAAAAACAATGGGATCATCGGAATTGATAGTTGTCATAACACAGTTTTCATCTCTGTCATCCAATTTTAATCCCTCACAATTTAAATTCAAAATCGGATGTGTGTATATATCTTCGATGTCGCCTATTGCCAAATTAGAGCTTGGATTTGTTTCAACATATATACCAAGCTCTTCAACCTTTGCGATTAAATCTTTCTGGAGCGATTTACAAAATTCAATCTCTTCATCGGAAATCTTTACAAAAATCGGTTTATGATATTTTTCAAAGAAGCAGGGACAAAAATGTGAGCAAAGTAAAATATCACTATTCCAATCTATGCTTTCAGGGTTTTGATTATAAGATTTTATCAAATCGCAATCGCCGTTACAATCATTATATGAATCGAATTTCTTATTATAAACCTGCCATAATGTGTAAATTGATATTTTTTCAATTCCTTTATTTCCGTAAATTCTTCTTGCAGTTTCCATAATCATAAATTCCAGATTTTGAGGTGTATTTATTACATTTGATACCTTACACCTGCCCCACATCCATAGAAGATTTTCCAAATGCTCCATAATGGGAAGCACAACTACACGATTTTGTGAAAACAACCTATCTATATCCACGCCCAATGCAATAGCGTGTCCGAGTCTATCGCCTGAACAATAATTGAAATGCGTCAAAACTTCATCGATATGGCGAAGTCCTGATATTATATGACGAAAATCTTCACCCACGTGATAAGTCAATCCGATATTAGGAACTCGTTTTCCTGATGACAATGAAACAGGAATAACAAAATCATTATTTCTAAGCTCCCGAAATATAGGTGCAAATACCCAAGGCTCTGCAGAATTTTCTATTGACGCCGCATCGATACCTACTATATAATCAGTGAGTAACGGATGTTTTTTAAATAAGGATTTTAACGATTTTACAAATTGAATATTCAAATTTCGCATTGTTGCGTAATCGAGACAATCGTATTTTTTTGAACAATCGTTTTTCACACAATTATATCCGCTGAAATTATCGCAATCATTTTGTTTTATAAAATGATATATTATTCCAAGCTTTGGAAATCGTAATTTTTCGGGATTCTGCGTTCGCTTCACGGTATTTTCTATATAATCGGAATATGCTCCGAAAATCAGTTTTATTTGACTGAGAGTTTTTATCTGCATTTCCTTTTCCGACATAAGAGTAACCTTTGAACTCGAAAGTACTCGTGGGGATATCTTAATTTCAAGGATTTCCATATTGCCTGTTCGGCACTGCTCTTCAAAAATCGCTCGGTACATTTTTCTTTTGGTATTATTCTCCGGGATAGTTTTATCCCAAAATACATTTGTTGCATTATCATAATAGGTATGAAAATAATCAAGGCCGCCTATTTTATTCTGCTGAATTCTTTTAGAGATAAATTCATTTTTTAAGCGAATATACATCATCAACTGGCGACAAAGCTCAGCGTCATATTTTTTATCCAGATAACTTAATATTTTGAAATACCATAATATCTCTGATGAAACGCCTTGATTCCTATACCTGAATAATACAGTTCCATAAAGAATATCCCAATTATCATCCTGCTTTTTACCACAGAAATCATATAAAGCTCTTTTAAAAGTATCGATTTCGAATACATCGTAACCCATTTCTTTTTCCGGATTATTTTGCAAAATCTCCTCATACATTTCTGTTTTAAGGCTATCGGGTAATTCTTCTGCAAGATATTTCTCAAAGGATACTTCAGAATTTGATTCAATATAAATTGATGAATATATTCTGAATAATGTACAAAACCATAGGTTGAAATCTTTATCCTTGCAATCAAACAATTCCATACATTGCTGCCACAAATAGCTGTATGATATACCTGCATTGAAATGCATATGGGTTTCCGCTACCCCTTTTTTCAACACCCTGCTCAGTGGCACATCCTGCATACTTATCAGATTAGGGACATTACAAAGCATATCAGCTTCAGTTATTCCAAATTTAATGTAGCACCCGGCAATAAATATATCAGGAAGCATTATTCGCGATATGTAATTCCATAGTTCAACCTTACGTAAACCATCAAAATTCGGAATCAAATCAATCGTATCATCAGCCCAATTTCTGATTGCAACTACACCGTCTCTAAAGGTTATGAAGGTTCTGGAGATTTCAAATATACGATTAAGATAGAATTTCCCCAGATCATTTTTTGCCTTGTCATAATTCTGCTGAAGCTTATGTCCGGGATAAAACACGTCAATAAGCATTTGAGCGTCATCCAGATGATTCCAACGATTATCCTGAGAAAACGAATAAAGAATTTTGTTTTTTGCATTAACAAGACTCTTCTTTTTATCGGCGTGCGCTTTCAGATCCAGGCGACCTGCGCCATCTATCAGCTCACAATACGCCTTGGCATAATTAACCAGATAATCAGACTTGTTATATTCAGCATTTGTAAACGGCAGCAAAATCAACTCCGAAATAAGCTGGTCATATTCTTTCTTTCTCATATATCATCCTCACTGTTTGTAAGTTCATCATAATCCTGCCAACGGAGGTCATTGATATAGTTACTAATGTAAGTTGTGTCAATTTCATCATAAAACATTTGCTTAAGCTTTTTAACACCTTCAATAGTAATTGGAGGTGTAATCTCTTTAAAATATAATTCGTTTAAAGCTTCAAAATAGTCATTTATATCTTCACTGATACAATCAATTTGATATGGGTCTTTATAATTCGCTATTGTTAAATTGCCTTCAAACATTTCATATAACCTATAATACCAAGATGACAATTCATTTATATATGTATTCGCATTATTTATAAGTTGTTTAATAGAAGTTAATTTCGACATTAGTTTTCCACGTTTAACCTGATAATCTTCTTTTTTCAACCACTGCATTAAAACCAAAAATTCTTTTTTCAGTCTGTTATTTCCCTCACAATACCCCAGTTCTTTATTAAATGATTCCAGCGCATCGTTCACCTTATTTCCAAAGCAAAATAGAATAGTATTATCAAGTTCATATATAAGTTTAAAGATACTTTTTTGAAAACTATCAATTATTATTGTCAAATCTGCGTTTGATTTTTTCTTAATTTCAGAATTGTAAATACAACGTTCAAACAGCCAATTGCTGAAAGCAAACATATAGTTTCTGTACAATTCTCTATATTGATTATCACAAAATTCCGGTTTTTTTAGCAAGAGCAATTCAGATTTATGCTCCTTAACTAAATTACTTATGCTGAATCTCAAATACATTGTTTCACTAAATGTTTCATACCATTTTTTATTTTTTAATATGTCTGCAGCGCTATATGCTTGTTTGTTTGAGGGGTAAAGTTCCATACAATAAACGACATCTAAAAAATAGTCTTGATGAGTAAAATTATTAATATCATATTTATCGATCATATTTACACAATCGAATTTATTGTACTGTGTGAGCATTTCCGAAAAACTGTCTGATTTTTTGATTATTGGAATATCGCATACATCCAATAGATTACAAAACTCGTTATGACCATGAATTGTTTTTCTGTCAGGCATAATAAGCACTATTAAGCATTCAATAAAATTTAGCAAAGACAGCATTTGCACAAAAGGCGCAGAATTATTCTTGTTTTCATCTATAAATTCAGGAGTTTTCAAAGCTTCTATAACAGCTGCATAATCAACGTACAACTGCCAATGTAACTTGCGCTTTAAAATTAAATGATCTGCTTTCTTCATAAACATAAACAAATTATCATTTGATAATATTACTGCCTTTAAAAAGCTTACACAAGAACTATGTATCACATCCAGAAAGTCAGAAGGAATAGCATTTCCTACCTTATAAGATAAGGAATTTGTATAAAAACTATTTAGGGCATTAATTAAATCTTTCAATAAATCAATAAATGAATAGTACACTCCTACAATATCACGAGGATATTTTCCGAAAAATATCATATTATTAAGTTCAAGATTATCAATTTTATCGTTATATAATGATATTTTTAATTTTTCATTAATTATCCTTTTACTAATTTTTGACTTAGTATGAAGTTCCAATGCCGCTTTCTTAAAATCCTTAAAATTCTCTATTATTAAGTGTTCAATTTTTCTATTATCTTCCTTATCTTCAATAATAAGAGACATTTTTTCTTCAAATTTCTCATATTTCTTAAGATAAAATCTATTGCTGACAGGAAACAATTTTCTCAATATCTCTTCAGTAAGCTTTGTGATTTTAACATATTCTTTTCCGTATCTGAGCTCCTGGAATTTTACTCTGTTAGCCTGCTGTTCTTCTTCCCTAAGGCTGTGCTGATAAATGTCGCCGTTGTATTCCTTTTCTATTTCCATTAAATCTACTAAAGGGAAAGAGGAACCGGTGATTTGCTGATACATATGGTTTTTTACCACATAGCCAAGTGTTTTCGGTGCCGCCGAAATAAGTACAACAACATTCGGATGCGAAAAATATTTAGGGATACAAAATATTAACTCATTGATTATGCTTGGCTTTAAATCTGCATCATCAATAAAGAAGAAAAATAAAGGTGTAGATTTTTCTTTATGTGTGTACTGCACATATACATCAACAAGCTGGTTCCAGAATTCTGCAAATCTTTTTATTAGTGAAAAGCCTTCGTCATTAACTCGTGAAACCAAAGAAAAATCAGTAGAATAGTCCCAATTACCGTTTCTGTGATTATATACCCTGGCATAATAGGCCTGCTTTAACTGATTGAATGTCTCTCTGAGCTTATTGTTATTATTAAAGGCGCATCTTGTAAAGAAATTGTAATCATCGTCATCATTACGACAACCGCTATTTCTGATTTTATTTTCAAGTTCAGTTAAATTTGTTTCTATAGCGGATAAAATCCAACCTATAAAATTATCGTTATCATCCACCAATTCCGGCATAATGACAGGCATAAGAATATTATTCTCGTTTTCTCCCAATTTCTGATAAAGAGTATTGAGTACGCTTGTTTTTCCTGCACCTCTTCCGCCTAAAATCGAAAAAATATTGTCGTATTTCAAGCTGTCAAATGAGCCGTCAATTTTAAGTTTATTATCTAATGCTGCAGCATTTTCTCTGACTGTTTCAAATTTTTTTAAGAGCGTATCGTACCCCGGCAAGGAATTTTTGATTTGAATTTCTGTTAATGTTTTTATTCCTGTCTTAAAATTAGGATTTGCATTCTGCATTTTAATACCTCGTTTCGTATTTACTTTAAATATGAATCTCACGAAAAATAAGTAGTACCTTTTAATTATATAAGACATACTTATACACAAACAAAATACGACATAAATCAACAAATTTCAACACAGAACGGACAAAAGCTATAAAAATCGGAATTAACATACTAATTATACATTCATAATCATATCTCTGCGATTTAGACAAACACAAAATGTGCGCCTGTTTCGCTTTGGAACAGACGCACTGAATCGAATTTACATTGTAACACGAAAGTACAATTTTTCAGCTGATAATTAAGCCTTACAAAGAGTTATGTGGAGCTTTGATTATTTTATTACACAATAC
Organism: Ruminiclostridium sp.; assembly: GCA_045579625.1. Classification (GTDB taxonomy): domain Bacteria; phylum Bacillota; class Clostridia; order Oscillospirales; family Ruminococcaceae; genus Ruminiclostridium_E. Next base: position 16,835 of record JAZNMN010000072.1, read on the forward strand.
CCCACGACATCCGCCGCACTCGGAACAGGAAGCACGCTCGTTCCCGAAAGTACCGCAGGCACAATTATAATCGCCGCACTGATGCACACGGCAGTTATCGCACTGCCGCTGTATCGGCTGATGAGCATTACCAATGCTCCCACTGCGAAAGCGGCAAGCATCCTTACGATGAACATAAGCACAAGATAACCGAGAACACTCGTTTCAAAGGGCATAAACCGCAGGAATTCAAGACTCTGGGCAGGCGTACCGAGGTCGTTGTAGCCCTCCGCTCCTATAAGAAGCACCTGCGGAGCGAACACCGCCGCCGTTACAAGCACGCTCGTAATTCCGATAATGGAAAGCTTTATCGCTGTAAGCCGCCCTCTTCCCTTAAGGGAGGAGCGCAGGGCTGAGTTCATATTACAGCGGTTTTCATTTGCGCAGATTCCTGCGAATACCCCCACCAGTGCAAGCATAATATACAGTGCATTTTTATTGGTAGTAGTCGTATCACGAAGCAGTAAAAGCTCGTACAGCTTCGGCTTTATCAAGTGAACGGCTATGCCCGTTTCATCGGTATATGCAAGCCCCCTGTCCACCGTATCAATCAGCATTTCAAGAGCCTGAAGATCCTCCGCCATATCCATAAGACGGTTGTACATCTTCGCAAGTTCATCGTCGTGGAGTCCGCCGTTTGCTTCAAGCTTTATGAGATAATCGTCACGAAGCGCATTGAACTGCGCCTGAAGATTGTCGAAATCCTCGTTCATCTCAGTCTGCAGTTCCACAGTCATCTCACCTGTATACTTCGTGTAATATTTCTCCTCCGACCTTGTGTAGGAGGGCAAAACATAGCGATATTGAAACGCCGAGCTTACTGCAATATACAAAATTACAGCGAGAATAACAGCGCCCTTCTGATTGATAAAAACCTTTTTCGTTTCCCACAAGGGCAGAGGCATAGAGGGAGCCTTTTTGCTTAAAAATCCGCTTATCTTGTCAGTCAGCTTACTGCCGAAGGAAACGCCCTCGCCACTGTTTGAAGTGAACATCACGCAAAGTCCGCACAGCAAAACGAACAGGAATCCTGTCACCGTCAGCGCACAGGGCAGAAAGCTAACTGCCCTGCCGAAGATGTTAAGGTTGCAGTATTCACTGAAAAACACATCTGTTCTGAGCACTGCCGCTATGTTGCAGAATTTCAGTCCTGCAAGCCTGTCTGTGGGCAGTATTGCCCCGTACAGGATATATTCCGCAACTATTCCGATACCGCAGACCCCAAAGGCTATCGCAGACTCCGTTACAGCGCTTATCAGATACAGCAAAAGCCCACAAACTGCCGCCGCAAGCGCTTTCATCAGTACGGAATATACAAGATAATCAAGTATCGTTATACGAAAGGGGCACAGCGAAAATTCAGGTACGGACTGTATCGGGCGAAAAACGCTCATATCGCCGCAAGTTAACTGTGCCGTCGTAAAGCATAGGAAATGTATCAATATGCTTGTCATAAGTGCGGTAATGATAATTATTCCCGTTCTCTGAACGGACAGCAGTCGCCTACCGTTTTTTGTACTGCGGATAAGGGTAACAAGCCCCTTTTTACGTTCCTCGGTAAAGGCCGCCGCCACCAGCAGAGTTACAGCGATTATCACGATGTCTCCCGTAAGATATCCCGACAACAGCACAAAGCCTTTATTCTCTCCAAGGGTTGGGGTTACTCCCGAAAGAAGTGCGTAATCCTCCGCCGTTTTTCGGATATTCTCCGCAGAAAATCCTCCCGATAACGCCGCTATGGTGTTGTAGCTGTCTGCGTTGTCCTGTACCGATTTCAGAAACTCGGGATAACCGCTGATGTAGGCGGAAAGCTCCTCATCTGTAAGAGTAGTAGCTTTACTTTCGTCGCCGCAGTCGTACAGAAAGAAGATACCGCCCAACAACACCGCTATCAGCAGATACAACAGCGTCCTTCGGGAAAGAAGCACTCGTTTAAATTCACTCATTTACGTCCCTCCGCATAATAGAGGTATACGTCCTCTAAGTCAATCCTGTTCGTGACAGGCGAAAAGCCCTCGGGACATTTTTCTGCTGTTACTCGGAGGACGAAGCCTGCTCTGTCTGATATACCTGTCCCTTTCCGAAGTCCGCCTTCCGTGCGGAGATATCCTCGTAGCTTCCGCACATCTCGAACACCTTCTCCTTGACTCCTGCAATAAGCTGTGACGGAGTTCCGATAGCCGCAGGCCTTCCCCTGCAAAGCATTATCACGCTGTCGGCGATGGATTCGATGTCGCTTACTACGTGGGTAGCGAGAATTACAGTCCTTTCTCTCGCTATATCAGATATGTAGTTACGGAGTCTTATACGCTCCTCGGGGTCAAGCCCCGCCGTCGGCTCGTCGAGAATAAGTATCTCCGCCCTATCGAGCATTGCCGCCGCTATAAGAACTCTCTGCCGCATACCGCCCGAAAAGCTTCCCAACCGCTTATGCGCAACAGGACGAAGCCCCACCACATCGAGAAATTCCTCTGTCTGCGGCTTTATCTCACGCATTTTCATACCCTTGAGAGAGCCTATATAGTGCAGGAATGCACGGGCGGAAAAATCCTCGTACATTCCCTGAAGCTGTGGAGTATAGCCGACCTTTTTTCGGAATTTAGCACCTAATTTAAGAATGTCAGTACCGTTATACAGAATCTCTCCGTCAGTTCGCTTTATGTTGTCGGTTATAAGATTCATCAGCGTTGATTTACCTGCGCCGTTGGCGCCAAGAAGTCCGTAAACTCCCGTTCCAAAGGTGAAGTTAATATCGTTCAGCACGACATTCTCGCCGTACTTCTTTGTGAGATGTTTAAGCTCAAGCATTGTCGTCCTCCTCAGGTTTAACAAGTTGATAGAAATCGAAAGGCTCATACCACTCTGCATTACCCGAAATGATATCCTCTATCTCACAGCACAGGACAAGCTCGTTAAATCTATCGGTGTAATATACACGAGGATCGTCGCGATTGAAGTGAGTGCAGATATACAGCTTTCCGTTCTGAGATTTCAAACCGTATTCGATGTATTCTTTATCATTAAATTCATCAATGTGACGAGGGACAGGAGCGTCCCACATATTGTAATCAACAACGGCATTTCCGTCCTTATCCATAAAAAGAAGCTTGTCTTTATTGGCGGCCGCAATACCCTCGCTGCCCGTCCAGTAAGATTTGTCCTGTATGATGAGGTACTCTCCGTTCCACATAAGCACCGCATTGGTAAAGGGCTGTCCGTTTATCACAAGCTGCTCGGAGAGGTCTGTCACAGTGCCGCTTTCAAGGTCGTATTTAAGCAATTTCGACGGAATTTCTCCCTTTGTCGGAATTGAGTAGTAGACACATCCGTCTATCACAGCGTAAGAGGTAAACTTTTCAGTCAATTCTACCTTTTCGGTAACTCCGCCGACTAAATTATAGCGGTAGAGGGTCTTAAAGTTGTTGCTGTGTTCCATCGAAATAGTATAATACAGCCAGTCCTCATACAGGAAATAACCCCCCTGCCCGTACTCTGTTTTCGAGAGGTCAACTTCGGGAGTAGGAAGCTTCTTGTAGCTACCGCTTTCAATATCGATTATCATAGTATTCGGGGTGTAGTCTGTCATGAGCGTAGGCAGGTCGTAATCGTAGAACGGCACTATCGCCAGACCACGATGTACCGCCATCACTCTGCCGTAGTTTTCGGCAGAAATTCCGTGCATCATAGCATTACCCATAGTCGTCTGGTAGGTGCACAGCTCGGTGAACTCCGTGCCGTCAGCCTTTGCACGGATAAGCTTATAGTATTCCTTTTCGTCCGCCTCAACATACTCCGAGGCAGAATAATACACATATCCGCCGCTCATGCAGATGTTTGCATCATAGAATACGCCAGCTTTTGTGGCGGTGCAGTATTCGTTCCCGTCGTGGGTACATTCGGGCTTTGCGCAGAGGTACACAGTCTTTCCCGTAGCCTTGTCATAATAGCACAGTGACAGCAGGAACGAATCGATATTGCGGTAAAAGCCGTCCTCGGTCTCCATAATGGCATTACCCCAGATATCGGAGGGGTTGCCGCTTACATAGTCGGAATACTCTATTTTACTCTTACCACAGGAGGAAAGAGAAAGGACGACGCATAAAGTCAGAATTATTGATATAGCTTTTTTCATAATGCTCCTTCATTTTCAAATTTGTAAAGCTCTGTCCATTCTATGCTTCCTGAAATTATATCCGAAACAGGACAGGAAACTGTTTTTTCATCAGTCTGGATATACATATTCCCATCCAGAATACTTATCAGGAATGTACCCTCTCTCTCGTATGCAAAGCTTGTCATCAGCTCGCCCTCGGGCGTAAAAATATATACCTTCATATCCGTTTCCATATACGGATGTCCGTAAAAGCCGTGCTCTGAAAAATAGATATACTGCCCGTCGTACATAATGTCAGGATCAGCGTAAGGGGACATACCAATAAATGTCTCACCGTTATAGGTATATTCCTCGTATTCCACCAGCTTTTCGGAGAACTGCTCCGCAAGCGTTGTAATATTTGTTTCGGGGTCATAGGTGTATATTTCCCACCGAATATCTCTCAGCATATCTGCAGAATACGCATACCACAGCTTTCCGTCAACGATAGTGTATCTTATCAGGTCTTCGTCAAGCTCAATATCAAACGCTTCCTTAAGACTTACTGCAATAGGCAGTATCTCCTCCTCGCCCGTTTTTATGTTATAACGGCGAAATTCGCTGTCCGTAAAATAATCCTTGAAATCAACCTGATAATAGAAATAGTCGCCGTCCGCCTTTACATAGATAGGCCCCTGTGTTTCTTCCCTGTCATATTCCGTCAGAAGCTTATATTGGCCGCTTCTGAGGTCAACTATCACAGTGCCGCATACTCCGTCCGCTGTTCCGCCGTCCGAAGAAAGGGTGTATGGTATAAATGCATAGCCCCTATGTATAACCATTGTTCTTGTATCCCCGTGCAGGAATACCGCCGCATTGTTATTTCCGCTTGTCTGCATATAGGTGCATACCTCTGTGAGCTCGGTTCCGTCAAGAGAGGCTTTCAGCAGTCTGTAATGCACCTGCTCGCCATCTGCCTCGGTCACTGCTGCATAGATATATCCGCCGTACATCACGGTATACAGCGACCTGAAGGTCTCACTGGTGGCGGTGCAGAATTTGTCGCCGTTATGAACACATTCGGGCTTTGCGCAGAGAAAGATATTGCTGTCAGTAGCGTTATCGTGATAGCGAAGCGCAAGCGTTCCGAACTGGGTTGCGTTATAGTAATAACCGTGCTCGGTCTGCATTATCTGATTATGGCTTGCGGTGCCGAGATTGGTATTTACACAGTCCTCAATCGGCAGCTTCTCCCCACAGCCTGTCAGCGACAGTAAAATACACGCCGCAGAAATAATTGATAAAAGCTTTTTCATTAGTATCACTCCTTTAACTGCATTGTAACCCACGGGAATAAAAAAATCAACCGCTTTTGCAGAAGCGGTCAAAATTCCTACAGAAGCGGTCGAAAATATTTGATTTTATAAATTTATAAGAGCTTCAATATGAAAAACTCCGTTCTCGGCAGTAATGTTTACATCGCCGCCGCAGCGCTTTACTACGTCCCTAATTCTCATAAGCCCGAAGCCGTGAGAGGTGAAATCCTTTTTGGTGGTAACTATTCTCTCGCCCCTGCGTTTAAGCTCGCCCTCAAAAGGGTTTTCACAGGAGATATACAGCATATCGTGCTGCTTGCTGATGCTGACAGAGATACGGTCTCCCGCCTTTACAGCCTCAATGGCGTTATCGAGGATATTGCCGAATACAGTGCAGAGGTCGTAGTCGGAAATACTGCAGTCATACAGCGGACAGCTCACCTCGTACCGAATTACAGTGCCCTTTTCCTCGGCCTGCTCCGTCTTTTTAAAGAGCAGAGCGTCCAGCACGTCACGCCCTGTTTTTACAGGCATTGCGGCAAGGTCTGTCTGCTCCTGCACCTCAGAAATATATCGCTTTGCCTGCTCGATATTGCCTGTTTCAATAAGAGCGTTTATCGCAAGCAGGTGGTTGTTTATGTCGTGGCGTATTTTTCGGCTCTCGAGGTAACGGCGATTTATCTCGTCGTAGTATTCCTGCTCCGATTTTTGCGTGAGCCGTGCAGTTCTTCTCGAAATGCTTTTTACCGCCGCTGTCGCCATAAGTATGAATATCATAACAGCGAATACGATGAACAAAGGAAGTCGGGATATAACAATTCCGAATATATCCAAGTTCAGATAGCGGATGAAAAACCTTTCAAAGCTGAAAAATGACAGGAGATTTATCTCGCTCAGGACATCTGAAAAGTCCGTTACCGCAAAGACTGTCTCAGCACAGATAACTCCGCCGATAATTAAAGCCGAAACGGCTCTCCTACTGCCCTCGGACGAAACGATAACAGCCGCCGCAAACAGCACCACAAGCGCACCCAGCACCTTAAAGGCTATCATACAAACTGCAAGCGCACCTGCATTTATCATATACGGACAGCTTTTGAAGCTCTCCATAGACTGCACCGCCGCATCCATCGGAGGAAGTCCGAGAAAATTAGCCGTCAGTATGTAATTTCCCATATACATAGCCGCTGTACCGAAAACGGTAATGAGTACGGGCGTGAGAATGCCTCTGCGGCGAGTTCTTCCCTCATTTCTTAACGCAGTCAGCGACAGCACTGCCACAAGCACCGCAAGAATATCTGTTATGCGGTAGCTTATCAGGGCAAGATAACCGTCCTCCACCACAGGGGTGAGTGTTATCCCCGAAAGCCCGTAGAAATCCTTTTGTGTTTTTACAATGTTGCCCACAATGCCGCTGTCCTCTTTGTAGATTGATATGTCGGACAGGAACTCCGAGCGGCTCGCTATGTCAGTGACATAATCCTGATACCCGTCAAGATATCCGAAATAGGAAAGGACTGCGTTTCGGTCAGATATATCGGCAGACAGCTTTTCGGAAAGTCGTTCAATATCCGAGGAATACTCGATAACACACCTATCATAAAGCTCCTGTGCATATTCCTTTCTCTCGTCATTGGAAAGCTCCTCCCAGCGTGAAAGAGCCGATAAGTCATTTTCCTGCACATACAAAACGGCCGCCTTATAATCACGAAGCAGTTCAGCTTCAGCGGCGAGCTCCTCATAGCTTTTGGAGAGGAGCTTTGTACGGCTACGTATAGAGGCTATATCAGCAGAGCTTGTTCCGCCGTAAATGTCACGGCTCTGAACTATCTCGGTACTGCATACCGAGGTGTAGTACACAAAAATATTCACCAGCACCACAGCAAGCACCACAAGCAAGGAAAAGGCAAGATTTTTAAGCTCTGCTCTCATTTTCCACCGATCCTTTTCATTACTGCACACATAACATTTTTTCTGTTTCTTCTGCTCAGAGGAACTACGCTCTCATCGCACATAGTAACCGTATCGTTATTGATACGCTTTATCTTTGAAATATTGACGAATACCGACTTGTGGACTTCAACAAAATCATCGCCGAGAAGCTCCGCAAACCTGCCGATAGGGCGAGCGTCCTCAAGCTTGGCGGTCTCTGTCTTTATCAGAGAACAACGACCCTGCGACTGCACAGACACAATGCTGTTTAGCTCTGTAATTTCGGTGCTGTCCTTTGTCTGAATTGCGATAGTCGGGCGGCAGAAATGCTCCTTCCATAGCTTGGAAAGAACCCTTTGCAGTTTTTCATCAAGATTCTTCTTTACCACGAAGCCGTAGGCACCCACGTCATAACCATCAATAGCTCGGTTTTCAAGGCTTGTGACGAAGATCACAGGTGCAGAAATACTCTGCCCCCTCAGATGTGCCGCAATATCCATTCCGTCCTCACGACTACCGAGATTTATATCAAGAAATATAACATCATATTCAGTCGCAAGGCTATCCACAAGCTCCGCACCGTTATCGAAGCAGAAAAACTCTGTTTCAACACCCTTCTCGGAAAAGTACTCCGCTACTCCGCTTTGCAGTTTCTGCTGAAAGGAAGGCTCATCCTCGCATATTGCTATCTTCATCATCTCACCTCCGATTTAAACAGTATAGCATATTTGAAATATCATTGCAAGTCGGAGGAATTGTTTTTCATATTTCGGCGTGAAAGATTTTGCAGCCTATGTCCATCTGCTCCAAAGCTTTTTTGACTGAACAAAACATAACTGCATTGCAGATATTTGGGATAATACAAGGCTTTGAGTACAAATCATACTGAACAGAACCGGTTCGAAAAGATAAAAATAATAACATTCGTTTCTGTAATGATACGTTTCAATATAATTGTTCAGTTTGAGAAAGCCAAGAAAACGGTAGTATATAAAGTAATATAAAAAAACAAACCTTCAAACTGAACACTTATAATCCCTGCCGATTTCGATGCAGTCAATATGCTGTGAAAGGATAATCCGTTTCTGTTCAAGGGTTGCCTACCTGAATTCATCTGCCCAGGATACAATCCGTGAATTACTGTTATCTGTTCGGTGACAGGCGGAGTTGTTGTAGTGGTTTCCGGCATAGTTGTCTGAACCGTTGTTGTAAAAATACTCATTCACAATGCGGTTGTTTACTTTATCATACCATGTGCCTCCCCACTGTGACATAACACCGCACTCTATAGTTTTCAGCTCTCTGTCTTTCATATAAAGTATATTGAGATTGCCGAAAGGGTTTGTGTGAATAATCATTTCGTCCTGTCCGTCGCCGTTTATATCTTCAATAAGAACACCATGAGGGGGATCTTCGTGCTTTTCGGTGTAGGCGGTGAGGTAGGAAGCGAAGGATGTTTCGCTTTTATATTTCGTAAAATATTTTTCAAGCTGCTGTAAAACAAGAGCTCTGTACTCTGATTTTTCTACATCCAGTAATCTGAATTTCACAACAGGGGCAGACCTGTGCCGTGAAAAAAAGTCCTCGATATATTTGTTATACTCTTCCTCGCTTTCAAAGCCTGAATATTCATAAACCTGTGCGAACCCGTCCTTGTACATTTCGTATTGCACAAGGGGTTCGGTCTTTATCTCTCTGTCAGAAAGAATAACCCTTGCCCAGCCGCCTTCACCGCCGCAGGAGCCGCCCGACCAGTATCTTGCAAAATACTGCGGCTCTCTGTCAATGATACAGCCGACCGGTGGCTCGCCGACATACGATACATCACCTGCATTTTCGGTAATGATACTGTCCTTACTTACAGTGGCACGATAGGCACCGTTTTCATCAATACCGAATACATCGGAAATAGTTACCATAGAGCATATCTGAATAATAAGCTCTGGGCTGCCGTCGTCATCGAGATCGGCAATTACTGCGTCTGCACCCATATCAAGAGTATCGGAAAAGCCCTCGCATTTTTCTATCTGGGTGAGATATTCTATTGCAGACATATCGGGGACTTTGCCGAACAAATCAATCCCGCTTATAGTGTTCTCTGCGTTAATTTCAGGTAGAACACCGTAAATGCTATTATCAAGTTTAACTGTGTCTAATTCACCTCTGTCAATTAAATCATAAAAATCAAAGTAACAGCATTCACCGTCATCTGATTCAAGCCAGAAACTGAAAAATCCTGCGGTATAAATTTTATTTACCGTAAAGTCATTACCCTTAAGTGCTGAAATAAGCTCCTCGCCATTATTTACATGAGTGTTAAAGCTTTGCTTGCTTATCAGCTCAACGGAAAGACGTTTAATTTCTCCGTCCGAAGTAATCACAGCGGGAAAGCTATTCCAAGGATATTTCGGACATTCGAGCAAAAAGTTATCATAACAGTAAATTACTCTTCCTCCATCACCGCCACTAAAAACCTCAATAGGAGAGCCGTCAGGAAACGAATACAGCTTTGCCGTGCTATTGCCTATGCCTGCGAGAGCAGTAATCATCCAGAATTCATAATCATTGTTGATAATCTTCGTGTATACAGGGTTGATATTTGATTGAAAATCAAGCTTTTCTACGCCGTTTTCATCACAATAAAACAACTTAAGACAACCTATGACACTGTCACAGGAAATATTCAGTCCGATAATACTTTCATTTATTCCGTCATTGTCAAAATCTTCGTATAATCCAGAATTAAAAACAAGCTCCTCGGCACAAGCAGGTGCCAATATACCAAAATCTTGCTCTGAACGCTCCCAATTAAAACTGTTAAGCTGATTCTGCACCGATTCAGACTCCCACGCATACTCTTTCACAAGGCGGATATGCTCTTTCTCGGGAAAACTTTCTTCGCTCTCAATTCCATTGATTTCTTCGCTTTCAATGGGCATTGCCGTATTCATTCCGATATTTTCTACTGGTGACAACAATATACCAGATATTGATATTTCTTCAGCAGGTGCGGTTGTTTCAGCCATAGTTGTCGTGACTTTCGTTGTAGTTGTTGTAACTGTTGTTTCCGCAGTTGTGGTTGTCGTTTTCTCCGTTGTCTGCTCCGTATTTTCGGCAGTATTACAGCCCGTCAGCAGCATTGATAATGCAATTAAAAATGATATTTTCTTTTTCATATTTTCTCCCATAAATATAATAAAATTTTATCTGTAAATATCTCGGACATAATCACCTCTTATTTCAAAGGAGTCAAGACTTCTGCTGTGTTCTGAGATGTTTTCTCCGCAGAAATACTTTACGATTACATTTTTATTTCCTTCGATATTTGAAATATAATGTTCTGAAAGTATTTTTCCACAGTCACACATATCGTCTGTTTTGTTATTTTCTTTCAGAAGGTCGCCAACGGTAAGCCTATTTCCATTAAGGTCGTATAAGTATCTTATAAGCTCTGTGTATGATGCAAGTCCGCATTCAATATAATTTCCGCTATGTGATATAAAATAATTTGAATGTTTAAACTCAGGCATTACTTCTCTGTGCATTTCAAAATCATGGCAGATCTCTTTCTGAGCCTTAATCGCTGCTGCATTTGAAGCTGCAATTTCTTCTTTTGTAAGAAAACGTGATGCGGTAAACCACGCATAAGGTTTAACCTCTTCATTCTGATAAGTGTATTCACAAAGGGTAGACTGACACAACTGTCTACAATTAACTCCGCAAGTAACATATTCTGAATAATCTCTCGGCTCATTCGTTATAACAAATTCATCGGCATAATCTCCGAATTTCAGTTCATTTCCTCTCTTAAGACGCTCCTCATCGTAGTCAAAAATTATAGATGTGGCGGTAAACTGATAGTCAGACGCCATAAGATATTCAGCTTTTTCATCGGAAACATATTCCTTCAGATAATCGGTTATTGCTTTTTCATAATCGTAGCCCTTCGGAAAAAGCTCGCTTAAATCTTCAACTCTTCTTTTGTTTATAATATCAAAAACTGCTGTTCTGCATACATACCAATCGTTACTTAAAAAACCTATGCCAACATTATATTTTACAAGTCCCACAGTTATTGAAAGATATCCGTTCTTTATATAAGGATAAGCCCATAGCTCATCTGAATTTCTGTAAAATAAAGAGAATTTCTCGTCAAACTCTTCTTTAAAAGGCTCAATATATTCAATGCTTTCCTCGATAAATTCATTTATCTCCGCTTCAAAATCTTTATTCTTCAGAAAACCTACACCGCTAACCGCATAGTACGGATCTTCGCCTACGTAAAAATAATTCACGATACTTTCATCACTGAAATCGGACAATGTATCTTTAATACCCCATTCACCGTTCTGCTTTTCGGCAGTAATTTTCCATAAGCGTGTTTTGTGAGGTTCGGCGACACAATAATAACGCTGAGAAAAGCATATTTTATCTTCTGTCGGTTCTGCTACAAGCCTATAATGCGGGCCGCCGTCATCTTCGGCAGTACATATAATATCATATTTTCTCCACTCTGTTCCGTAATCGTCAGTAAAACTGTTAAAAGACTTTATATCAAAGCCGTAGTCAGCCTTTAATTTCAGGGCACCCATTGAATCCAGAGTTCCTGCCGTAAGCTCACGACTAAGCTCGGAGTTATTTTTATCAGCCTTGTAAACATCACAATAACCGATGTCCTTATAATAAAAATTAAAATCCATTCTGGTATACATGGTATCGGGAGAATCTGCAAGAACAAAGTAAAGCTCATAAACACCGCCGTTCATTGTAAGCATATAGCCGCCTGTTTCGTCCTCATAAAAACCAAGACAGTAATATCTGCCCTCAATAAAACTGTCCTCATTGTATGTAAAGGTTCTCCTCAGAGGATATTCGCTCTGCTCGTTCCAGCTGCCGTAAAAATACTTCTCAAAAACGCTTAAATCCATAGTAAAATCTTCATGGGTAAAGTTTAAATCAAAGCTTTCGGCTTTAACCAGTTCCTCGGTTTCAGCTGTTGTCGTTGTTTCTGAGAGAGTTGAAATATCGGTAATTAAGCTTGTTGTAGTTGCTTCAGCTGTTGTTATCGTTGTAGTTGAAGCTGTTGTTTCTGCAGTTGTAGTTGTCGTTATCTCCGTTGTTGTCTGATCCGCCTTTTCGGCAGAATTACAACCCGTCAGAAGCATTGTCAGTGCAAGAAAAAGTGATATTTTCCTTTTCATTTAATTTCTCCTCCGCCCCATTCAACAACTGTAAAGCCGTTTCGCTCGTATTGCGGTAAGGTTTGTGGTGAGGTTGCAACTTCGCTATTACTTGCTCTGAAT
>JAZNMN010000073.1:0-82489 GCA_045579625.1 Ruminiclostridium sp.
ACAACAGCTAAACAGAAGTTTCTCAGAGCCGCACAAACGACTCTGAGAAAGCATTTTGCTTACTTCGTCAAAAGCCGCTTACCGTACAATCGTACGCCTACAGCGGCTTTTTCCTCGTCTGCGTGTGCCTATCGAAGCCTGTCAGCTTTTTATATTCAAGGTCTATGTTCGCCTTTTTCGCCTGCGCACATAAATCTCTCGTCTGTATTTTATACTGTTTTCCGTCCTTTATAAAGTGAGTGGCTAACTGTCGGAACTGAAAATTTACCTCTTTTCTGCGGCATTGTTCTCTTATATCGAGAACCCATTCGTAGTCGAGAGGCCTGCCGTTATAATCCGACTCTCCGCCTGCAACCACAAGCTCGATATCGTCAAGATATTCTTCCATATCTATTCTTTCGAGAAGAGGCTGAGCTGTTATGCATTTATGCTTTATGGGAAGCTGTCTGAATAGAGAAAGTCTTCTATCTGCATTTTTCTGATTTTCGATAGTACAGCCTACAATAACATTGTCGTAGCCCTCTCCCCAGTCGGCGGGAATACAGGCTTCAAATCTTTCGATACGCTTCGTAAGAAAAAGAAAACGGCAGTCTGTCCGTTTCCTTATAATATCCCAGCATTCCTTCCGCCATTCGTCGGCTTCTTCGATAAGAAAATCTGTAGAAAAGCAGGTATACACAAGCCCCGATTTAACCTTATAGCTTCCGTTTTTAAGACGCTCTGAGGGCTTACGGAAATCCTTCGTTTTTACGATTTCCGAGGTGTCGATACCGCGCTTAAAATCGCCCTTATGAATGTAACAGTTGAGACATCCCTCGCTGAATTTCCTACAGCCCCGCCAGGGATTCCACATAGCCATATTTATCCCTCTTTCTTTATGAGCAGTACTACGCATTCCACGTGAACGGTTCTGCTGAACAGGTCTACAGGCTGAACGCTTACGGTCTTGTAGCCGAGGGTATCGAGGTACTTGCAGTCTCTTGCCGCTGTGGCAGGATTACAGGATACCATAACTATTCTTTCGGGATCGAAGGCCTTAATATTGCCGAGAGTTTTTTCGTCACAGCCCTTTCGTGCAGGGTCAACTACAACCACATCGGCTTTTACTCCCTTTTCACGGAGTATGTCGGTGATCTTTCCTGCGTCTCCGCAGTAGAATTCCACATTTTCGGCATTATTGAGAGTCTTGTTTATATTTGCGTTTTCGATGGCGCTTTCGACTATTTCAACGCCGATAACGGACTTCGCCCTGTCAGCCATAGTGAGGCCGATAGTTCCTGCGCCGCAGTACAGGTCGATAACATTCTTACCCTCGGGCTCGGCTAAGCTTCCTGCAAGCTCATAAAGCTTTTCCGCCATAGGGGTATTTACCTGATAAAAGGATTTCGGAGAAACCGAGAAGCTTTTCCCGAGCATTGTATCGGTAATAGTTCTTTCCCCGAAAAGGTCGATTTCCTCGTCGCCGTAGATAACGTTGGTCTTGTCCTTGTTGATGTTGACGGTAACGCCTTTTATATCGGGGCAGAATGTGCTGAGCTCCTTCGACAGTCCCTTAAGCTCGGGAACGTTTCTTCTTACAACGATTGTAACGTTTATTTCACCGCTGTAATGTCCCTTTCTTATACAGATATGGCGGAGTACGCCCTTATGCTCTTCCTCGTTATATACCGCTATTTTCTTTTTCCTGCAGTACTGCAGAATAAAGGCTCTTATTTCCGAAAAAACCGCCTGTTCAAGGCGGCAGCTTTCACAGGGTACTATCCTGTGGCTTCGGTCGGCATAGAAGCCGCTTATATATTCTCCCTCAGAATTTTTACCTACCGGATACTGTGCTTTATTACGGTAGCCGTCGGGGGAGCTGTTTCCCACAATCGGGAGAAAATCGGGGGAGAGACCGCCTATACGGGTAAAGGCATCCTTTACGAAGCTGTCCTTTGCCCGAAGCTCGGCTTCATAGCTTATATGCCTGAAGCTACAGCCTCCGCATTTTCCGAACACAGGACAGTCGCTTTCGACTCTGTCGGGAGAGGGGGAGATAATCTCCTCGATTTTTCCGTAGGAATGGGATTTATTTACCTTTAGAAGTCTGACTCTGAGGAGGTCGCCGACTGCGCTCATAGGTACGAAAACTACCATTCCTTCATACCTGCCGAGACCGCAGCCTTCGTTTGTCAGTGCGTCTATTTTAAGCTCTATAATATCGTTTTTCTTCATTATTCCTCATTCTTTTCGAGAGCCTTACTCTTTAAGTAGGCGTTTATGAAGCCGTCGATATCGCCGTCCATAACAGCCTGAATATTACCCATTTCGTGACCTGTTCTATGGTCCTTGGCGAGGGTATAGGGCATAAATACATAGGAGCGTATCTGTGCGCCCCAGGCAATCTGAAGCTGTTCGCCCTTGATATCGGTGATCTTGTCGAGGTGTTCTCTCTCCTTGATTTCAACAAGCTTCGAAATAAGCATACGCATAGCGTATTCACGGTTCTGAAGCTGGCTTCTCTGAGTCTGACAGGCGCAAACGATACCTGTAGGCTTATGGATAAGACGTACAGCCGAGCTGGTCTTATTTACCTTCTGTCCGCCTGCACCGCTTGAACGGTAAACCTCCATCTCGATATCCTCGGGACGGATATCTACCGAGGTATCCTCGTCGATTTCGGGCATTACTTCGAGGCTTGCGAAGCTTGTGTGGCGTCTACCCGAGGAGTCGAAGGGGGAAACTCTTACGAGTCTGTGAACGCCGTTCTCGGACTTAAGGAAGCCGTAAGCGTTTATACCCTCGATAAGGATAGAAGCACTCTTTATTCCTGCCTCTTCGCCCTCGAGATAATCGAGAAGGGAAACCTTGAAGTTGTGGCGTTCAGCCCATCTGTTATACATTCTGTAGAGCATTTCTACCCAGTCCTGAGCCTCTGTACCGCCTGCACCTGCGTGGAAGGTGAGGATAGCGTTCTTGCTGTCGTATTCGCCGGAAAGAAGGGTAACGAGCTTCTGTTCTTCGAGCATTGTCTTACTCTTTTCCGCAAGCTCCAAAATTTCGGGAAGCATACTTTCGTCTTCCTCCTCGTTGGCGAGCTCGGCCATAGTAAGAACATCGTCGAAGCTTTCGGAAAGCTTTTCGTACTGGGATACCTTTGCCTTTAAGCCGCCCATTTTCTGGAGTGTTTTCTGGGAATTTTCGCTGTCGTTCCAGAAGTTGGGGTCTGCTGAAATTTCTTCAAGCTCGGCTATTTCCTTTTTGAGTTTTTCGAGGTCGAGGGCTGCCGCAAGCTCCTTAAGCTGAGGCTTTAAGCCTTCGAATTCGAGAATAAGCTCTTCATACTGAAGCATAATATATATTTCCTTTCAACATTAGTCATAAATACATTTACATTTAATTATACTATATTTATCCTGATTTGTAAAGTTTTAATTTAAATCTTCCCGTATTTTTTTACAGTATATTTTAACTGACATTTTATTGGTAATATTATGTAATTTATTTATATATTTTATTGTTTTTCTATTGATTTTTTATGATAAATATAGTATAATATTAACAATAAAAATTACATTTTGTATGGGAGACATATAAATGTTAAATAAATTAACCACATTTTTTAATACTTTATTCGAGGCTGAACGTGGAAATGTCCTGAGATATCAGTGCGTTTACTTTTTCGGAGTGATAACCCACGCCTTTTTCGCAGCCTCCTTTTATGCTCTCGATGTAAACGAGCTTTTCCTTTTCAATACGGTAAGTACCTGTATGTATCTTTTAGGCTCGATAATCGTAAGAGGAGCGAAAACCACAATATTTCTGGTTATCGCTATGTATGTGGAAATAGTTATTCACGGAATATATGCAAGTCTTCTTTTAGGCTGGAATTACGGTTTTCCAATGTACTGTATGGCGATTATTCCCGTTTCCTTCTTTATAACCTATATGGACAAGAGCTTTAAGAGACCTGTGCTTTCCTGTACGATATTCGGCGTCGTTAATGTGGGAGCTATGCTTGCCACAAGAATATACTGCTATTCTCATAAAACGACTTACGACCTTGGAATAGGGGTTGCGGGCGTATTGTCCTGCTTTAATATGGTTATGGTTGACTTGGTTCTCCTTACTTTCGCCGTTTTGTTTGTATGCGAAATAAGAACACGCTCCCACCAGCTCAGGGAAAAGAACAAGGAGCTCGACTTTCTGGCTAATTACGACAGGCTCACTCAGCTCAGAAACCGTCACAGTATGATAAGTATTTTCGAGCAGTACGAAACAGGCACGAAGCCTTACTGTGTAATCCTCGGAGATATCGACGATTTTAAGCGTATTAACGATACATACGGCCATGCGGCGGGAGATAAGGTTCTTACCTCTGTTGCGGGAGTAATAAAAAAGCACGCCGATGAGCACGGCGTTGTATGCCGCTGGGGCGGTGAAGAAATCCTTATCATTGTAGAGGGTACAAACGAATTCTGTTACGATTTAATAGAAAAAATCCGTCTCGAAATCGAAAATATGAAGCTTACCTTTGAAAAGCGTGAAATAAGGGTTACGATGACCTACGGCTTCGCTGATTACGGAGAGGCTATGAATGTGGAAAAGCTTGTTTCGATAGCCGATAAGAGGCTTTATGTCGGTAAGAGAAACGGTAAAAATCAGACTGTTGCAAATTAAATCCCCTCTTGTGCAGTACTGCACGGAAGTCATAATTCTTAAGGGAAGGAATGAGGTTTTATGGAAAAGCTTTGTTTTGAAAACAGGGAATTATCCTGGCTCAGATTCAATGAACGAGTTCTCGAGGAGGCTGAAGATATTCGGGTTCCTCTTTGCGAGAGGCTTACATTCCTTTCAATATTCCAGAGTAATCTTGACGAATTCTTTATGGTTCGTATAGGAAGTCTCCACGATCAGATGCTTCTTCATAAGGAGAGCCGTGAGAACAAGACGAATATGACCCCCGGGGAACAGCTCGACGCCGCTTCGGAAGAGATAAAGAAGCTTTGCGTAAGACGTGATAATGCATACAGCGCCTTAATGGAGGCTCTTTCCGAGCAAGGTGTGACCCTTGTGGATTTTCATAATATCAGCAAGGAAACCGAAAAATACCTCAGGGCTATGTTCAAAACGGAATTTATGCCGCTTTTATCTACCTTTGTCGTGGGTAAGAAGCAGTCCTTCCCCTTCCTCAAAAATAAGGATATATATGCGATTGCGGTACTCAGCACAAAAACAGAAAAGCAGAAAATAGGCATTATCCCCTGCGGAAGCGATGTTTTCCCGAGACTCATACCTATTCCCGAAAGAAGCGGCTGTTATATGCTTGTGGAGGAGCTTATCCTTCATTATATCCCTATGTTTTTCAAGGGCTATCGTGTAACGGCGAAAACACTTGCGAGAATTACGAGAAACGCAGATATCGACGCTGACAGAATATATGACGAGGAGCTTAATTACCGTGAGCATATGGCCGAGGTAGTAAAGCTGAGGCAGAAGCTTTGTCCCGTAAGGCTTGAGCTTAGCCGTGACATAGGAAAGGATATAATCGCAACACTTTGCGAACTGCTTAAAATTGACACGAAGCAGGTATACAGATACAATTCGCCCCTTGACCTTTCCTTCTTCTTCGCTATCGAGGATAGCTTAAGAAGTCACCCAGAGCTTTTCTACGCTCCCCGACATCCGCAGAAAAGCGCTGATTTCGACGAGAGACGTTCAATAATAAGCCAGATAGAGAAGGAGGATAAAATCCTTCATTATCCTTATCAGAGTATAAGACCCTTCCTTATGCTTCTTAACGAGGCGGCTCACGACCCTTCCGTTATATCAATAAAGATGACTCTTTACCGCCTTGCGAGAGACAGTAAGGTTGTGGAAAGTCTTGTTGAGGCGGCGGAAAACGGAAAACAGGTTGATGTTCTTGTGGAGCTTAAGGCTCGTTTCGACGAGGCGAACAATATAGAGTGGAGCCGTAGGCTCGAGAGGGCAGGCTGTCACGTTATATACGGCCTTGAGGGGCTTAAGGTTCATAGTAAGCTTTGTCTTATCGTAAGGAAGAACGGAGACGAAATAAGCTATATCACTCAGGTCGGAACAGGAAACTATAATGAAAAAACGAGCCGACTGTACACGGATCTTTCCGTTATGACCGCTTCAAATACGATAGGTCGTGAGGCGGCGGCAGTATTCCACGCTTTAACCCTCGGCGAAACCGTTGACCATATGCAGCATCTTCTTGTTGCGCCTCATTGCCTTCAGAACAAGCTCATATCAATGATTGATTCGGAAATAGCGAAGGCTAAAAACGGTAAGGAAGGCCGTATACGTCTTAAGCTTAACAGCCTTACAGATAAAACCCTTATGGATAAGCTTATAGAGGCAAGCTGTGCCGGCGTAAAAATAAGTATGATTATACGCGGAATATGCTGTCTTAAGCCGGGAATTAAGGGATATACCGAGAATATCGAGATTATAAGCGTAGTAGGACGATATCTCGAGCATTCGAGAATTTACATTTTCGGTAAGGGAAGATGGACGAAATATTATATTTCAAGCGCCGACCTTATGACGAGAAATACACTGAGACGAGTAGAGGTAGCTATTCCCGTAACGGACAAGGTTTTAAAGCAAAGGCTTGAAAAAACCTTCAATATTATCTGGAACGATAATATTCAGGCCCGAGAATGTCAGCCTGACGGAACATATATCCGCCGTTATCCCGGAGAGGAGGCGCCGAGACCCTGTCAGGAGCTTCTTTATGATGAGGCAGTAAAGCTCTCCAAAAAGAGAAAGCCGAAAAAGAAAAAATAAAATATCCTAAAAATAACCGACAGTATCAATCGCTGGTACTGTCGGTTTATTCTTTGAAATATTCGTCTGAAATAATCTCCGATTCCTTTTCTACGAAGCACACGTTATCCTGTCGATAGAGGATAAATACCTTTTCCTTAACCGCTATATCTGTCCCGTTTGCGGAAAGGGCGTCGAAGGTATAAGTCCTGCCCTTAAAGTCGAAGCTTATTCTTCCGTAGCCTTCGGCTTCGATTTTTTCTGTGCAGAACGCCTCGTATCCGCTTATATCCTCCTTTTCGGAAAGAGCATTTTTGCTGTTTCTTTCGATAAGTGGGAGAAGAAAGTGAATGATAATAAAATTAGCGATAGCTCCCGAAAGTACTGCACAGGGGAAGGTGATAAGGCTGTGCAGGCCGAGGGCTTTAAAAATAATTCCGACAGCTCCGAAAACTATAAAAAATACCGCAAGCATCGTGAAATTATTGGGAATAAAATCCTCTACGGGAACTATTTTTCCCTTGATATTATGGAAGGGCTCCTCCGAGCCGAAGGAGCGTATCTTCTCCATATATCGGAGTATCATATCGGCAGTAAAGGTTACTGCCGCTACGACAGTTATAATTACATAAAAAATCATTTATCTTCTTCGTCTTTTTCAAGAATGTCGAATCTTAATTTGTCAACACGGAATTCATTGATTGATTTTACGGTTATCCTGAAATCCTCGGTAGTAACAATTTCGCCCTCCTCGGGAATTTTTCCGAAAAGCTCAAAAATCCAGCCGCCCACAGTATTGCTGTCGGAATGAATTCTATAGCCGTCGCCCCTGTTTTCGAAATAACGGTTAAAGTCGTTCTGGGACAGGTCGCCTCTTACCTCAAAGGCCTTATCGTTTATAAAGGAAACGGGCGCCTTTATTTCATCGCTTTCGTCGTAGATTTCGCCAACAAGCTCCTCGATAACGTCCTCAAGGGTAACTATACCCTCGGTACCGCCGTACTGGTCAACGACAACGGCGAGATGAATCTTCCGCTTCTGCATCTGCTTAAGTACATCGGAAATTTTCGAAAGGCTCGGAATATAGAGGGTTTCCTGCATTATATCTCTTAAATAGAAGGGCTTCTTAAGTACGAGATTTTCAAAAAGATCCTTCTGGGTCACGACGCCGATAATATGGTCGATAGTCTTTTCGTAGACGGGTATACGGGAATATTCCTCCCTCATAAATATTTCCTTTACCTTTTCGATATCGGAATTTATTTCGATAGCTACGACGTTTACTCTTGGCGTAAGGATAGAGGAAACGAGGGTTTCGTCGAAGGTAAGAGCGCTTCTTACGAGGTTGCTTTCCTGTTCCTCGAGAACGCCCTCGTCTTCGATTTCTTCAATGATATGGATAAGCTCCTGTTCCGTCATACTTACTTCCTTGCTGTTCTTGCAGAAAAGCTTGGTCGCAAGCTTCTGCAGTAAAAGGAAGAAGGCGGAAAGGGGAGTAAAAACAATCATAAGAAAGTTCATCAGACCGCTTATAGCACAGGCAAATTTTTCCGCATGAGCCTTAGCGAGAGTTTTAGGCAGTATTTCGCCGAAAATAAGCACGATTACAGTTACCGCTATAGTTGAGATAAGAGAGCCGTTATCGCCCCAAAGCGCTATACACATAACTGTAGCCAGCGACGAGGTAAGAATATTTACTATATTATTTCCGACTAAAATAGTTGTAAGGGTTTTATCGTAGCGGTTTATTATTTTTAAGGCGCGTTCGGCCGACTTCTTCCCCTGGTCAGCGAGACTTCTGAGTCTTATTTTATTGGCGCTTGTATAGGCCGTTTCGGAGGCGGAGAAGAATGCTGAAGCTACTATAAGTAAAAATATAAAGATAAGAGTTCCTATATGTTGTTCCATAAAGATATAATAACCTTTCATACCAAAATTATATGTATTATCTCATATTTATCATATTTTGTCAAGCGTGCAGGGTTAAGGTACAGCTAAGATGAAAAAATAGTGAAAAGGTATTGACTTTATATTTAAAAGTGCTATAATATATTTAGCACTCAAGGGTTAAGAGTGCTAAATGCAAAAGAAAGTGAAGTGTAAAAATGGCTAAAAAACAGTTCAAAGCGGAGTCCAAGCGTCTTCTTGAGATGATGATAAACTCCATCTATACACATAAGGAAATTTTCCTTCGTGAGCTTATTTCCAATGCAAGCGACGCTATGGATAAGCTTTATTTCAAGTCTATGCAGGAAAATCTCGGTATAACCCGAGACGACCTTTCGATTATGCTTGATGTAGATAAGGAAAACCGCACTATCACCATTACCGACAGCGGTATAGGTATGAACAAGGAGGATCTCGAAAACAATCTCGGCGTTATCGCACAGTCGGGCTCCTTTAAATTCAAGCAGGAAAATACCGATACCGATAAGGACGAGGTTGACGTTATCGGCCAGTTCGGCGTCGGCTTCTATTCTGCATTTATGGTAGCGGAAAGGGTTACTGTCGTAACTAAGAAGTACGGCGAAGAAACCGCCTATAAGTGGGAGTCTACAGGGGTTGACGGCTATACGGTCACCGAAACCGAAAAGGACACCTACGGCTCGGTTATTACCCTTTATATAAAGAAGAGCTCTGAGGAAGAGAATTACGATGATTTTCTTGCCGAGTATAAGGTAAGAGCTCTTGTAAAGAGATATTCCGATTATATCCGTTATCCTATAAGAATGGAATGTACTCACAGCCATCTTAAGGAAGGAACAGAAAACGAGTACGAGGAGCATAAATGCATCGAAACTCTCAATAGTATGGTTCCTATCTGGAAAAAGAATAAGGCGGAGCTTAAGGAAGAGGAATACAACGAGTTCTATAAGGAAAAATTCCTTGATTTCAACGATCCTCTCGTTCATATCCATTCAAAAACCGAGGGTACCGCTACTTATAATGCATTATTATTTATACCCAAGAAGGCTCCCTTCGATTACTATTCGAAGGACTACGAAAAGGGTCTCCAGCTTTATTCAAGCGGCGTTCTTATTATGGAGAAATGCGGAGATTTACTCCCCGATTATTTCAGCTTCGTAAAGGGTCTCGTAGACAGCGAGGATTTATCCCTCAATATCTCCCGTGAAATGCTCCAGCACGACAGACAGCTCAAGCTTATCGCCAAGAGTATCGAGCGTACAATTAAGAACGAGCTTAAGAAGATGCTGAATAACGAAAGAGAGAAGTACGACGAATTCTGGAAGAGCTTCGGCTTACAGATAAAGTTCGGCCTTTACAGCAGCTACGGTATGAACAAGGAATTCCTTAAGGATCTCCTTATGTTCTATTCCTCTTCGGAGAAGAAGCTCGTTACAATCGACGAATATATCACACGTATGAGAGAGGATCAGAATGTTATCTATTTTGCAAGCGGCGAGTCGGTTGCGAAAATAGACTGCCTGCCCCAGACGGAAATGATTAAGGAAAAGGGCTACGAAATCCTTTATCTTACCGACAGCGTTGACGAATTCACTCTTCAGATGCTTGTAGACTACGATGGTAAGGAGTTCAAGTCTGTCCAGTCCAGCGATACCGACTTTGAAACCGACGAGGAGAAGGCGGAGAAGAAGGAAAAGGCTGAACAGAATAAGGATATGCTTCAGGAAATGAAGGAAAGACTCAGCGGTAAGGTTGCCGACGTAAGACTTTCTTCACGACTCCGTTCTCATCCTGTCTGCCTTACGAGCGACGGCGCGCTTTCTATCGAAATGGAAAAGGTGCTTGGCGCTATGCCCGATAATAACGGAAAGCCCAAGGCTGATAAGGTGCTTGAAATAAACGCTAACCACGCTATTTTCGATAAACTCCGCTTCCTGTGTGACAATGACAAGGAAAAGCTTAACCTTTATACCGATATTCTTTATCAGCAGGCGCTTCTTATCGAGGGAATCGATATAGAAGACCCCGTTGAATACTGCAATAAGGTGTGCAGTCTTATGCTTTGATAAAATTCAGAATATAATAAAGGAGCAGTATCGCTTGCTTGCGGTACTGCTCTTGATTTTATATTCTGTTCGCTCTTTCCGCTTCAAGCCTGCTGTATATACAGCCGCAGTAGCTTTGCCTGTAAAGCTTATACTTTTCGGAAAGTACGATTGAACGCTTATAGCCCTCTTTCTTCTTGAAATCGGAGAAGAGGTAGGGAACTCCTGTTCTTTCGGATTCCTCCTTGCCGATTTCATTGAGCTTTTCGGCGTTCTTAAGCGGGCTTATGGAAAGGGTAGTGGTGAAATAGTCGAAGCCTTCGCTTTTCGCGTAATCCGCCGCCTCGGAAAGTCTGAGCCTGTAGCATTTATAGCAACGCTCGCCGCCCTCTTTCACATCCTCCATACCCTTCGCTATAGAAAAGAATTTCTCCGGGCAGTACTGCCCCTCGACGAAGCTTATTGGATTTTTCGGAGAAAGCTCGGAAATGAGACGCTTCTGCTCATTGACGCGCTTTTCATATTCCTGCTTTTCGGTGATATTGGGGTTGTAGTACAGGACGGTTATTTTAAAATATTCGGATAAATATTCGAGTACGTAGCTGCTGCAGGGTGCACAGCAGCTATGAAGGAGCAGAGAGGGCGTTTTTCCGCCTTCGGTAAGCTCCTTTATTTTTTCGTCCAGAAGCTTCTGGTAGTTTATTTTATTACTCATAGTCAGCTTTTAATAGATTCGGCTTTAAGCTTAAGAACCTCCTCCGTTTCGGAGATAACTCCCGAAACAAGAGCGCCTTTTTCAAGAATTATAAGTACATTATCGTGGGTAGTAAGGAAAAATGCTGTTTTTCCGAAGCTTATATCAGCCACCTTTTCCCAGGGAGTAACGCCGCAGGGAAGTCCGTTTCTTATGAAAATTATATCCTTGTCGGAGATAGCGGCGATAAGGTCAGTCTGATCCTTATAAGCTTCGATGACCTTTTTTGTAAGGCTTTTCTTAAGGGCTTTCAGAAGTATTATTACTCCTGCACCGAAAAGAACGCCGCAGGCAGATAAAAGAAGACATACGATATTCGAGGTAACGAAGTAGAGAACGATACCTGCCGCTATCATAAGCAGAACGCATATCAGAAATAGTATTATCGGAAGAGACTGGAGCCTGGTTTTTCCCTTAAGAGTGAGATTTACATATTCTCCGATACTTTCCTCCGACCAGTTAAGCTTGAATTCCGTCATCAGTTAAGTCCTTTCATAGTAAGCGAAATACGCTTCTTTTTTGTATCTACGCCGAGCACCTTTACGTTTACGATATCTCCCACCTTTACAACCTCAAGAGGATGCTTTACGAATTTATCGGAAAGCTGGGAAATATGTACAAGTCCGTCCTGGTGAACGCCGATATCAACGAATACGCCGAAGTCGATAACGTTTCTTACGGTACCCTTAAGCTCCATTCCTTCGGTAAGACTGTTCATATCGACAACGTCAGTTCTGAGAAGAGGCTTTGGAAGCTCGTCACGGGGATCTCTTCCGGGTTTAATAAGCTCCTTGACGATATCGGAGAGGGTGATTTCGCCTACTCCCGTTTCCTCTGCGACCTTCTTGATGCCCATAGCCTTAACGGTGTCGTTTATTACATCGGAATTTCCGCCGATTTCCTTTTCGGTAATGCCGCAAAGCTTAAGAAGCTTTTTTGCAGCCTCATAGCTTTCGGGGTGAACGCCTGTATTATCGAGAGGGTTTTTTCCGTCGTGTACTCTTAAGAAGCCTGCGCACTGCTCAAAAGCCTTTTTACCCAACTTACTTACCTTTAAAAGCTCCTTACGCTCGGTAAACTTTCCGTTTTCTTCACGATAAGCTACGATATTTTTGGCTACTGCGGAATTTATACCAGAAACATAGCTTAAAAGGGAAACGGAGGCTGTATTAACGTCAACGCCTACGTTGTTTACGCAGTCCTCTACAACTCCGCCCAAAGCGGCGGAAAGCTGTGCGGGAGGCATATCGTGCTGATACTGTCCCACGCCGATAGCCTTAGGCTCGATTTTTACAAGCTCGGCGAGGGGATCCTGAAGTCGTCTTGCGATAGAAACGGCGCTTCTCAGAGAAACATCGTATTCGGGGAATTCTTCTGCGGCAAGCTTACTTGCGGAATAAACGCTGGCTCCTGCCTCGGAAACAACCATATAGCTTACGGGACGGTTGATTTCCTTAAGCATTTCAGCTACGAAAACCTCGCTTTCGTGGCTTGCCGTACCGTTTCCTATAGCGATAGTTGTAACATTATGCTTTTCGATAAGCTTTTTAAGCTTATCCTTGGCTTCGGCTACCTTATTCTGGGGAGGGGTAGGATAAACGACGGTTGTATCGAGAACCTTACCCGTAGCGTCGATTACTGAAATCTTACAGCCTGTTCTGTAGGCGGGGTCAAGTCCGAGAGTAACGGTATCCTTAACGGGAGGCTGCATAAGAAGCTGGCGGAGGTTATCGCCGAAAACCTTTATAGCGCCCGTGCAGGCCTTATCGGTAAGGTCGTTTCTTACTCTTCTTTCGATAGAGGGGTGTATAAGGCGGCTGAAAGCGTCCTCTGCTGCGGCGAGAACAAGCTCTGCGTTAGTGTTCTTTGCCTTTATGCAGTACTTCTTTATGATAGCCATAGCCGCTTCCTCGTCAACCGTCACGGCAACCTTAAGGATATCCTCCTTTTCACCTCTGTCGATAGCGAGAATACGGTGGGTAGGGATTTTCGCTACGCCCTCGCTGTAGTCATAGTAGTTTTCGTATACGGAGTTTTCCTGCTCCTTAGCCTGTTTCGAGGTTAAAAGGGCAGTCCTGTCGTAAAATGCGCCTAACTGCATACGAAGGTTAGTATCGTCGGAAATAGCTTCGGCTATAATGTCGGAAGCGCCTGCGATAGCTTCTTCGATTGTTGCTACGCCCTTTTCCTCATTGATATAATTCTCGGCTTCGGAGTAGGGGTCTTTAAGAGTCTGTTCGAAAATGAAATCGGCGAGAGGCTGTAAGCCCTTTTCCTTGGCGATGCTTGCTCTTGTTTTCTTCTTGGGCTTATAGGGGCGGTAGATGTCTTCCACTGCCGAAAGGGTAACCGCCTTAGCCAGCATATCTGCTATTTCCTCGGTCATCATTCCGAGACCTTCGATAGAAGCGGAAACCTCCTCCTTACGCTTTTCAAGGTTACGGAGGTAGTTAAGTCTTTCTTCCAGCTCTCTTAGCACCTGGTCGTCCAGGGAGCCTGTAGCCTCCTTACGGTATCTTGCGATAAAGGGGATAGTGTTACCGTCGTCGATAAGCTTTACCGCCGCGTCAACCTGTGATTCTCTGATTTTAAGCTCCTCTGCAAGCTGCTTTATAATATCCATAATGTTTTCCTTCCTTATACAATTCTTCCGACTATTTCAAAAACAGGCCCCTTCTGCCACAAGAAGGTAGAAAGATTTATCTGTATGCACTGTCCCTGTTCAATGGCGAAATCGGCGGGTTTTCCTTTAGGCAGTCCGTAGCCCGAACAGAGATTCATTATAACTCCGCCGTGAGTGATGACTGCGGCTCTGGTAACCTGTTCCTTCATCATATCCTTGAATATTTCCTCAAGTCCGTCAAGGCATCTCAGCGTAAATTCTCCGAAGGTTTCTCCGCCGGGAGCCTTAGCTTCATATCCGCCCTTTATCCATTCGGTATATTCGGGAAGGTTTTCAAGCTCCGCCTGAGTCTTGCCCTCAAATTCTCCGAAGTCACATTCCGCAATATTATCAATCTGCTTTACATATCTGTCGGGGTAGATTATATCCGCTGTTTCGAGACAGCGCTTAAGGGGGCTTGAATAAACCTTCTGCACAGGGGGATAAAGCCTGTCGTGGGCGTAACGGGAAATAGCGTAGTAGCCCTCGTCGCAAAGAGGCATATCTGTAAGACCGATATATCTTCCTTCAAGATTTCCCTGAGTTATACCGTGTCGTATAAGATAAAGAGTATAATTCTTCATAGAAAATTTCCTTTCGGTTTAGTTGAGCTTATTGCTTATTTAAGCCTGAAACCCATATTCAGCCTTAAATAAACAGAAAACTCACATTTCTTCTAATCACAGAGCGTTTTTTTGTCGAAATTGCCACTTTACATAATGAAAATAATTTATTATAATATACAGTACGACAATAATAAAGGATAGTATGAAAAATAGAAAGGCTTCAGATAGTATGAATAATGATTTTCCAAGAATTCTCTCCCTTCTGAGGAAGGAGAGGCATATAAGCCAAAAGGACGCCGCCGCCGCTTTAGGTGTGGCACAGGCGCTTCTGTCCCATTATGAAAAAGGAAAAAGAGAATGCGGTCTCGACTTTCTCGTAAGGGCCGCAGATTATTACAATGTATCGACGGATTATCTTCTCGGACGCTCTCCTATGAGTACAGGAAGCGTTATAATGGAAAGCGAGATACCCGAATCGGGCGTGCAGGAAAAGGCGAGAGTAGGCGCAGATCTTTCACTTACACTTTCGAAAAAGCTCCTTACAAACAGTATTGACATAATCTATTCGATTCTTTCAAGAATCGGTAATTCGAAGCTCAGTCTTTCGATAACTACCGTTCTTAATTATTCCGTATATAAGGTTTTCCGTATCATTTTCCGTACGAATAAGGATAATGCTCCTACAATGTTTGAGCTTCCCGACGAAAAGGCCTGTCATTTATCTGACGCGGGAATCCATATCGCCGAAGGCGAGGCCGCTTCTGCTATAAAAAGTTCGGATAAATCCGCCGCAGAGATTTCTACCGTGATAATCGAAAATGATTTCCCGAAGCAGGCTCCTGCACTTCTGAGTCTCGTAAAGGGAAGCGAGACGCAGCTCAGAAAGCTTCTTTAATATTACGATTAAATACCGCCGTGTAACAGTATTTTGTAACACGGCGGTTTTAATTTACATAATCAGCCTTCGTATTCCATACCGAGCTTTAATGCAGCAATATTGGCGTCGGTAAGGTCAGCCTTCTTAGGAGGAATAACCTTCTTTATAGCCTTATCAATTGCAGCCTGGTCGGTAAGGCCGGCTTCCTTTAAGAGCTTACCTGCGAGAATGATATTCGCCATACCCTTAAGGTTATTTTCGGAAGCGAGCTTTGTAGCGGGAACGTAGAAGCACTTGATATCGGTTCTGTCGGTTGTGCCTTCTACTAAAGTGCTGTCGATAACAGCGATACCGCCTGCCTTAACGGAGCCGATGAACTTGTCGAAGCTGGGGGTATTCATAACGAGAAGCTCGTTGGGCTCTAAGATAAGGGGAGAGCCGATAGGGTCGTCGCTTACGGTAACGGAACAGTTACAGGTACCGCCGCGCATTTCGGGACCGTAGGAAGGAAGCCAGGAAACCTCCTTACCGGAATAGAGACCTACGTAAGCGAGAAGCTTACCTGCGAAAAGGATACCCTGACCGCCGAAGCCGGCGAGTAATAATTCATGTGTCATCTTACTGCACCCTCCTTATATACTCCGAGAGGATAGTAGGGAATCATATCGTTCTTGAGTCTTTCGATTGCCTTAACGGGAGTAAGACCCCAGTTTGTGGGACAAGTAGAGAGAACCTCAATGATAGAGAAGCCCTGCTTATTCTTCTGGAACTCGAAGCCCTTTCTGATAGCCTTCTTTGCGTTAGCTATACTCTTGGGGTCGATTACGGTAACTCTTTCCGCTAAAGCTACGCCGTCGAGCTGTGAAAGCATTTCGCACATCTTTACGGGGAAGCCTTCAACGGAAGTATCTCTTCCGTAGGGTGTAGTCTGTGTAATCTGACCGGGAAGGGTTGTAGGAGCCATCTGGCCGCCTGTCATACCATAGGTTGTGTTGTTGATAAAGATAACGGTGATATTTTCGCCTCTTGTTGCGGCGTGTACTGTTTCTGCAGTACCGATAGCGGCTAAGTCGCCGTCACCCTGATATGTAAATACGAACTTATCGGGGTTACCTCTCTTTACGCCTGTGGCTACTGCAGGAGCACGTCCGTGAGAAGCCTCGATCATATCGCAGTTGAAATAATCGTAAGCCATAACGGAACAGCCTACAGGGCAAACACCGATTGTATCGCCCTCAATACCCATTTCGTCGATAACCTCAGCTACAAGTCTGTGAACTATACCGTGGGTACCGCCGGGGCAGTAATGAAGGTATGCGTCAGTAAGCGCATGAGGTCTTTTAAATTCAGGCATTACTTGTTACCTCCCATTTCCTTGATTTTTTCGAGAATATCAGCGGGGTTAGGAATAACGCCGCCTGTTCTTCCGTAGAATTCTACGGGCTTGGAGCAGTTTATAGCAAGCTTTACGTCGTCAATCATCTGTCCCATAGACATTTCAACGGTAAGAACCTTCTTAGCGTTCTTTACTGCTTCGTTTAATTCCTTTTCGGGGAAGGGCCAGAGGGTTACGGGGCGGAATACGCCTGCCTTTATGCCTTCCTTACGAGCTGCGTCAACTGCGGACTTTGCGAGTCTTGCTGTAGAGCCGTAAGCTACTACCACGATTTCTGCGTCATCACAGTAATCAGCAACAGCCATAGTGTGCTTTTCCTTAATTTCAGCATATCTTTCGAAGCGGTCGTTTACTGTCTTTTCGAGCTCGTCAGCCTGTAAGTAAAGGGAGTTGATGATGTTGTGCTTTCTCTTGAGCTTTGTTCCGTTAGCAGCCCAGGGCTTATCGGAAGCGTCGGACATCTTGATTTCAGCGTCGTCAAACTCAACAGGCTCCATCATCTGACCAAGTAAGCCGTCAGCGAGTACTACTGCAGGCATTCTGTACTGGTCGGCAAGATCGAAAGCCTTACCTACTGTATCAGCCATTTCCTGAACGGTAGAGGGAGCGAATACGAGAACGTGATAGTCGCCGTGACCTACGCCCTTTGTAATCTGCCAGTAGTCAGCCTGAGAAGGCTGGATACCGCCGAGACCGGGGCCGCCTCTCATTACGTCGATAATTACGCAGGGTAAATCTGCACCTGCGATATAGGAAATACCTTCGGACTTAAGAGAAATTCCGGGGGAGGAGGAAGATGTCATACATCTTATACCTGTACCTGCGCAGCCGTAAACCATATTTATAGCCGCTACTTCACTTTCAGCCTGTAAAAATGTTCCGCCAACCTTGGGCATACGCTTGGAAAGGTATGCGGAAATTTCAGTCTGGGGAGTGATAGGATAACCGAAGAAGCACTTACAGCCTGCTCTTAAAGCGGCTTCAGCGATAGCCTCGTTACCTTTCATTAAGCTTTTTTCTGCCATTACTTTCCACCTCCTACTGTAATTGCACAGTCAGGACACATCATAGCGCATAATGCGCAGCCGATACAAGCGTCGTCATCTGTACAGTGAGCTGTGTAGTAGCCCTTCTTGTTCAGCTTTTCCTGCTGAATTTCGACAATTTTCTTGGGACAGGCGGTAATACAGAGTCCGCAGCCCTTACAACGGTCAAAATCTACCGTCATCTTTGCCATAAGACCATTCCTTTCTTTTTATAAGTTTAACTCCATAAGGTTTTAACGTAAATATCAATCGGATAAGGATTATCCGTAATTCCGTTCAGTACCGATTTTTTTCCTGCAGTAGCCACAACGGGAAGCCCCGTTTCCTTTGAAACCGCGTCGGCGAAGGAAAGAGAAGCTCTGACTGTCTCCTCGGTAGTTTCCGCGCCAAGATTGGAATTGTTGACTATGCCTGTACACTTTATACCGCAGGCATTTTCAATATCCCTCATAAGTGCAGTTGTTTCTCCCGACTCCTTTGTGAGATAACGGTACTTGTTAATCACATAGAGCATCTGCCTGTCCTCACAGGCGAGAATAGCGGGAGCGTATCTTCCGAGAGCCTTTGCGCCCTCGTCGTCTCCGCCCACGTCGATTATAACGTATTCGCTTTCATCGAGAATACTTTTAACCGAGAGGTTTAATGCAGGAATATCAAGATTGGAATTAGCGTAGGCGGACACCTTAAGCGTAATTCCTTTTTCCGAGAATAAATCTCCGAAGTCCGCAGTCCTGAAATAAGGGTTTACTATATCGAGATCGACAATCGTGACCTGATGACCCTCAGAAGCGATATCGAGAGCTAAATTAACGGAAAAATTTGTTTTTCCGGAGCCGTAATGCCCCGTAACGATTGTAAGCTTCTTTAAATCCATAAACAGTTCCTTTTTTACTGTATAATTGCCGCAGTATAATCTCCTGCAACACGAAAACAGTACAATTATAACACAATTGCGCCGAAAAGTAAAGAACTATATTTATGCCTTCATAAAGAGAGAAGCGGCTAAGCTCGACCAGTCGTAGTTGTTATAGTAGCTCGGGTCAAGCTCTGATAACAGGGAGGAGATAGAAGCGAAGATAATAGCGCTGAATAACAGTGAGAAAACTATTCCTACGCCGAGGCCTATGAGCATTGTAATAAGCATAGCCTTACAGTATCTCTTTCTTGACTCGGGACCCTCGCCGAAGCCCCAGATGAATAAGAATACAAGGCTTATAAGGCCGAAGAAGGTTGTAACAACAATAGTTCCTACCCACTTTTTAAGGCTCATTTCCTCCTGAGGCATCATATACTGGGGAGCGCCGTACTGAGGAGCGCCGTACTGAGGAGCGTTATACTGGGGAGCATTATACTGATGGGGAGTATTATACTGGGGTGCGGAATTGTAGTCCTGCTGGGGCATTCCCACAGGAGCGGCAGGAACGGAAGCGTCGGGAGGAAGCTGTGCGTTTTCGCCGCAGTTAGGACAGAATCTTTCGTCTTCCATCATAAAATTACCGCATTTAGTACATCTTTTTGCCATAATATTTATTCCTTTCACAACATTTGACTGCAGGATACTGCCGTAAGCATATCCAATCATAAATACAAAAAAATGATACCATATTTCTACAAAAAAATCAATATTTTTCAAAAAAAAACAATAAAACTCCGATATATTTATTAAAAGTAGACATTCTATTGAAAATAAAGTAAAAATATGTTATGATAAATGTATGCTATGAAATGGAGAAAATTACTATGAAGCTACTTGTTATAGACGGAAACAGCATTATTAACCGTGCGTTTTACGGAATAAGACTGCTGTCCAATAAAAAAGGCGTATTCACCAATGCTATCACAGGCTTTTTCAATATATTCCTCAAGCTTACGGCAAATTATAAGCCCGACGCTGTGGCGGTAGCCTTCGACCTTAAGGCTCCTACCTTCCGCCATAAGGAATATGACCTGTATAAGGCAGGACGTAAGGGAATGCCCGACGAGCTGGCTATGCAGCTTCCTTACACCAAGGATATACTTCGTGCTATGAACGTGACGATTATCGAATGCGAGGGCTATGAGGCGGACGATATTATCGGTACCCTCAGCGCAGTATGTCACAGCACGGGGAACGAATGCATAATAGCCACAGGAGACAGGGATTCCTTCCAGCTTATTACCGATAAGGTATATGTAAATCTTGCGGGAAATAAGGAGGACGTACTTTATACTCCCGAAAAGATAATGGAGGTTTACGGCGTTACTCCCCCCGAAATGATAGAGGTAAAGGCTCTTATGGGGGACAGCAGCGATAATATCCCCGGCGTATCGGGAATAGGCGAGAAAACCGCCCTCGGACTTATTCAGAAATACCATTCAATAGAATATATCTACAAGGAGATAGAAAGTATCGAGGTTACAAAATCAGTAAGAGAAAAGCTTATAAAGGGTAAGGAAAGCGCCGAGCTCAGCCGTTTTCTCGGTACGATTTCGAAAACTGCTCCGATAGATACGGATATAGAAAAGCTCAGAATTTCCGCTTATGACGAAAAGGCTCTTGCAGGAATACTTACAGAGCTGGAAATGTTTACGCTTTTAAAGAAGCTTAATGTTTCTGCGGAGGCAGTAAACGAGGCGGCGGTATCCTCCGCCGTGTCCGAGAGAAAACAGGAAGCGGAGGAGCTGGACAAGGCAGTTCCCGACTATATTTTTACGGATAATAAGCTTATACGCTATCTTAACGGCGTCACTGAGGAAATACCTGCCGAAAGCTATAGCCGGGTCCTTTCCGACGGCTCCGCAAAGCGTACCTTCGACCTTAAGGGTATGCTTACCGAAACAGGCGCAGATATAAAAAATGTGGTTTTTGATACTACTCTTGCGGCTTATCTTCTTAACGTAAGCTCCTCGGAATACAGCCTTTCACGGCTTTGTAACGAATACGGCGTTTCCTATGATGAAAATAATATCGGAGAAACCGTATACAGGCTCAACTGCGTTTTAAGCGGAAGGCTTCGTGAGGAGGAAATGTACGGAGTTCTCAGCGAAATAGAAATTCCTCTTTCCTATGTGCTTGTTTCTATGGAAAGAGAGGGCGTGGAGCTTGATAAAAAGGCTCTTTCCGATTTCGGCAGTAAGCTTACCGCCGAGGCGGAAGCTCTTGAACAGGAAATATATGTCTGTGCGGGAGAGCCCTTCAATATCTCTTCGCCGAAACAACTCGGAGCGATACTTTTCGAGAAGCTGGGACTGCCCTCGGGTAAAAAGACAAAAACAGGCTATTCCACCAATGCAGAGGTGCTTGAAGGTCTTACCGATTACGACCCTATAGTGGGACTTGTTCTTGAATATCGTGCCGTTACGAAGCTTAATTCTACCTATGCGGCAGGACTGCTTAAGGAAATAAGCGAGGACGGCCGCGTCCATACGACCTACAAGCAGACGGAAACACGTACGGGACGAATTTCATCGGTAGATCCGAATATTCAGAATATTCCTGTAAG
Source organism: Ruminiclostridium sp. (assembly GCA_045579625.1). GTDB lineage: Bacteria > Bacillota > Clostridia > Oscillospirales > Ruminococcaceae > Ruminiclostridium_E. Next base: position 21,526 of record JAZNMN010000073.1, read on the forward strand.
AACGGAACGCGGAAGGGAGTTCAGGCGCTTCTTCGTGGCGAAGGAGGGCTATACTCTCGTTGACGCCGACTATTCCCAGATTGAGCTTCGTATACTTGCACATATTTCCGACGATAAGGCTATGATAGAGGCCTTCGGAAGCGGCGAGGATATCCATACGGTTACCGCCTCCCAGGTTTTCAATCAGCCTGTGGAGTGGGTTACTCCAGAAATGAGAAGAAGCGCCAAGGCGGTAAATTTCGGTATTGTCTACGGAATAGGAGCATTTTCGCTGTCGAAGGATATCGGGGTTTCCGTTTCCGAAGCGGACAGATATATAAAGGCTTATCTTTCGAAATATTCAGGTGTTGACAGGTATATGAACGAAACTGTCACAGAAGCGAAGAAAAAGGGCTATGTTACTACCTTAAAGGGAAGGAGACGCTATATTCCCGAGCTTTCCGCCTCGAATAAGAATGTCCAGGCGGTAGGAAAGCGTATGGCGATGAATACCCCTATACAGGGTACTGCCGCCGATGTAATAAAGCTTGCTATGATAAAGGTATACGAAAGGCTTGAAAGGGAAAAGCTTGACGCTAAGCTTATCCTTCAGGTTCACGACGAGCTTATCGTAGAGGCGAAAAAGGACATTGCCGAAAGAGTTGCGGAGATACTACGTGAAGAAATGGAAAATGCAGTATCCCTCTCCGTTCCCCTTACGGTTGACGCTAAAACGGGAGAAAGCTGGTACGAGGCACACTGATGGAGGCTTACGAGATAATATGCGGGCTTGAAAAGGCCTGTTTCGATAATCCCTGGACAGAAAAGTCGGTTGAAAGCTGTCTTACTGCCGAAACGGGAATATACAGTCTTTACAACGAAGGCGGAAAGACCGAGGGGTACGCCTTCGGTACGGTTATCTGCGACGAAGCGGAGCTTTACAGGATAGCCGTACTGCCCGATTCAAGGCGAAAGGGAACGGGAATGAAGCTTATTTCCGCATTTATTGCGGAATGTGAAAAAAGAGGGGCGGAAAAGATATTTCTCGAGGTAAGGTCGAGAAATATTCCTGCAAGAGGACTGTATGAAAAGGCAGGCTTTGAGGAAATATCAGTCAGAAAAAATTACTACGGAGACGATGACGCTGTCATATATATCTACACAATGAAAAAATAGTTTCAAAAAACTATGGACAAATTCAGAAAAATATGTTAAAATATTACAAAGTATATTTTGATACGGAGGTATAACCGTGAAGAAAAATCTTACCGGCTCTATGCTTAAATATGTTGCTATTCCGGCTTGCGCAGGCGCTGTTCCCGCTCTCGCCGTACTTATTATGAGTCTTTTGTCTGTCGACGGTATGCTTATTACCGTTGCAGGAGCTGTCGGACTTGTTTTATCTGTTGCAGGAGGCGCTATTGCGCTTTTTTCCGCAAAGAAGGAGATTACGAATCCTCTTAGCGAGCTCGCTTCCTCGATTTCCGAAGGCGGCTCTGCGGCAGGTGTAAGCTGTAATACCGATATTCACGAAATAGACGTAATTTCTAACGCTCTCGGCGGTGCGTCCGCAAGAAGCGTAAAAAACAGCCAGCTTATAAAGAGAATTTCCGAGGGGGATTTCTCCGCCCTTGACCAGCTCGATACAAGCGATGAAACAGCACGTTACATAAAGGAGCTTGTGGGAAATATCGCCGATGTACTGAGCGCTATCCGTGATGACGTAAGCGCAGTAAACAGCGGCGGAGAAAATGTTTCTACCGCTTCCGTAATACTTACGAGAGGTACCTCCGAACAGGCAGGAACTCTTCAGGAGCTTTCCGCTTCCATAAATGAGATTAAGACTGCCGTATCCGATAACGCCAAGAATGCACAGACTGCCGCAGTTAACGCCGAAGCCGCAATGGAACAGGTCGAAAGCGGTACAAAGAAGATGGACGAGCTTCTTAAGGCTATGGATGAAATCAACAGCTCTACCGACGAAATCGCAAAGTTTATCAAGGTAATCGAGGATATCGCTTTCCAGACAAATATTCTTGCGCTTAACTCTTCCGTAGAGGCGGCGAGAGCAGGAGAAGCAGGAAAGGGCTTCGCAGTTGTAGCGGGAGAAGTAAAGAATCTCGCTACCAAGTCACAGGAAGCCGCACAGAAAACAAACGACCTTATTATGAGCTGTGTTCAGAGTGTTCGAGAGGGCTCTGAAAAGACAAAGGAAACAGCCGTTACATTCAAGAATATAGCCGAAAAGACAGGTGAAATCAACAGAGGTCTGTTCACGATCTCGGCTGCTTGTGAACAGCAGTCTCATTCCATTTCACAGGTGGACGCAGGCTTCGCGCAGATAAGCGCTGTAGTTATGGAAACAAATTGTACCGCTAAGGAATGTGCTGATTCGGCGGCAAAGCTTACAGGTCATTCGAATTCTCTCAGAGATAAGGTTACAGGCTTCAATTTCGCTAAGCCCAGAGCTTCCTACTCCGAGAATAAGACGCCTGTTGTAGCTGCACCTGCACAGCCTGCACGTACACAGCCTGTAAAGAGCGAGCCCAAGCCTTTACCCAAGGCACAGCCTGCACGCACACAGCCTGTAAAGAGCGAGCCCAAGCCTTTACCCAAGGCACAGCCTGCTCCTGCACAGCCTGTAAGAAGCGAGCCCAAGCCTTTGCCCAAGGCACAGCCTGCTCCTACTCAGCCTGTAAGAAGCGAGCCCAAGCCTTTACCCAAGGCAGAGCCTGCACCTGCAAAGCCCGTAAAGAGCGAGCCCAAGCCTTTACCTAAGGCTGAGCCCGTTAAGAGCGCTCCCGCAGGAGGCAAAAGCGAAGTAAGCTATACCAATGCCGAATTCGTTGATGTATTTGATAATAAATATTGATTTTCTGCCGCAGGAGTAAAATTCTGCGGCGGATTTAATGTAAGGGGGACAGGATGTTCGACTACGTTTTAAAACGGAAAAAGGGAATGAAGAATATCCGTATAAAAATAACCCCCGAGGGAACTGTGGCGGTAAGCGCTCCTTATTATGTCAGTAAAGCCGCTGTTGACAGCTTTGTGGCAGGGAATGAGGAATGGATAAGAAAGAATATCGCTCTTTCTAAGGAGCGGAAGAAAAAGCCCGTATGTAACGGTACTGAAATAACATTTCTCGGAGAAAGGCTTACTCTTGAATTTTTACAGGGCGAAGAAGGGTACTGCCGTAAGGATAACAGGCTTATTCTCAGCCTTCCCGACGCAGATAATGAAGAAAAGCGGAAGGAAAGCCTTGTTCGTTTTTACCTCGAGGAAGGGAAGCGGATTATCCCTCCGATTGTAGACGTATATCTCAGAAAATCCGATTATAAAGGCAGTATTCCCAAGCTTTCCGTTAAGCTTATGAAAAGCCAATGGGGAAGCTGTAACAGGAAGAACGAAAGGATTACTCTTAACCTACTGCTTCTTAAGCTTTCTCCGAAATATCTTGAATATACAGCGGCTCACGAGGTTACTCACCTTTTCATAAAGGGGCACGGCGACGACTTCTATTCCTTCGGAGAAGGGCTGTTTCGGGATTTTTACATAACCGACAGAGAGCTGAACAAAATAAAGAATACAGGACTGTTCGACTGACAGGGAAGGATTACTTATGGAACTTAACGAAGACTTTGAAAAAACGATACCCGCCGATAAAATCGAAAGATGGCGCTATCCTCGTTTTTTTACCGAAAATATCGGCGATACGGCGGTAGTGACAGGTTCCGACGCCCTTCATATTTCACAGGTTCTGAGAATGAGAAGCGGAGATTTGGCGGTGCTGTGCGACGGTAATAAGAACGATTATCTTTGCAGGATTATTTCAGCCGACAGGAATGCCGCCGAATTCGAAATTCTCGATAAACAGGAAAACGAGGCGGAGCCTTCCGTAAAGCTCAGACTTTTTCAGTGTGTTCCTAAGGGCGATAAGCTTGATTTTATCGTTCAGAAGGCAGTTGAGCTTGGCGCTTCTTCGGTAATTCCCGTACTGTCGAAGAGATGCGTGTCACGGCCCGACCCGAAAAGTGCCGCAAAAAAGAGAGAACGATACCGTAAAATTGCCGACGAAGCGTCTAAACAGTGCGGCAGAGGTATAATTCCCGAAATCGGCGAAATGATAAGCTTTAGCGAGGCGGTAAAGAGCTTCGATTCCGAAAATACTGCAGGAATTATCTTTTACGAATGCGGCGGAGAAAAGCTTAAGGATATTGTGGCAGGAGCCGAAGGAAAAAATATTGATATTTTTATAGGAAGCGAAGGCGGCTTTGAGGAAAAAGAGGTTGAGCTTGCGGTTTCGGCAGGAATTATTCCCGCAACTCTCGGCAAGAGAATTCTGAGATGTGAGACTGCACCGGTGGCGGCAATTTCCGTCTTGATGAATCTTACAGGAAATATGTAGCTTTTTTGTTGAAATTGACAAATTTTCAAATTTACTTGAAAATTATTTAAAAATGTTGTATAATAACAACAGAAAAATTTTTAAAGGATGGTAAAAGCTATGAACAAGAATGGTATTACTTTACTTGTAGGCATTATCGCTTTAATTGCAGGTGCTGCAGCAGCCTTCTTCTTTATCAAGAAAAAGATGGATGAACAGGCTGAGGATTTTGATGAATTCGAAGATTTCGATATGATCGGCGATGATGACGACTTTTTCGGCGAGGATGACTATTCCGAGTACGAAGGTTTTGTTACAGGTAATGACGCTGATATGCCTTACGCTGAAACAGAAGAAGAGGCAGAGGAAATATAACGGACTATGTTCGTTCGGATGTGACTTTAACCGCCGCATATATGATACGGTTTCGTGTTATATATGCGGCGGATTTGTATATATGAAAAACGTTTAAGTCCCACATTAAAGGGGACGTAGTTTTGTGTAAAAGTATTACAATATCTGAGTAAAAATTATGGGAAAATTATGAAAAAATACTTGACCTATGGATAAAAATAAGATATAATAGTATTTGTAGAACGTTTGACTTTTTTACAATTCTCACGTTTCAGTAATGAATACTCTTGAAGTATTATAATAATTTTAAGGAGAACACTCACTATGACCAAGAATCCTAATGTTTTAAAGTGGGTTGAGGAGATGACTGCCCTCACAAAGCCCGAGAAAGTTGTTTGGATTGACGGAAGTAAGGAACAGCTCGACGCACTTACTGCCGAAGCATTATCCACAGGCGAAATGATAAAGCTTAACGAGGAAAAGCTTCCCGGATGCCTTTATCACAGAACCGAACCCAACGACGTAGCTCGTGTTGAAGACAGAACATTTATCTGTTCCAAGAAAAGAGAGGACGCAGGTCCTACTAACTATTGGTGCGATCCCGAAGAAATGTACGCTAAGCTTACTCCTATGTATGACGGCGTTATGAAGGGAAGAACAATGTACGTTATCCCTTATTCTATGGGTCCTATCGGTTCTCCTCTCGCTAAGGTAGGTGTAGAGCTTACCGACTCTATCTACGTAGTTCTTAATATGAACATTATGACAAGAATGGGCGCTGACGCTTTCAAAAACCTCGGCGACGAATCCAACGACTTCGTAAGAGGCTTACATTCCAAGGCTGACGTTGACCCCGAAAAGAGATATATTGTTCATTTCCCTGAAGATAACACAATCTGGTCTATAAACTCCGCTTACGGCGGTAACGTACTTCTCGGTAAGAAGTGCTTTGCTTTAAGAATCGCTTCCTACCAGGGCTGGAAGGAAGGCTGGATGGCTGAACATATGCTCATCCTCGGCGTTAAGAAGCCCGACGGTGAAGTTAAGTATATTACAGCAGCATTCCCCTCCGCTTGCGGTAAGACAAACCTTGCTATGCTTATTCCCCCCGAGGGCTATAAGAAGGACGGCTACGAAGTATTTACCGTAGGTGATGATATTGCCTGGATGAAGCAGGGTGCTGACGGCAGACTTTACGCTATCAACCCCGAAAACGGTTTCTTCGGCGTAGCTCCCGGTACAAACGAAAAGTCCAACCCTAACGCTCTCGAATGCACAAAGAAGGATACAATCTTCACAAACGTTGCTATTAACAACGACGATATGACAGTATGGTGGGAAAAGCTCGACAAGAATCCTCCTGTTAATGCAACAGAATGGAAGGGCGCTAAGGTTAACGGTGTTGAATATACTGCAGATGGCAACAACCTCGCTCATCCCAACAGCCGTTTCACAGCTCCCGCTGTAAACTGCCCCTGCATCTCTCCTGAATTCAACAATCCTCAGGGTGTTCCGATTTCCGCTATTATCTTCGGCGGTCGTCGTGCGTCCACAACTCCTCTCGTATATCAGTCCTTTGACTGGAATCACGGCACTTATGTCGGTTCTGCTGTTTCTTCCGAAACAACAGCTGCCGCTACAGGTGCAGTAGGCGTTCTCCGTCACGATCCTATGGCTATGAAGCCCTTCATCGGCTACAATGTAGGCGACTACTGGGCACACTGGATCGAAATGGGTAAGAAGCTCGGCGATAAGGCTCCTAAGATCTTCAACGTTAACTGGTTCAAGCAGGATGAAAACGGAAACTTCATCTGGCCCGGTTTCGGCGATAATATGAGAGTTCTCGACTGGATCATCAAGAGATGTGAAGGTACAATCGAAGCAGAAGAAACACCTATCGGTTACCTTCCTAAGAAGGGCGATATCAATGTTGAAGGTATCGAGGACGAAGTAACTCCCGAAATTATGGATAAGCTCCTTGCTGTTGATAAGGATCTCTGGACTAAGGAAGTTGCTGAAATGAGAAGATACTACAAGGAAGAAATCGCTGATAAGGGCGGTAGACTCCCTGCAGCTCTCGAAGCTCAGCTTGACGCTCTCGAAGCAAGAATCAACAAGTAATTATAAAAGACTGCTGTGGATTTTCACGGCAGTCTTTTTTTGTGCATAAAAAATCCGCAGGGGTTATATCCTGCGGATTGGCTTTACATATTCCCGTTTCGTTCGATACGGTTTCTTATTACCTGCATACGGTAGTCAATGGCGTTTATAGCGTCGGAGCACATTTTAAGCTCAGCCGCAATTTCCTCGGCGTCCTTGATATTGTGCTTGTACTTCATTTTGTGGTCGAGACTTGCCCAGAAGTCCATAGCTATTGTACGGAACTGCACCTCTACCTTCATATTCTTCTTTCCCGTAGAAAGGAAAATCGGGATTCCGAGAATATAGTGGAGACTTCTGTAGCCGTTGGGCTTAGGATTTATTATATAATCCTTTTTTGCGATAACGGTAACGTCATCCTGCTTTGTAAGCATTTCCGCTATAGCGTAAATATCCTCGGGAAAGGAACAGATAACTCTGATTCCTGCAATATCGTTAAGGGTCTTTTCTATATTCTCTACGGTAGGAAGGACGTTCTTCCTGTGCATCTTTTCAACGATGCTGATAGGGTCTTTTACTCTTGTTTTTATTGTTTCTATGGGGTTATAGTTATATAAGGTTGAAAATTCGTCGTTAAGGATATTGAGCTTTGTTTCTATTTCTCTGAGTGCGCATTCATTATGCATAATAAGCTCCATAAAGGGCTTGGCTGTCTCGAGTATTTCGGCAGTACGGCTTGAATTAAGTATATTGTCGAAGCTTTCGGGGGTAGCGAGCTGTGTATTATCCTGCATTTTCATCTCTCCTTTCATATAAAAAGAATTATACCATAGCTTTGATTTGCTGTCAAATTGATTCACAGCTTTTTCAGCCAAATATAATCTAATCCTCAGAAATTATCCAAAAAGTTACAAATTGTAACTTTTTCGGTTGTTTTGTTACCGTTTTGTAATAATTTTTAACCGTTTTGTAATTGTATTTTGAAGAGTAATGGTATATAATATAAACAGAACAAAGAGTTCATAATCTTCGTGATACAAAGAATACTGAGTTATCCTTCCATAATGAAACCGCCCTGTGCCTTTCGGTGCAGGGCGGTTTCGCATTCCTCAGCTTTTCGACCTTCTGAGGGACAGCTTCTTTGTTTCATTTGCGCTGTATACAACCTCGGCATAAATTGCCGCAACAATCTGATAAAGCTCGGGGGGAATCTGTTCTCCCGAATTAAGCATAACAAGCAGGGCGGCAGTGCTGTCGTCACGATAAATCGGAACGCCGTTGGAATCGGCGATATTTACAATTCTCTGTGCGAGCTCGCCGAGACCCGAGGCTACTACTACGGGAGCGTAGTTAAGGCTCGGATTGTACTTAAGGGCTACTGCAGCCTTCTGGCCGTAATTTTTACGCCTGGACATTAAGACCCGCCCTCCTTTCGTTTAATTTAGGGAATATCTGGGTTAAATTATGGGGCTCTTTGAGGATACCCGTGTTGAAATCCGTGATAGTGTACTGTGTAGCGGCGGCAATTCTGTTGATTTTCGTAACTATGGTATCGACATTCCTGCTGAAGCTGATGGGGTAGAGGAGACTGACGTTTACGTTGTTGTCCCTTGCGTATACATCCACCTCGAAGCGTCCGTATGTATCAACGTCGAAGGTGAGGAAAAGGTGGTGGTTCTTTCCCATTCCCCGACCGCCGGATTCCGATTCGTCGTTATTATCTACCCAGAGCTCCCCGAAGGCTCTCGTATCCTCTACCTGGATAGGAAGGATATAGTGGGCGAGGGGGGTCATTACGCCGGGGGCGTTAATCATACTCTGAAGAAGGTTAGACGCGTTGAAGCTGTCTATTGATTTTAATGCAGGATGATTGATATTACGCTCAACGAAATCGGTGAGAGCCTGTATCGAGCTTGATTTTACTGCAGGAGCCTTCTTAAAGGGATTTTTCTCTTCCATATTCGCAACAGCCTGCTCGAGAACGTCGTAGACCTGCTCCTTAAGCTCTCCGTCGGGCATATTATCCAGAAGATTATTAAGGAAATCAACCATTTCTTCGGGACTGCTGATAGAATTAAGCTGCGTCAGCAGGGTATTCTTTACCGCCTCATCTCCTATAAGGGAGGTAAGGAGGCTTTTTATTGCCTCCGTAGAACCCAAACTTCCGTCCTGAAGCCCTGTAATATAGTCGGAAAAGTCGGAATTTACAAGTCCCTGAGACGTAAGATAGTCATCATTACCTAAATTTTCTGTTAAATACGCCGAAATTATGGGGTCAGTTTGGTGTTCATTACTAAAATTAGAAATTTCTACTTGATTTTTTTGTTCACTTATAGTATAATTAGATAGGGAGTTGTATTTGGTTAGCTTCGCAAGTATATTTTCGAAGGCATTTGCCAGTTCGTTTCTCATTTCATAAGATGGAATCTGAGAAAGAAGCTGCCCGAAATATTCCCTCAGCATTGAGCTGTTTGTGTTATATTTTGAAAGATTATGAGTAACGATAGGAAGAAGCGTCTGAGTATGGCTGTCGTTGAGGAGGCTCTCCGAAAGATTCTGTAAAAGGTCTGCGGTATTTCCTCTGAGCCCTGCGAAATTGGTTTCGGCTTCGTTTCCGTTCCACCTCTGGGCAAGATTGCTGAGCTGTTCGGACAAGTTCCTGTTAGGCGAGAAGTATTCTGCAAGAAACCTGAGGTTTGCTGAAACGGCGGTTGTGATTTCACGCTTATTGCTTGAAAAGTTTATCGCCTTAAGCATATTTCCTATAGCTTCCTTAAGATCCTCGTTGGCGTCCTTGGAGATTTCACGGAGAAGGTCGTAGAACTTGTTGCCGGAAAACATAGTGTTCTGTTTTTCCTGCTCCATCATTTCCTTGACAAGCTCTCCTGCAGGAATATAAAGAGAACTGCTGAGGCTTTCGAGCTCGCCCACAAGCTCTGTGTAGCCGTTGAGACGAGCTGTATTGAGAAGATCGGTGTTGATTATATCCTTTACCGTTTCAACAGCAAGAGTCTGATTCTTGGTGCTTGTTATCGCGAGAGGAATCAGGTCTCTCTGACCCATTGTAGTCTGAGGATTGTTGCTTGTATTTTTATCGGATACCGACTGAAGCTGCTGCTGTTTCGGAGTACCCGAGACGGTAAACTGTTCGCCGCCCTGGTCGGAGCCTCTGTTATTAAGCGATGAATTGCTGAAATTCTTGCTTATCGACGAGTCGCCAATGTTTGAAATATGGGGCATAGGGTTTCCTCTCTTTCAATGGATTTCTGTTACTTTATTTAATATTAACATAAATTTTCGTCTTTTGCAATATTTTCATTACAATATTTTATGTATATCCTCTGCCGTAGGCTCACAGGCGGCAATCAATAATATATTAGTGAGCGGAAAGGTTTGGATTTGTTATGGCTAAAGTTGAACCCGGAATGGAAGCAATGGTTGACGTCTATATCTTTGAGACGACCGGCTTACTCGAACAGCTTGACGAAATTCTTTTAAGAACGGAGAAGGCTAACGAGTTTACTGAGGATGATATCAACGAGATTTTCCGTATAATGCATACGGTTAAGGGCTCCTCCGCTATGATGGGCTTTGAAAATCTCCAGCAGCTCGCTCATAAGGGTGAGGATATGTTCTTCATCATCAGAGAAAACCCCGAAAAGATGACTGACGTAGGCTTTGTCTATGACTTGGTTTTCCAGATGTCTGACCTTTTTAAGGCAGAAATTGACGCTTTACAGAACAGCGACGAATATGAAGCTACCGATTTCTCGGCTATGATTTCACAGCTCGAAAACGGCGCTAAGATATTAAAGGGCGAGGTTGCTTCAACAGCGTCCTCAGCTCCTTCGGCTTCTTCATCCTCTGCCGCTCCTGCGGGCGCTTCCGTAGAAGGCAGTATGACAGTTCGTGTATTCTTTGACGACGGCTGTAAGATGGAGAATATCCGTGCCTTTATGCTTCTTAACAGCATCAAGGAAGAGGCTGAGATAATCAAGTTCGTTCCCGATGATATCGAATCAAACCAGGATTCCGCAAATGTTATTATAGATAATGGTTTCCTTGTTACCTTCAAGGCACAGGATAACGCTTCCATATTACAGCTTATCGAAGGCTCACTTAACGTTCAGTCCTACGAGGTTATCGAGGACGAGGTAAAGGGCGAGGAGGAGAAGGCTCCTGCCGTTGAAGCGGCAGAAGCTCCCAAGGCTGAGGCTGAAGCGGCTCCCGCTCCCACAGCACAGGCTGCTGCTCCTGCGGCACAGAAGGCAGAAGAAAAGCCCAGACAGGAAGCTAAGCAGGCGGCAGGCGGAGGCGGTAAGCAGAGTCTTATAAGCGTAAACCTCCTTAAGCTTGACCAGCTTCACGATATTGTCGGTGAAATTATTACTACCGAATCTATGGTTATCTCCAACCCCGAGCTCAACGGCCTCCGCCTCGAAAGCTTTTCCAAGGCAGCCCGTGAGCTTCGTAAGCTTACCGATGAGCTTCAGGATACCGTAATGTCAATCAGAATGGTTCCCTTAACAGGCACCTTCCAGAAGATGAACAGAATCGTTCGTGATATGAAGGTTAAGCTCGGTAAGGAAGCTGAGCTCGTTATCGAGGGCGACTCAACAGAAGTTGACAAGTCTATCGTGGACAACCTTAACGACCCGCTTATGCATCTCGTAAGAAACTGTATGGATCACGGTATCGAGGATACTGCCGAAGAAAGAATTAAGGCAGGCAAGCCCGCCTCCGCAACAGTCAAGCTTTCCGCTATGAACGCTTCCGGTGAGGTTATTATCACAGTTTCCGATGACGGTAAGGGTATTGACACATCGAAAATTCTTGCAAAGGCAGAGCGTAACGGCTTACTTATGAAGCCTGCAAGCGAATATACAGAGCGTGAGATCCAGAATATGATTCTCTTACCCGGCTTCTCCACTAACGAGGTTGTTACCGAGTACAGCGGACGTGGCGTAGGTATGGACGTTGTAAAGAAGAATCTCGAAAAGGTCGGCGGAAGCCTTGCGGTAGAAAGCAAGAAGGGTGAAGGTACAACCTTTATCATCAAGATTCCGCTTACCCTTGCTATTATCGACGGTATGGATATCGAAGTCGGCGGCGCTATATTTACAGTTCCGATTTCCAATATCAAGGAAAGCTTTATGGTTACCAAGGATCAGATCATCCGCGATACACAGCAGGGTGAGATGATTATGATAAGAGGCGTATGCTATCCTATTTTACGTCTCCACGAGAAATTCGCTTTAAAGACAGATATTACCAATCTTGAAGACGGTATACTTTTACTTATTGAGGCCGATAACAGAAGCGTCTGCCTCTTCTCGGACAGACTTATCGGCGAACAGCAGGTTGTTGTAAAGCCGTTCCCCAAGTATCTCTCACAGTACGATATAAAGGGCGAGGGTCTTTCCGGCTGTACCATTATGGGCGACGGAAGTATATCTCTCATCATTGATGTAAATAATCTTATTAACGCACGTTAACGGAGGCTTAAGATGGATGTAAAGGATTTACTGGCCAAGCAGGAAGAAATGAAGAAAAAGGCTCTTAATACCAAGAATGATAAGGAAAACGAAGTAACTAAGCTTATGACCTTCCTTATCGGTAAGCAGGTTTACGGTATTGAGATTCCTTATGTTGTCGAAATTATCGGTGTTCCTCATATTACGGCAGTTCCCAGCGTACCTTATTACATAAAGGGTATTATAAACGTAAGAAGTAAGGTAGTTCCTGTTGTTAATTTAAGAGCACGTTTCGGCAAGGAAGAAATTCCTTATAATGAGCGTACTTGTACGATTATCGTTACTATGGACGATACACAGGTTGGTATTATCGTAGACGAGGTTCTCGATGTATTACCCGTATACGAAAAGAATATTGCCCAGTCTCCCGAACGTAAGGATGTAAACAGCAATAAGTTCATCAAGTATCTTCTTGAGCTTCCCGACGGAATCAAGCTTGTACTTGACGTGAACAAGCTCATTTACGACGGAGATCAGTACGGAATGATGGATTAAAATTATGGCAGTTTCTATAAATGAAAAAGAATTTCAGAGACTTGTCGGTTATATCAAGGAGAATTACGGAATAAATCTTACACAGAAGAAGGTACTTATCGAGGGAAGACTCGGTAACGAGCTTAATGCAAGAGGCTACAGTACCTATGGTGATTTTCTTGATATGGTTTTTGCCGACTCGTCGGGAACAGAGATAGTAAATCTTCTTAATAAGCTTACTACGAACCATACATATTTTCTGCGTGAACCCGAGCACTATCAGTTTATGAGAGAGGTCTTTCTTCCTGAAATCGAAAAAAAGCGTCAGGATAAGAAGGTAATCTACTGCTGGAGCGCAGGCTGTTCAAGCGGTGAGGAGCCTTATACGAATGAAATCGAAATGATGGAGTATTTCGGCGCTAATGCAGGAAGCTGGGATACCAAGATTCTTGCAACCGATATCTCCAGAAAGGTTCTCGCCAAGGCGCAGCAGGGCGTTTACCACGCAGACAGTATGAAGAATCTTTCGGACAGCGTAAAGAAGAAATACTTTGTCCCTATGAACAATAATTGTTATCGTGTAAACGACGAGCTTAAGAAAAGGGTAGTGTATAAGGTGTTTAATCTTATGGATGAAATTCCTTTCAGAAAACAGCCCTTCGACCTTATTTTCTGTCGTAACGTAATGATTTATTTTGATATGGAGACTAAAAATAAGCTTATAGAGAGATTTTTTGATGTTCTCGCACCCGGCGGATATCTGTTTATCGGTCATGCCGAGAGTATTCAGCGTGACAGCTCCCGATTTACTTACGTAAAGCCGGCAATATATCGTAAAGATTGATATGTGAGGAAAAAATGTCAGATAGAATAAGAGTGCTTATCGTTGATGATTCTATTCTTTTCAGAAGCTTTATGATGAAAGAATTGGGCGCCTACAGTGATGTAGAAGTAGTGGGCGTCGCTACGGATTCCAACGAGGCAAGGAGAAAAATATTAGAACTAAAACCCGATGTAGTAACTCTTGACGTGGAAATGCCGGGAATGAACGGTATAGATTTTCTTAAATCCTTCCTTCCTGTTCATAAGGTTCCCGTTATTGTCGTTACTTCTACCCCTGTTTTCGCCTTTGACGCCCTTAGCGCAGGTGCTGTAGACTTCGTAAAGAAGCCCCTTATAAAGACCTCTGATGACGCTAAGGCCTTCGTTAAAAAGCTCGTAAATAATATAAGAGTTTCAAGAAGTGCAAAGGTAAGAACAGTTACGGAAAGAACTGAATTATATAGAAATTCTACTTCAATAAGTACGATTTCAAGCTGTCGTACAGGTACGGTTATAGCCCTCGGAGCCAGCACAGGCGGTACTGATGCGCTTATCGAGGTAGTAAAGAATTTTCCTGCAAATACTCCCCCTGTTGTTATTGTACAGCATATGCCCGCTAACTTCACAAAGATGTTTGCCGAGCGTATGGACGCTTGCAGTCCGATGAAGGTAAAGGAAGCCGAGGACGGCGACCGCCTTGTAAGAGGTCAGGTTATTTTAGCGGCAGGTGAATTCCATTTAACGCTTGAAAAGGATTCACGGGGTTACTATGTAAAGAGCCAGCGCGGAGGTAAGGTTTCGGGACACTGTCCTTCGGTAGACGTACTCTTCGAGAGTGTGGCACGTACTGCAGGAAAGGACGCTATCGGCGCAATTCTTACTGGTATGGGTGCCGACGGCGCGGAAGGCCTTCTTAAAATGAGGAAGGCAGGAGCCTATACTATCGGCCAGGACGAGGAAACCTGCGTTGTTTACGGTATGCCGGGCGTTGCCTATAGAACTGGTGCGGTAATGAAACAGCTTCCCCTCAGCAAGATAGCCGGCGAAATTTTATCTAAGGTCTGAAGTATGAAAAAAAGCTCAGTAATCCAGTTTATCAAGTTTGGTCTTGTCGGCGTGTCAAATACGCTGGTAAACTATCTTGTATATGTAATATTTGTGGCGTTGGGGGTACATTACGTTATCGCCAACGCCCTTGGCTTTATAATAAGCGTCCTTAACGCCTATTTCTGGGGCAGCAGGTTTGTGTTCAAGGAGGACGAGACAAAGGAAAAGAGAGTATGGTGGAAGGTTCTTCTGAAAAGCTATGCTTCCTATGCCCTCGGCTTCGGAATAAATACAGTCCTTCTTATACTCTGGATAGACCTGCTCGGTATCGGGCAGTACTTCGGCTTTGTTGGAGACATAATAGGCTGGGCTTCGGGATTTATAGAATTTCTTCCCGAGAGTATGACGGCGGAGGAGATTTCCGAGATTGTAGCCCCTGTTCTTAATATGTTTGTTACTGTTCCGATAAATTTTGTAGTGAATAAATTCTGGGCTTATCGCCAGAAAGCGAAAAAAGCGGAATAATTTTCCGTAACCCCTAAAGTTTATGGTTTAATCTGACGATATAATATACGAAATATAGTCGAAAGGAGTTGACAATTATGGCAAGCATTGGAAGAATTGCGGAATTTTCCACTTTAACTAATGCTACTGCACCGAAGGCGTCGGAAAGAATTTCCGAAACTAAGGAAACTACCCTCGCTTCGGAGCATACGGACAAGTTTATCAAGTCCGGTTCAACATTTACCCCTGCTTATACTAAGGCTGCGCTTACCGACAATAAGACGGGCTCTTCAAGAGAAGGCAGCGAGGCAGACAAGAAGGAAAACTATTCCGAAAACGCCGGGAACACAGAGAGCACGGAAGCCGCAAAGGGTCTCAGCGTTGAAATCAAGGGTAATCTTCGTACCAAGAACGAGCTTATGCGCGATATGGTACAGCAGATGCTTACAGGTCAGGTAAACGAAAGTAAGAAGAGTTCTATCTTAAGCGAGCTTGACGAAATTTTAAAGAGCTATGCCGCACCCGAAGAGGTAGAAGAGGATTACTGGGGCGCAGAAAAAACTGCCAACCGTATTCTTGATTTCGCAAAGAGCCTTGCAGGAGACGATCCCGAAGCACTCGAAACCTTAAGAGACGCTTTTGAAACAGGCTTTGGTGAATGTGAAGGCATTTTCGGCGGTAAGAGTAAGCTTCCCGAGGTTTGTTACGAAACCTATGACCTTGTTCAGCAGGGTTTTGACGACTGGGCAGCAGAGCTTTCCGGCGAAGCGGTAGAAGCATAATTCGATATTAAACCGTTATCCGTTTTCGGGTAGCGGTTTATTATTTTATACCTGTACACGTAAAAAAACTTATTTTCTTCATTCAAAAGGGTTTTTAGAGATGACCACTTGAAATTTTCCGAGAACTGATGTATAATATAAAATTAGGTTATATAATAAGGCGAAAGGAAATGAAATAAATGAATTCAATCGGTTTTGACAACGATAAATATATCCGAATGCAGTCCGAGCATATTATGGAACGTATTTCGAAGTTCGGAGGAAAGCTCTATCTCGAATTCGGCGGAAAGCTTTTTGACGATTTCCACGCTTCGAGGGTTCTTCCCGGATTTCAGCCCGACAGTAAGCTGAGAATGCTGTTAAAGCTTAAGGAGAGGGTAGAGGTCGTTTTCGCAATCAACTCCTCCGATATAGAAAAGAATAAGCTTAGAGGCGACCTGGGTATTACCTACGATCTTGATGTTATAAGGCTTATCGACTGCTTCCGTTCTATGGGACTCTATGTGGGAAGCGTTGTAATGACCCAGTTCCGAGGCCAGCCTACTGCAGAAGCTTTTCAGAAGCGTCTCGAATCTCTCGGAGTAAAGGTGTACCGTCACTATTCGATTGAAGGTTATCCCTCCGATATTTCGAAGATTGTAAGCGACGAGGGCTACGGAAAGAACGATTATATCGAAACTACCCGTGAGCTTGTTATCGTTACAGCTCCAGGCCCCGGAAGCGGAAAAATGGCTACCTGCCTTTCACAGCTCTACCACGAGCACAAGAGGGGTAAGCAGGCGGGATATGCGAAATTCGAAACCTTCCCGATATGGAATATTCCCCTTAAGCACCCCGTTAACCTCGCTTATGAGGCTGCAACGGCAGACCTTAACGATGTGAATATGATTGACCCCTTCCATCTCGAGGCCTACGGAGAAACTACCGTAAATTACAACAGAGATATCGAGATATTCCCTGTTGTAACCGCTATGATGGAGAAAATTCTCGGGGAATGTCCCTATAAGTCTCCTACCGATATGGGCGTTAATATGGCAGGAAACTGTATTATCGACGATGAGGTTGTAAAAAACGCATCGAGACAGGAGATCATAAGACGTTATTATACAGGCCTCTGCGACCAGAGGAGAGGTCTTATCGGAGACGAAATAATTGTAAAGCTCGAGCTTCTTATGAAGCAGGCTAAGGTAAATCCCCACGACCGTACCGTTATTGCGCCCGCTCTTCAGAAGGCGGCTATTACAGGAGCTCCTGCGGCGGCTATGGAGCTTCCCGACGGTACAATCGTTACAGGAAAGACCTCGGATCTTTTAGGCGCTTCTTCTGCGCTTCTTCTTAATTCGCTTAAGACCCTTGCGGGACTCGACGACAGTATAAGACTCATTTCTCCCGAAATCCTTGAGCCTATCCAGCATCTTAAGACTGACCATTTAGGCAACCGTAACCCTCGTCTCCATACCGACGAAACCCTCATCGCTCTTTCTATCTGTGCGGCAAGCGACGCCAACGCCGAGCAGTGTATGGAACAGCTTTCAAAGCTCAGAGGCTGTGAGGTTCATTCCTCGGTACTTCTTTCGGCTGTTGACGAAAGGGTATTCAGGAGACTCGGCGTAAATATTACCTGTGAGCCTTTATATCAGTAATTTTATACAGCGGAATATCCTGTCGGCAGGGCTTTTTGCTCCGCCGACGGATTGTTCTTTTAAGGGATTTAGAAAAAAATTCGGAAAACCTATTGACAAAACAGGAAAAATGATGTATAATCTGTACTGTTAGTTAAGCCGCTGTGGTGGAATCGGCAGACACGAGGGACTTAAAATCCCTTGGTAGCAATACCGTATCGGTTCAAGTCCGATCAGCGGCACCAGGAAAAAAGCACTTGCGATTGCAAGTGCTTTTTTCCGTTATATCGGCTTTTATACTGCAGTAAAAATATTTTTAAAAACGATTGAAAAATCTCCCTGTATATTGTATAATAGAATAGAGTATTGTGCCAGGCACATCAAATACCCGAAAGAAAGGAATTAAATTTATGCCACAGGAATTTTCCGTTTCCTTAGACAGGATTATCAACGAGTATGAGCTGGAGGTTGTTTACAGCCAGGTAAGCCCCAAGGAAATCAACATTTACAGCTATGACGTAAATCGTCCCGGCTTACAGCTCGGAGGCTTTTACGAATATTTCGATAATACCCGTATTCAGATTTTAGGTAAGTCCGAATATGCTTTTATGGAGAATCGTTCCGAGGAGGAAAGAAGAGCCTCCTTCGAAACCTTATTCTCACAGAAGCCCCCTGCAGTAGTTGTAACCCGTGACCTTGAAATATTCCCCGAAATGGATGAATTTGCGAAGAAATACGGTGTTGCTCTTTTAAGAAGCCACGATAGTACTTCCGCTTTTATGGCGAAGCTTATCGCTTTCCTTAATCTTAATCTCGCTCCCCGTATTACGAGACACGGCGTTCTTATCGAAATCTACGGTGAAGGCGTTCTTATCCTCGGCGACAGCGGCGTAGGTAAGAGCGAGACCGCTATCGAGCTTGTAAAGCGTGGCCACAGACTTGTTGCCGATGACGCAGTAGAAATCAGAAGAACCTCAAACATCACCTTAGTCGGAAGCTCTCCCGATAATATCCGCCACTTCCTCGAGCTTCGCGGTATCGGTATTATAAATGTCCGTCAGCTTTTCGGTATGGGTGCCGTTAAGGTAACGGAAAAGATTGATATGGTAGTTGAGCTTGAGCCCTGGAACCCCGAAAAGGTATACGACAGAATGGGTATGGATAACCACTATATGTCCATTCTTAACGTTAAGGTTCCTTATCTTACAATTCCTGTAAAGCCCGGCCGTAATCTTGCAGTAATCCTCGAAGTAGCGGCTATGAATAACCGTCAGAAGAAGATGGGCTACAATGCGGCGCAGGATCTTCTCGACAATCTCGGCTTAAGTATGGAAGGCGCAGATACGGTTACAAAATATGATGTCTGATAAAAAATACGGCTTTATTGCCGATATGCATACCCATACACTTGCTTCGACCCACGCCTACAGCACGATAACCGAGAATGCGTTATGGGCCTCGGAGCACGGTATCAAGTATCTTGGTATGACCGATCACGGTATTGATATGCAGGACGCTCCCGATACCTGGCATTTCGAAAATTTAAGAATACTGCCCGATTATATTCACGGAGTCAGAATAATAAGGGGTATAGAAGCGAATATTGTGGATTCGAACGGTAAAATCGATATTTACCATAATTATGTTTACGATTCTCTCGAATGGGTAAACGTTTCGTTCCATCCTCAGGTGTATATGCCTTCCGATAAGGCTTCCCACACAAAGGCTTATATTGGAGCGCTTAACAATCCCCGCGTGGATGTAATATGTCATTCCGAGGATAAACGTTATCCTTATGATATAGACGAGGTAACGAGAGCCTGTGCGGAATACGGTAAGCTTATCGAGCTGAATGTGGGCAGGCTCGGCAGAAACAACGGCTCAGACAGGCTTTACGAGCCGATACTCGAAGCCTGTGAAAAGCACGGTACAGGAATAATCGTCAATTCTGACGCACATTTCTATACAAAGATAGGCGAATTCGGACAGGCAATTGAGCTTCTCGAAAGAACAGGCTTTCCCGAAAAGCTTATTGTAAATTCAAACGAAGAACGTTTCAAAAACTATTACAATTCAAGAAATCTGAAAGGAAAGATTTAATATGTACAACATAGGTATTGACTTAGGCGGAACAAACATCAAGGTAGGCGTTGTAGACGAAAATTACAACATCATCGGACGCTCCAACATCAAGACAAATCTTCCCCGTCCCTCCGAGGAAATCGCTGACAGCATTGTTGAGGGCGTTAAGCTCGCTTGTCAGGAAGCTAAGATAGACGTTTCCGAGGTAAACAGTATCGGTATAGGAACTCCCGGTACCGCTAACCGTGATACAGGCGTAGTATTATACTCCTGCAACTTAGGCTTCGACAATTTCGATTTAGGCGGAATTTTAAGCAAGAAGCTCGGTACAAAGATTTATGTTGAAAACGACGCTAATGCGGCGGCCTTCGGCGAGGTTGTAAACGGTGCAGGCAAGGGCTATAAGAACGTTGTCGTTATTACACTCGGCACAGGCGTTGGCGGCGGTATTATTACCGACGGAAAGATTTATACAGGCTTCAACTTCTGCGGCGGAGAGCTCGGTCATACCGTAATCGAATATAACGGAAGACAGTGCGGCTGTGGCAGAAAGGGCTGTTTCGAGGCTTATTCCTCGGCTACCGCCCTTATCAACTTCACAAAGGAAGCTATGGAAGCCGACAGCGCTACAAAAATGTGGGAATTAGCAGGCGGAAAGCTTGAAAACGTAGACGGTAAGACCGCCTTCGACGGCTTCCGTTCAGGAGATAAGACTGCTACCGAGGTTGTAAACAAGTATATCAACTATCTCGGCTGTGGACTCACAAACGTAGTAAACATTTTCCAGCCCGAAATGCTTCTTATCGGCGGCGGAATCTGTAAGGAAGGTGAAAACCTTACAAATCCCCTTGTAGAGTATATCGCTAAGGAAAGCTACTGTATCGACCCCAAGTCCTCCACAAAGCTCGGAATCTGTAAGCTCGGAAATGACGCAGGTATAATCGGCGCTGCCTACTTATATACTTTAGAATAAGAAATAATTCGGAGGGGTAGAGCTTTGGACTATACCTGTATAAAAGAAACGGCGGAGAAATACGGAGCGGAAATTCTCTTTAACGAGAATACCGCTAAGTATACCTCCTTTAACATCGGCGGAAGCTGTGACGTACTTGTTAAGGCAAATTCCGCAGAATGTATCAGGGGGCTTATAGCTTCCTGCCGTAAAAACAGCATCAAGTATTACGTTTTCGGAAAGTGCAGTAACATTCTCATAAGCGATAACGGTCTCAGAGGCGTAGTTATCCTTATTTCGGGAGATTATTCGGGTATTTCCGTTGATGATACCCTTATAGAGTGTGAGGCAGGCGCTACGCTTTCGAAGGTCTGTCTTACCGCAAGGGATAAGTGTCTCTCGGGAATGGAATTCGCCTACGGAATCCCGGGAACTGTGGGCGGCGGCCTGTATATGAATGCAGGAGCCTACGGCGGCGAAATGAAGGATATAGTTGAATACTGCACCTATCTTAACGAAAAGGGCGAAATAGTAAGGGCGGAAAGGGAAGAGCTCGATTTATCCTACCGTCATAGCCGCTTTACAGGTACGGGAGATATAATCCTTACCGTAGGACTTCGGCTTAAGAAGGGCGATAAGGAAGAGATTTCAGCCCGTATGAACGAGCTTATGGGAAAGCGTAAAAGTTCCCAGCCTCTCGAATACCCCAGCGCGGGCAGTACCTTTAAGCGTCCCGAGGGCGACTTTGCCGCAAGGCTTATCGAGGCCAGCGGGCTTAAGGGTTATTCCTGCGGCGGCGCCGAGGTAAGCGAAAAACACAGCGGCTTCGTCATCAATAAGAATAACGCTACAGCAGAAGATGTGCTGAAGGTTGTTGAAGGCGTAAAAAAGAAGGTTTTCGAGGATTCGGGTATAATGCTTGAATGTGAAATGCTTATTATTGAGTAATAGCTGATATTACTGTAAGGGTGGAACGGAAAAATGGAGTATATTATTGTTACCGGTATTTCGGGATCGGGTAAATCCTGTGCAGTAGATGTACTTGAGGATATAGGCTACTTCTGTATAGATAATATGCCGCCTCAGCTTATTCCGAAGTTTTCGGAGCTTTGCGGCGAAAATTCTTCTATAAATAAGGTGGCAATCGTTGTTGATATAAGAGGCGGAGAGCTTTTTCTCCAGCTTTGGGAAAATGTGGAAAAAATGCGTGAGCAGGGCGTCAATGTAAAGGTGCTGTTTATTTACGCCGACCACGACGTAATTAAGCGCAGGTATAAGGAGACCCGAAGAAAGCATCCTCTTTACGACCTTGCCAACGGAGATATAGATAAGGCGATTTCGGCGGAATTCGAGATGCTTATGCCTATAAGGGAGCATTCCGATTACTATATCGATACAAGCCTTATGACTACAGCAAAGTTCAAGGAAAATATGCTTAATATGTTCCTTGAGGACGTAACGGAAAGTATGATAATTAACTGTCTTTCCTTCGGCTTTAAGTATGGAGTGCCCGACGAAGCCGACCTTATGTTCGACGTGCGTTGTCTCCCGAATCCCTTCTATGTTCCCGAGCTTAAAAGTAAAACGGGAGTAGAGAAGGAGGTACAGGACTACGTCCTTAACTCAGAAATTTCACAGACCTTAAAAAGTAAGATTTTCGACCTTATAGATTTTCTTGTGCCTCAGTATCTTGCTGAGGGAAAGAGCCAGCTTGTAATAGCCTTCGGCTGTACAGGCGGCAAGCACAGAAGCGTAACCTTTGCCGAATATCTCCACAGTCATCTTAAGGAGCTCGGCTATAACGTAAGGGTATTACACAGGGATTCGTCGAAATAGGTGAATTATGTCTTTAACTAATGACGTTAAGCTTGAATTATGCAGTAACGATGTAAGTAAAACCACCTGCACAGCCTTTATGTACGGTCTTATTTTCGGCTTAAGGGGGACAGAGCCTTCCCTTACGACGGAAAGCGGCTGTGTGGCGGATTGTTTTATGAATATATTTCCGTCGGGCTCGGTAGAGACTTCGACGGTTGTAAGAAGCGGAAAAACTATGCATATTATAAGAGTCGTGGGAAGCGATGTTCTCGAAGCCTATAGCTATGGCGAGGCCTTGGTTAATCGTGAGCTTGTGAACGGTAACGATACCGTAACGGGCGCATTCCTGAGAGGTATCTTTCTTACCTGCGGCTCGGTTTCTGTCCAGAAGGCAGGGTATCACCTTGAGCTCTCGCTGGAAAGCGAAGAAAAATGCAGGAGTCTCCGTTCCTTTATCAATGAACAGGGAGTAAGCATAAACATTTCTCACAGGAGAAACCGCTTTTTCCTTTATAGTAAGAACAGCGAGAATATTTCCGACTATCTTACCTTTATAGGCGCAATGAAAAGCTCTATGGAGATAATGAATATAAAGATATTCAAGGAGGTAAGAAGCAATATAAACCGCGTGGTGAACTGTGAGGCGGCGAATATAGAAAAACCCGCTTCAGCCGCCGCAAGACAAATTCACGATATAAAGCTTATCGGAGAAAAAATCGGGTATGATAAGCTTGACGAGGATTTAAGAGAGGTAGCCTTATTACGTCTTGAAAATCCCGATATGTCTCTTAGCGGTCTCGGTAAGCTTCTTAGCCGACCCATAAGCCGAAGCGGAGTAAATCACAGGCTTAACCGTATAGCCGTAATAGCCGATGAGCTTCGTAGTAAGGAAGAATAACCGAAAGGAACTAAAAATGGACTTTGTTCATCTTCACGTTCATACAGAATATAGCCTCTTGGACGGTGCCTGCCGTATCAAGAGGCTTGTTTCACGTGTAAAGGCTCTGGGACAGAGGGCTGTGGCGATAACCGATCACGGAGTTATGTACGGCTGTGTTGATTTCTGGAATGAATGCGTTTCCGAGGGAATAAAGCCGATTATCGGCTGTGAGGTGTACGTTGCTCCCCGAACACGCTTCGACAAGCAGACAAAGGAGGATATGTCCCCCTACCATCTTATTCTTTTATGCAAGAATAACGATGGCTATAAGAATCTTGTGAAGATTGTATCTCTTGCAGGAACAGAAGGCTTCTACAATCGTCCCCGATGCGACCTTGAGCTTCTTGAAAAATATCACGAGGGGCTTATATGCCTTTCCGCCTGTCTTGCTGGGGAAATTCCGAGACAGCTTCTTAACGGGAATTATACTGCCGCTAAGGCTACCGCTTTAAAATACCGCAGTATCTTCGGCGACGGAAACTATTATTTAGAGGTACAGGATCACGGTATCGACGAACAGAAGCGTATACTTCCGCTTTTATACAGGCTTTCTTCCGAAACGGGGATACCTCTTGCCGCTACGAACGACGCTCATTATATAGAAAAAAGCGACAGCGAGATGCAAAGGATACTGACCTGTATTTCTACGGGAAAAACTCTCGACAGCCCCGATTCTTTAAGCTTCCCAACCAACGAGTTCTATATAAAATCGGCGGAAGAAATGGGGGCGCTTTTCCCCTCGGAGGCTATAGAAAATACAGTAAAAATTGCCGATATGTGTAACGTTACCTTCGAATTCGGAGTAACTAAGCTCCCTTATTTCAAAATCGAAGGCGTAGAGGATAATACGCTTTATTTCAGGGAACAGGTTATAAAAGGGCTGAAAAACCGTTACGGAAAGTCCCTCGGTAAGCTTCATACCGAGCGCGCGGAATATGAAACGGAAATAATCGAAAAAATGGGCTATGTGGATTATTTTCTGATAGTTGCGGATTTTATCGCCTTTGCCCGTTCGAGGGGGATACCTGTAGGCCCGGGAAGAGGCTCGGGCGTGGGCAGTATCTGCGCCTACGCTCTCGGAATAACCTCCATAGACCCCATAAGATATAACCTTCTTTTCGAGAGATTTCTTAATCCCGAAAGAGTAAGTATGCCCGACTTCGATGTCGATTTCTGTTACCAGAGGCGGCAGGAGGTTATAGACTATGTTTCCGAAAAATACGGAAGCGACCACGTAGCGCAGATTATTACCTTCGGTACGCTGGCTGCAAAAGCGGCGGTAAGAGACGTAGGAAGGGTAATGGGACTGCCCTACGCTAAGGTTGACGGAGTTTCGAAAATGATACCCTTCGGAATTAACGTTACCCTAAGAGGTGCAGTAGCCGAAAGCAAGGAGCTTCGTGAGCTTATTGACGGCGACCCGCTTGTGGCGAAGCTTATTGAAAACGCTATGAAGCTGGAGGGTATGCCCCGACACGCGTCTATGCACGCGGCAGGAGTAGTTATAACCCGTGAACCCGTTACCGATTACGTACCGCTTCAGAAAAACGACAGCTATATGGTTACCCAGTACACAATGGGTATTCTTGAAAGGCTCGGACTTCTTAAAATGGACTTCCTCGGGCTCAGGTATCTTACAGTCATCGACGACTGTGTAAAGCTTATAAATAAGAGTAATCCCGATTTTTCTGCAGATAATATTCCCGACGATGATAAGAATGTGTTTGCTATGCTTTCTTCGGGAGATACCGAGGGTGTTTTCCAGTTCGAAAGCGACGGTATGACTTCCGTTTTACAGAGGCTTAAGCCTACCTCTCTTGAGGATATTACGGCGACAATTTCCCTTTACCGCCCGGGGCCTATGGCGTCCATTCCAACCTATATCGAGAATAAGCATAATCCCTCGAAGATTACCTATGAGACGGAGCTTTTAAGGGATATTCTCGACGTTACCTATGGCTGTATAGTCTATCAGGAGCAGGTAATGCAGATATGCCGCAAGATAGGGGGTTATTCCTACGGAAGAGCCGACCTCGTAAGACGAGCAATGGCGAAGAAAAAGAAGGATATTATGGAGAAGGAGCGCAACGCCTTCATTTATGGTACTGATACTAATGCAGGAGCCGTAAATAACGGAGTTTCCGAGGAAGCGGCAATCCGTATCTTCGAGGATATGTCCTCCTTCGCTACCTATGCCTTCAATAAATCCCACGCGGCGGCCTATGCTTTTTTAGCCTATCAGACTGCATATCTGAAAAATTATTACTACAAGGAATATATGGTGGCGCTTCTTACCAGCGTCCTCGACCAGCCCCATAAGCTTACGGAATATATTTCCGATTTAAAGCTCAAGGGCGTTTCCGTTCTCCCTCCCGATATAAACAGCAGTTACGTAAGCTTTTCGGTAGAAGGAGACAATATCCGCTTCGGACTTCTTGCGATAAAGAATATCGGGCGAGGCTTTATAAGGGATATCGTAAGGGAGAGGGAGGAACGTCCCTTCAGCGATATAACTGACTTTATAAAGCGCCTTTACGGAAAGGATATGAATAAAAGAGCTCTCGAAGCTCTTATTAAGGCAGGAGCCTTCGACCGACTGCCTCATAACAGGCGGCAGCTTCTCTGCTCCTATGAGCATATTTACGATACGGTTTCAGACAATAAAAACCGTAATCTTGACGGCCAGATGGGCTTTTTCGATTTTGTTTCCGAAAACAGGGACGAGGATATAAGCATAGCCCCTATGGAGGAATATCCGCAGAATTATCTTATGCAGCTTGAAAAGGACGCCTTCGGCTTCTATGCCACGGGTCATCCTCTCGACGCTTATGATAAGCTTATACGGCTTAACGGCTACCTGAGAATATCGGATATTACTAAGGAAGAGGGGATAAAGGACGGCTTTAAGACAGGCCTTATCGCTTTAGTCACAGGCAGAAAAACCCACGTCACAAAGAATAACAAACAGATGTGCTTCGTTACCTTAGAGGACAGCACGGGAGAGCTTGAGGGCATAGCCTTTGACGATGTATATGCCCGTTCTTCACAGCTTCTCGCCAAAAACGAAATTCCTCTGATAATTCACGGGGCTGTTTCGGTTTCTTCCTCGGGGGACGAGCCGCCGAAGCTTATCGTTAATTCCGTAGAAAGCGCAGAGAATATAAAGCTTCCCGATTTCACCTCTCTTTATATCCGAATCAGGAGCGACGAAAGGGAAAAGCTGAACCGTATAGCCTCGCTTCTTGAAAAAGAGCGTGGAAAGGAACAGGTAAGAGTCGCATTCAGCGATACAAGACAGGTTTCAGCTATAAAAGGAATCGAAAACGTTAATATTACAAAAGAATTGCTGGATAAATTGGCTAAAATTTGTGGAAAAAGTAATATTATTGTAAAATAAGGAAAATTTGCCGAATTTTAGCTTGACGTTTCGGGTGACTTCCTGTACAATATATTTGTATGATTTTCAGAAATACGCTTTGTATTTCTTATAGTATAAATGGAGGATACTGATAATGAAGAAGATTGGTGTTTTAACAAGCGGCGGAGATGCTCCGGGTATGAACGCTGCCGTAAGAGCAGTAGTAAGAACAGCTATCAGCAAGGGTATGGAGGTTGTCGGAATTTACAGAGGCTATAACGGTCTTATCAACGGCGATATCAAGACTCTTGACGAAAGAAGCGTTTCGGGCATTATAAGTCACGGCGGTACCTGTCTCTATACTGCAAGATGTCTCGAATTCAGAGAGAAAGAAGGCGTTCTTAAGGCTAAGCAGACCTGCATCGAAAACGGCATCGAGGGTATCGTTGTAATCGGCGGCGACGGCTCCTTCAGAGGTGCGGCTGACCTTTCTGCTGAGGGTATCCCCTGTGTAGGCGTTCCCGGAACAATCGACAACGATATTTCTATGACAGAATACACAATCGGTTATGATACAGCTATGAATACAGCTATGGAGCTTATCGACAAGCTCAGCGATACCGCTTCCTCCCACGACCGTTGCTCCGTAGTAGAGGTAATGGGCAGAAGAGCAGGCTATATCGCTCTCAACACAGGTATTGCATGCGGTGCGATTGCGGTTATTACAACTGAAATGCCCTACAATATCGACGATATTATCGCTAAGATCAGCAAGGCTCGTTCCAAGGGCAAGAACCACTTTATCATCGTAGTTTCCGAGGGTATCGGTAATTCCGAAGCTATCGCAAGAGAAATCGAAGATAAGACAGGTATCGAGAGCCGTGCTACAATCCTCGGCCACGTTCAGAGAGGCGGCAGTCCTACTCTCCGTGACAGAGTTGAAGCATCCAAGCTCGGTTATTACGCAGTTCAGCTTCTTGAACAGGGCGTAGGCAACAGAGTAGTAGGCCTTAAGAACGGCGAGGTTATCGACGTTGATATCCAGGAAGCTCTTAAGATGAAGAAGGAATTCCCTGCCAACGACTACAGAATGGCAGATATAATCACATTCTAAAAAAACTATTACAGAGTAGAATTCTGTGCGTTAAGTGCACGGTGTACGGAGAGTTGACACGGTGACGAAAAGCTTCGGCTTGCGGTACAGAATTCGCATCTCGCTGTACATAATATAAGTAAATAAGTTGCCATAGCTTATCCGCTTTTTATGTATGGACAAAAGGAGGATATTTTATGGCTTTTTTTTCTAATTTTATAAAATCTGCACTTGAGCTTAAATCGGTACGCTGTATTACTGTTACAGCGATGATGATAGCTCTTAATCTTGCTCTTAAATCGGTAACGGTATACATAACCGACGATTTAAAGATAAGCTTTTCCTTCCTCGCTCTTGCGGCGATAGGAATGCTGTTCGGTCCTACGGTTGGTTTTCTTGCGGGTGCGGTAACCGATATCCTCGGACTCCTTATCGCTCAGAATATCGGCGCCTTTAATCCCTTGTTTACGCTGGTTGAGGCAGTAGGCGGTATGCTCTACGGAATATTCCTTTATAACCTTAAGCCGATAAAGTTCAGCAAGGAAAGCCTTATGCCGAATACCGACAGGAATACGCTCCTTCTGAGCAGTATAAATGCGAAGATAGCCTCGGCGGTTATTATAGCGGCGGTATTTATGCTTAAAGCTATGTTCGAGATACACGATTTACTTGTTCTCTATACGGTTATTATTGCTCTTGTTTACGGATTTTTCCTCTACAGGCTTGCGCTTCTCCCCTGGAAGCAGGTTTTAAGAGTAGTAGGCGCTAAGCTTACCGTTGCGATTGTCTGCAATATCATTATGACTCCGATGTGTATGCTTATAACCGAGGTATGGACCTGGGAGGTTTTCGTGGGAGTAAAGCTTCCTGCAAGACTTCTCAAAAACGCAATACAGGTTCCTGTTGACTGTGTGCTTTTATTTATAATACTTTTCCCGATTGCTGTGGCTTACAACAGGATTTTCAGAAACAGAACTGCCGCTTCGGGAAGCAAGAAAAAGACTTCATAAGAAAAGTAAGAGGTACAATATGAAATTAGGTATTTTAGGCGCGGGAAATATGGGTACAGCCATAATGCGCGGCATTACGAAAAGCGGAATGGATACTGAGCTTTACGTCTACGACAAGAACAGCGAGAAGCTCGAATGCCTTTCTGCAGTAATATGCAAGGACGAGAATGAGCTTGTAAAGGCTTGTAAATACGTACTTCTTGCGGTAAAGCCTCAGGTTCTCGGCGAGGTTCTCGATACAATCAGAGACAGCGTTTCTCCGGAAACTGTATTTATTTCGATATGTGCGGGAATTTCCGAGGAGTTTATCCGAAGCCGTACCATAGCTGACGCTAAGGTAGTACTTGTTATGCCTAATACGCCTATGATGCTGGGTCTCGGCGCAAGCGCAATTTCTACCGACGAAAAGACAAGCGATGAGGAATTCGCCTTCGCTAAGTCGGTTATCGAAAGCTGCGGTATTGCCGAGGTTGTACCGATTGATAAGATGAAGGAGATAATCTGTATTAACGGAAGCTCTCCTGCCTTCATATATCTTTTCGCCAAGGGCTTTATCGATTATGCAGAAGCTAACGGAATTGACGCTGACGCGGCTATGAAGCTTTTTGCGGGAACTCTTGTTGGCTCCGCAAAGATGCTTACCGATTCGGGAATGACCGTTGACCAGCTTATAAAGCAGGTTTCCTCTCCCGGCGGTACAACTATCGCAGGTCTCGAAAAGCTTTACGAGGGTAAGCTTACAGAGGATGTAATGTCCGCCTGCGAGGCTTGTACAAGGAGAGCCTACGAGCTGTCGAAATAATAATTACGGGTGAATTTATGAGCCGTTTTTTCGGTTTCATAGGATTCGCCCTTATTATTTTTCAGTAAATGCAAAAAAACTGAAAAAAGCCTTGAAAAAAGGAAATAAATATAGTATAATATAATGATGGTACAGAACGACTTATAAATTGCTTATATTTAACAACCATACTATTTTGCGAGGTAAATATGAAAATTTTATTGAAGGGTGGATACCTGGTAAACAGCAGTAACAGAACCGAGGGCTATTATGATGTCCTTATCGAGGATAATGTTATTGCGGAGGTAGGCGAAAAGCTTGACTGTGACGCTGACGAGGTAATCGACTGTAAGGGTCTTACGATAATCCCCGGTATATGCGATATGCACGTTCATTTCCGTGACCCGGGACAGACTCATAAGGAGGATATCTTTACAGGCGCCGAGGCTGCGGCGGCAGGCGGCGTAACAGCAGTTGCCTGTATGCCTAATACAACTCCCGTTTGTGATAACCCCGAAACAATCAGATATATAAGAAAAAAAGCCAAGGAATCTAAGATTAAGGTTTATCCCGTAGGCTCTATAACGAAGGGGCTTGAGGGTACCGAGCTCTGTGACTTCGAGGCTCTTAAGAAGGCAGGAGCCGTTGCGGTTTCCGACGACGGACGACCTGTGAAGAATGCACGTGTTATGGGCGAGGCTATGATTAAGGCTCATTATGCGGGACTTAAGGTAATCTCCCACTGTGAAGACCTGGATATAATCAACGGCGGCATAATCAATGCAGGAAGAATATCCAGAGAGCTCGGCGTAAAGGGTATGAGCCGTTCCAGCGAGAACATCATAACAGCTCGCGAGATACAGCTTGCTATGGATCTGGAAATGCCCATTCATATAGCTCACGTTTCTACTAAGGAATGTGTGACTCTTATCCGTAATGCAGTAAGACACGGAGTTATGGTTACCAGCGAAACAGCTCCCCATTACTTCACTCTTACCGAAGAGGAGCTTTTAAAGCGTGACGCGGATTACAGAATGAATCCCCCTTTAAGAACCGACGCTGACGTAAAGGCTATTACGGAAGCTGTGGCTGACGGAACTATCGACTGTATTATTACTGACCACGCTCCTCATTCCGCCGAAGAAAAGGCGGACTTCGAAAAGGCTCCCAACGGTGTTGTAGGTCTCGAAACCTCTCTTGCGGCTACGCTTACAAGGCTTTATCATACAGGTAAGGTTAAGCTTATGCAGATTGTAAGAATGATGTGTGAAACTCCCCGAATTATTCTCGGAGTTGAGGGCGGAAGTATCGAAAAGGACGCTGTTGCCGATATAGCAGTAGTTGACCTTAACGAAGAATGGACGGTAGACCCCGAAAAGCTTCATTCCAAATCAAAGAACACCTGTTTTAAGGGAATGACCTTTAAAGGAAAGGTTAAATATACTTTTGTAAACGGTAAAATTGTATATAAAGACTAAGGAGGACTAAAAAATGTCAATGGACGCACTTATGGCGGCAATTGCCAGAACTCAGAACCCCACAGTAGCAGGACTCGACCCTAAGCTTGATTTTATTCCCGAATATATCAAGCAGAAGGCTTTCGCTGAATACGGCGAAACCTTAAAGGGCGCGGCAAAGGCTATTCTCGAATACAACAAGGGACTTATTGACGCTCTCTGCGGAATAGTTCCTGCTGTAAAGCCTCAGGCGGCTTATTATGAAATGTACGGCCCCGACGGCGTAAAGACTCTTTATAAAACGCAGAAATATGCACGTGAAAAGGGAATGTACGTTATTACCGATGGTAAGAGAAACGATATCGGTACAACTATGGAGGCTTATGCGGTAGCTCATCTCGGCAAGGTTAAGGTAGGAAATAATGAATTCTGCCCCTTCCTCGGCGACGCTCTTACAGTAAATGGTTACCTCGGTTCTGACGGAATAATGCCCCTTATCGATGTATGTAATCAGTACGACAAGGGTATCTTCGTTTTAGCTAAGACCTCTAACCCCTCCTCAGGCGAATTACAGGACAAGCTTATCGACGGAACTCCCGTTTATGAAACAATGGCAGGTATGTGTGAGGAATGGGGAAAGAAGCTCCCCGGAAAGTACGGCTACAGCGGCGTAGGTATTGTTGCGGGAGCTACATATCCCGAACAGATTGCCGAGCTCAGAGCCAAGTTCCCCAACACCTTCTTCCTTATCCCCGGCTACGGTGCACAGGGCGCTTCCGCTAAGGATATTGCGGCAGCCTTCGATAAGAACGGCCTCGGCGGTATCGTAAACAGCTCAAGAGGAATTATGTGTGCCTATAAGAAGGAAGGCTGTGACGAAAAGGATTACGCAGGAGCAGCCTACAGAGAAGCTGTAAGAATGCGTGACGAGATTATGTCCTTCGTAGGTAAGGTAGTTCTCCCCGAATAATAAGTATTAGAGTATATCCGTAGAACAGGTTTGTTTTCGGATATGCTCTAAACCTTTAATTATAGCTTGAAACTCTTTGGAAAGGTGAAATTATGAAGCTTGGCGATATGACCCTTAAAAGGAGATATACTGTACCTCAGATAATTGTGGATATAGCCTCTCTCGGCGCTCTCGCATATATCTGTTTTATAGTAGCTGCCTGTTACCAGGATATAAATAGCCTTAAAATGAATAATTATGCGGGAGCCGACCTTTCGGCGATAGACTGGAAGCCGCTTATTCTGTGGATTGTTCTCGGTGCTTTAGTATGCGTTGTCTCGGTAATTCTTATTTTCAGGAAGAAAAAGCTTCCGAAAAAACTGTGTATAAATGAAAACAACGGCGTAAAATACTGCAATACTATAGATACCTCAATTTCCTGCATAAGATTTATACTTCTTCTGACCCTTGGCGAGGGCTGTTACCTTCATATGTCGGGAATATTTATGAGAAATCCCGGCTTCTCGGTACAGCTCCTGTGCGATATCGGCTTTATAGCCTGTATTATATGGTTCACTAAAATGAGGGTAGAGGCTTTAAGCGAAAGCGAGCTTGAAAAGGAAAAGGAAACTAAGAAGCCTGAGATAAAACAGGATTAAAATGAAAGGAAAAAAGATATGACATATAAATGTTCTGAATATAAGCTTATTGAAAAGAAGGCTATTTCTTCGGGAGTATTTTCTTTTACGATATTATGCCCCGAGGTTGCGGAGCTTGCCGTATGCGGTCAGTTCGTTCATATCAGGGTCGAGGGCTATACCTTAAGACGTCCTATCTCAATCTGTGAGGTTGATAAGAATAAGGGTACAATACGAATTGTATTTGAAATAAGAGGCTCGGGTACCGATAAGCTTTCCTGCCTTAACGTAGGCGATGATGTTGATATGATAGCTCCTATAGGAAACGGCTTTACCGTAAAGGAGACAGCCGAAGGAAAGAGAATAATCGTAGTAGGCGGCGGTATCGGCGTTCCTCCTATGCTTGAAACTGCCAAGGCTCATAAGAAGGCAACAGCCCTTCTCGGCTTCAGGGATTACAGCAGGGTTATCCTTGTTGACGATTTTAAAAAGAACGGAATCGAGACTATAGTTTGTACCGACGACGGAAGCGTCGGAATAAAGGGTACAATAGCCGAGCCCCTCAGAAATGAGCTTTCGAAGGGCGACGTAGAGGCAGTATTCGCCTGCGGCCCGAAGCCTATGCTGGCTGCTATAATAGACGCCTCAAAGGAATACGGCGTATTCTGTGAGGTTTCTCTCGAGGAAAGAATGGGCTGCGGCGTAGGCGCTTGCGTAGGCTGTGTATGTAAGATTAACAGGAACGGCGAGGAAAAGCTTCTCCGTGTATGTAAGGACGGCCCTGTATTTAATGCTGAGGAGGTAATACTGTAATGAAGGATTTATCTGTTAAGGTAGCGGGAGTTACCTTCCCCAACCCTGTAATTGCCGCTTCGGGAACCTACGGCTTCGGTGAGGACTACGCTCCTCTCTATCCTCTTAATAAGCTTGGCGGTATATCCTGTAAGGGTACAACAATAAATGAGAAGCCCGGTAATCTTCCTCCCCGTATTGCCGAAACAACAGCAGGTATGCTCAATTCCGTAGGGCTTCAGAATCCCGGCGTTGACGTGTTCATAAACAAGTACTTACCTGAACTTAAAAAGAACGGTAATGTTATTATCGCTAATATTGCAGGAGCTACTATCGACGATTATATTGCTACTGCTTCTAAGCTTGATTCTACCGACGTGGATATGATCGAGCTCAATATATCCTGCCCTAACGTAAAGCAGGGCGGCGCTACCTGGGGAACAACCTGCGAGGGTGCGGCGGCCGTTACTAAGGCAGTAAGAAACGCTACAAAGAAGCCGATAATGGTTAAGCTTACTCCTAATGTAACCAATGTGGTTGAAATAGCTAAGGCTGTGGAGGCCGAGGGCGCAGACTGCCTCTCTCTCATAAATACTCTTCTCGGAATGAGAATTGATATAAGAACGAGACGTCCCGTTCTCCATAATAATGTAGGCGGATTTTCGGGCCCCGCTATTTTCCCTGTTGCGGTAAGAATGGTATGGCAGGTTGCCAATGCCGTAAATATCGACGTAGTAGGTATGGGCGGTATCTCTACCGCCGAGGATGCAATCGAAATGATGATGGCGGGAGCGAAGGCGGTACAGATGGGTACTGCAATATTCACCGACCCTTATTCTCCCTTAAAGGTAATAGACGGTCTTGAAAAGTATATGACCGAGAACAATATAGATAATCTTTCGGAAATCTGCGGAGTTGTTAAGCCTTGGTAACGAGAGTTTATATTGTAAGACATTGCGAAGCAATGGGAAATCTTCTCGGAGAGTTTCAGGGAAGTACCGATTGCGACATTACCGAAAAGGGCGAAAGACAGCTTCATAAGCTTACCGATCGCCTTAAGGACGTACATTTCGACGCAGTTTATTCCTCGCCCCTTAAAAGGGCGGTAAAAACCGCAGAGGCAGGAATCGGTAATGACGGCAACGAAATTATAACTGTAGATAATCTCAGGGAAATAAACGGCGGAGCCTTCGAGAGGAAGAAGTGGAAGGATTTACCTTCGCTTTATCCGAAGGAATACGATGTATGGCTTCACGATTTCGGCGGCTTCAAGGCTCCCGAGGGCGAAAGCGTTGCCGAGGTTTATCTTAGAATGTCGAAAACGTTCATAAAAATCATTTCCGAGAACAAAGGCAGAACTGTCGGAATATTCTCTCACGGCTGTTCAATAAGGGCTTTACTTTGCTTCGTAAAGGGAATGCCCGTTGAAAGGATAGCGGAAACGGACTGGAGCGATAATACCGCAGTAAGCCTGATTGAAATTGATGATGACGGCGATATGAGGGTAGTATACGAAAACGACAGCCGTCATATCGAGAATGACGAAGCAACAGCGGCCTGTAAAAGACACTGGGGATAAAATATTGACATTTCGATATAGCTGTGGTATAATTTAGAATAACACTTTAAAGGGGTGATAAGCTTGTCCGATAACAGGATGACAGTAGCAAGAGCTATGGTGGAATGCCTGAAGCTCGAAAATATCAAGGATGTATTCGGATATCCGGGTGCGGCTATCTGTCCGTTTTATGACGAGCTTTTAGCCTCCGATATCCGTCATATACTCGTGAGACACGAGGTAAACGGCGGTCACAGCGCCAGCGGATATGCAAGATTAAGCGGAAGAGCGGGAGTATGTATAGCTACCTCGGGACCCGGGGCAACAAATCTTATTACCGCTATAGCTACCGCATATATGGACAGTATTCCTCTCGTAGTAATAACGGGACAGGTAAATTCCGACCAGATAGGCCGTGACGTTTTTCAGGAGGCTGATATTACAGGCTCGGCGGAGCCCTTCGTAAAGCACAGCTTTCTCGTTAAGGATCCCGAGGAGATATGCGAGGTTATGAAAAAGGCCTTTTATCTCGCCGAAACAGGGCGACAGGGGCCTGTCCTTATCGACGTTCCTATGGATGTCCAGAAGATGGAATGTACCTTTAATTATCCCGAAAAAATATATATCCGTTCCTATAATCCGAATACGGAAGGAAATAAGCTTCAGATAAAGCGTGTTTCCGAAGCGGTTCAGAAGGCCAAGAAGCCCCTTATCTGTGCAGGAGGCGGTGTTTTCGCCGCTAAGGCTATGGAGGAGCTCAGGAGCTTCTGTGAGCATTGCGATATACCTGTAATAAACACAATGATGGGACTCAGCAATATCGATATGTCCCACAGGCTTTATTTCGGTATGCTGGGTATGCACGGAGTAAAGGAAGCCAATTATGCAGTAGCCAACTGCGACCTGTTTATTCTTCTCGGCGCAAGAGTAGGAGACAGGGCGGTTACTGCCATTAAACAGCTTAGTAATGTAAGCGTTATTCATATTGACATAGACCCTGCTGAAATAGGGAAGAATCTTCCTGCCACAACGCCAATAGTAGGCGACCTTAAGGTAGTTTTAAACCAGCTTTCTCAGGTTACGCCGAAGCTCGACCACAAGGATTGGGTAGAAGAGCTTTCCGACGTAAAGAACAGGGAAAAGGCGGTACCTGATTCGGAAAAGGGCTGTGTAAATCCTAAGGCTTTTATCCGTAAGCTTAATGAAAGGCTTGACGCAAAGTCTGTTGTGGTAGCCGACGTAGGTCAGAATCAGATATGGACGGCCAATAATATTTATCTTACCGAGGGAAGATTTTTAACCTCGGGAGGTATGGGGACTATGGGCTATTCGCTTCCTGCCGCTATCGGTGCGAAGCTCGCCTCTCCCGAAAGTCAGGTTGTTGCAATCTGCGGCGACGGAAGCTTCCAGATGCAGATGATGGAGCTTGCTACTATGGTTCAGCACGATATAAACGTCAAGGTTATAGTTATGGTTAATAACTATCTCGGTATGGTTCGCGAGCTTCAGGAAATCCATTACGGAAACAGACTTATCGGCGTAGATATTACGGGAAGCCCCCGATTTGATAAAATTGCGGAGGCCTACGGTATAACTGCCGAAAATGTTACCGATATCGGGGAAGCGGATAAGGCAATAGAAAATATGCTTTCCTCCGATAAGCCGTATCTCTTACAGGTTTTCGTCAAGGATACGGAAAAAACCATTCAGTAATATTCGTCAGAGGCTTTTACATTGAACGGAGTATTATGAAACACACAATTTCAATTTTAGTAGAAAATCAGGCTGGCGTCCTCGCAAGAATAGCAGGCTTATTCGCCCGTCGTGCATACAATATTGACAGCCTTGCGGTAGGAGTTACCGAGGATGAGGCGGTTTCGAGAGTTACGATTGTGGCTGACGGCGACGAGCATACTCTCGAACAGATTCTTAAACAGCTCAACAAGCTTATTGATGTTATTAAGGTACGTTCCTTTACGGAAAAGGAGCTTTTAAGCCGTGAGCTTGTGATGGTTAAGGTGAACTGTACTCCCGCACAGAGAGCGGAGCTTATTTCGGTAGCAGAAATAACGGAGGCGAAAATTTCTGATATTTCGGTAAATACGGTTACTCTCGAATTATCGGATTATAACGCAAAGATAAAGAATTTCGAAGAGCTTTTACGTCCTTACGGTATAAAGGAAATCGTAAGAACAGGTACTATTGCAATCCAGCGCGGAAGCGCTTCATTGAATTTATAAACATAAACAGAACCACGAAAGGAAGTAATTAAAAATGGCAAAGCTTTATCATCAGGAAGATTGTAATCTCTCTCTTTTAGACGGAAAAACCGTAGCTGTTATCGGTTACGGAAGCCAGGGTCACGCTCACGCTCTTAACCTTAAGGACAGCGGAGTAAACGTAGTTATCGGTCTTTACGAGGGAAGTAAGTCCTGGAAGAACGCAGAAGCGGCAGGCTTTAAGGTATATACAGCCGCAGAAGCTTCCGCTAAGGCTGATATAATTATGATTCTTATTAACGACGAGAAGCAGGCTGACCTCTATAAGGAAAGCGTTAAGCCCAACCTTACAGCAGGTAAGATGTTAATGTTCGCTCACGGCTTCAACATTCATTTCGGTCAGATTATCCCGCCCGCAGACGTTGACGTAGTTATGGTAGCTCCTAAGGGCCCCGGACATACAGTACGTTCCGAATATGAAATCGGTCGCGGCGTTCCTTGTCTTGTTGCAGTACATCAGGACGTAACAGGCAGAGCTCTTGACCTTGGTCTTGCTTATGCGGCAGGTATCGGCGGCGCAAGAGCAGGCGTTCTCGAAACAACCTTCAAGATGGAAACCGAAACTGACCTTTTCGGTGAACAGGCTGTACTCTGCGGCGGTGTTACCGCTTTAATGAAGGCCGGCTTCGAAACCCTCGTAGAAGCAGGCTATGATCCCCAGAATGCATACTTCGAATGTATTCACGAAATGAAGCTTATCGTTGACCTTATCTATAAGGGCGGCTTTAAGATGATGAGATACTCTATTTCCGATACTGCAGAATTCGGAGACTACGAAATCGGTAAGAGAATTATTACCGACGAAACAAAGAAGGAAATGAAGAAGGTTCTTTCCGAAATTCAGGACGGTACATTCGCACGTAACTGGATTATGGAAAATAAGATGGGCCGTGCTCATTTCAACGCTTGCAGACGTATCGAAGGCGAGCACCAGTTAGAGCAGGTAGGCGAGGATATCCGTAAGCTCTACGCTTGGAACGACGAAAAGTAATACTGAATGCCGCAGTACATCTGCGGCATTATTTTTAATCGATATGAACAGACATCAGCTATACAGATACATACTGGACTGGTTTTTTCCGAACGTCTGTCCCTCCTGCGGCGGACAGATTGCTTATGACGAGGATTTCTGCGGCGACTGCCTTAACGAGCTTGAGCTGTTTAATGAGGATTACGCTATTGACGGTATCGGAACCTTTACCGCATACTGTGTTTACGACGACAATATAAGCCGTATTCTTAATACCTTTAAGCAGGATTCCTGCGGAAATACCTATTATGCCTTCGCCTTCGGGATAATGCAGGCCTTAAGAAAAAGAAAGCTTACCGATGAATTTGATATGATAGTATCGGTACCTATGACTAAGGCGGATTTCCGCAAGCGTGGCTATAATCAGGTGGAGCTTATTGCGGAGGAGCTTCGTCATCTTATAGAAAAGCCCTATGTAAAAGCTCTTATTAAGGTTAAGGAAACCGAACATCAGAAATATCTCGGAGAAAATGAAAGAAGAGAAAATATGAAGGGCGCATTCTCCGTAAAAAAGGGAATATCCGTAGAAGGAAAGCGTATTCTTGTGATTGACGATGTATGTACTACGGGAAGTACTATTGCGGAAGCGGCGAGAGCCTTAAAGGAGGCGGGAGCATCCGAGGTTTATGGTGCGTCCTTTGCTAAAACAAGGATAAAGCCTTAATTAAAGAAAGATTGACAACAAACTTCGTATATGGTATAATTTTTATGCTGATTTTGTCTTAATTTAGCAAATAATGTTGAAAAGATGCTTTTCATCCTGTGATGATGAAAAAGCAGAGAATTTTGGGAGGATTTTATTATGGCGATGATTTATTGTTCCGCTTGCGGAAAGCAGATAAGCGACAAGGCGGCTGCCTGCCCTCATTGCGGAGCGGCACGTGTAGCGGCGGATACTGTTAATACCCCTGCACCGGTACAGCCTCAGGCTCCTGTTCAGCAGGCTGCTGTCAAGAATCAGAATAAGTCGATAATTGCGGTAGGTATAGTTATTTCGGTGCTTATCATTGCGTTAATCGTTGTTATACTTGTAGTTTTCGGCGGAAAATCAGATCAGGGTAATGAGCTTCAGGTTGCTCCTGTTGTAACTCAGAGCAACAGCTATACTCCTGCAACAGAAAATAATTATGTATCTACCGAAGCGCCCGTTCCTCAGGTATTTAACGTTGATTTATATGTGGAATGTGAAAGAAATTCATTTATGAATAAGTATGATGTCGCTATTCTTGTAGACGGAAGAAATCTTGTTACACTTCCTCACGGAGCCTCCGACGCTTATAGGCTTCAGCTTGAAGCAGGCTCTCACGCCATTGAATTCCGTATAGCCTCCAACGATATCACAGGAAACAGCATATACCAGAAGTCCGACAAGGGCTCCTACAAGGAAAAATTCATCAACGTTTCTCAGGATATGTCTGTTTCTTATTACATAAAGCTCGATTACGGCAACGACATAGAGGTAACACAGTTTTAATCCCTGACCGACGAATGATATGATTGGAAGAGAATGTATATGTATAAATGTCTGAAATGCGGAAGGCAGTACGTTAGTCCTGTAAGCTTCTGCGAGGGATGCGGCTCTCCTGTAGAATATACGGCAGTATGTGATGAATGCGGAGCAGTACTCACAGGAAACGAAACCGTCTGCGGTAACTGCGGAGCGCCTGTAGAAATTACAGAAGAAGCTTCCGCCCCCATTGAAAAGGCGGTATGCGAGGAATGCGGAGCAGTACTCACAGGAAATGAAACTGTCTGTGGTAACTGCGGAGCGCCTGTAGGAATTACCGAAGAGGCTTCCGCCCCCGTAGAAACGGCGGTATGCGAGGAATGCGGCGCAGTACTCACAGGAAATGAAACTGTCTGCGGTAACTGCGGAGCGCCTGTGGCAACAGGCGAAGCGTTTACCTCCGAGGCTTCACAGCCTGTTACAAAAGAGAATGGTACTGCAACGGAAAATAATAAAAAGACGAAAACCGTATTTTTAATCGCAAATATACTTTTTGTTCTTACGCTTATACCGTCAACCGTAGTATTTCTCGACAATATATTCGAGTTTAATGCGGTAGGCTTAGTAGAAAAATCCTTCAGCTTCTTCGGAGCGGCGGACGCTATGAGCTATGTGAACGGACTGCTCAACGACCTTGAGGCTCTCGGAATAGCCTCCTTCGATAACGCAAGAATTGTGACGGGTATCTTAAGCTTTGCCTGGATTGCCGTTGTGATTTTCCTTATTGATATCGTAGCACGCTTTATCACGGGCATCAGAGACGCAAATAAGGGCGAGCTGTTGACTGAGCTTTCCTTTACACCTATGACCTGCCTTATAATATGCTATGTATTTAGCTTTGCTGTCGATGTGTTCCTCTTATCTCCGATAAACAATTTTATCTCCGAATCGGTAGACGGAATTCTTAGCTTTCAGCTCAGCGAATATGTTAACTTAAAGCTCAGCATATCCTTAGGCTCCGATATCGGTATACTGATATGCATTGCGTGCTTTAACTTACTTTTACTTGGCATAATGAAAATTGTTGAAAAGGTAAGCGAACGTGCTTAGGCCCTTATCACAGGAAAATGTTTTAGCGTATAAATGAAATATCGAAAGCTCATCTTCTTCGGAGGATGAGCTTTTTCTGCATTATGTTGTATAAGAAGCAAGGATATACCATAATATCCTTTTTGCTATTGAAAAATCCGATTACTTATGATATAATTTTATTATGTATAATCTGGCGGTGAATTTATGGATAAAATTAAGATTAAACAGCTCTTCTGGGAGTTTTTTCGTTATCTGCTTGTGGGCGGACTTGCTTTTGTTATTGATTCGGGCGTACTTGCCCTTTTCAGAGAGCTCGTATTAAACGGCGGTACTCCTACCGAGCTTTTTATATGCACGGCGCTTGGCTTTATAGCAGGACTAATCACAAATTATGTGCTTTCGCTGTTATTCGTGTTCAAGAAATCGGAAAATAAGGGTAACGGTAAAAGCGTTGGCGCATTTCTGATATTCGCTTTGGTGGGAATTATCGGATTGGGGCTTACCGAACTGGGAATGTATGTGGGAGTTTACGTTTTCGGATGGCATTACATATTGACCAAGATACTTGTAGCAGGTGCGGTTATGGTGTGGAATTATGCAGGAAGAAAAATATTCGTATTCGGAAGAGTCGGAAAGAAGGGTAAGGAATGAAAGACGTAGTAATAATCGGCGCAGGCCCCGCAGGTCTTACCGCCGCATATACCTTGCTCAAGGAAAGCAGCGAGTACCGTCCCGTTATAATTGAGGCAAGCGGCCTTATAGGCGGAATTTCACGTACGGAGCGTTACAACGGAAACCGTATAGATATCGGAGGTCATCGTTTTTTCTCCAAGGATAAGGAGATTATGAAGCTGTGGATGGATATACTTCCGTTACAGGGCTCACCCTCAAAGGATGATATTCTGCTCGGTCGTACCCATACTATGTCCGAAGATCCTTCTATCGACCCCGAAAAGCTTGATGATGTGTTTCTTGCACGTACTCGTGTATCAAGAATATATTACCGCCGCCGTTTCTTCGACTATCCTATTTCCTTAAAGCCTCGTACTTTTATAAATATGGGCTTTGTGAACACAATGAAGGCGGGCTTCGGATATCTGGGCAGTGTGATTCACAAAAGGCCCGAGGACAGTCTCGAAAATTTCTACATAAACCGTTTTGGAAAGCCCTTATATCAGATGTTTTTCGAGGATTATACCGAAAAACTGTGGGGCGTTCATCCCCGAAATATTGCGGCGGATTGGGGCGCACAGCGCGTAAAGGGTCTCTCCGTATGGAAGGTTATAACTTCTGCGCTTACAAAGCCTTTCAGAAAGAAGGGCGGTAATGTAGAAACATCGCTTATAGAAGAATTCTACTATCCTAAATACGGCCCCGGTCAGCTTTGGGAGCGTATGGCGGATATATGCACTGAAAAGGGCGCACAGCTTCTTATGAACAGAGAGGTTGTACGTCTCGAGCAAGACGAAAATAAGGTTACAGGCGTTGTTGTACGTAATACTGATAAAGCTTCCTCCGATTTCGGTAAGGAGGAAACAATCAAGTGCGATTTCATCGTTTCCTCTATGGCTGTAAAGGATCTTGCGTCGGCTATGCCCGATATACCGCAGGATGTTTACGAT
Organism: Ruminiclostridium sp.; assembly: GCA_045579625.1. Lineage (GTDB taxonomy): Bacteria > Bacillota > Clostridia > Oscillospirales > Ruminococcaceae > Ruminiclostridium_E. The sequence continues at coordinate 64,026 of JAZNMN010000073.1, forward strand.
ATTGCCGCAGAACTGCCTTATCGTGATTTTATAACTGTGGGACTTCTTCTGGATAAGCTCGAAATACAGAATAAAACCAAAATGAAGACCATTAACGACAATGTGCCCGACTGCTGGATATACATACAGGAGAGAGATGTAAAAATCGGCAGACTGCAGATATTCAATAACTGGTCGCCCTATATGGTGGACGATATGAATAAGCATATTTGGGTGGGACTTGAATATTTCTGCACAGAGGGCGATGATATGTGGAACACTCCTTCCCGGGAGTTTATAGATTTTGCCGCAGGAGAACTCGAAAAAATCGGCATTATCAAAAAAGAAAGCATTATCGACAGCTACACCACAAAGGTTAAAAAGGCATATCCTGCCTATTTCGGAACATACGCTCAGTTCGATAAGGTAAAGGAATATCTCGACAGCTACGAGAATCTTTTCTGCGTCGGAAGAAACGGTCAGCATCGCTATAACAATATGGATCATTCTATGCTTACTGCCATAAACGCCGCAAGAGCAATAATAAGCGGCAGTATGGATAAGGAAAGCGTATGGAACGTAAACACCGAAAAGGAATACCACGAGACCTCGAAGGAGGAAAACTGATATAAAGTAAGATTTCCCGCTGTATTTCAGCGGGAAATTTTGAGAGGAAATATATGGGGAAGGTTATAAACAAAAAACTGCTGATTAGCTCTGCATTATTTTTGATATACGGAGCGCTTACTTTTATAGGAGCATTGAATCACGAAATATGGTTTGACGAAGCGCAGGCCTGGAATATTGCCCGTGATAACGATATTGCGGGTATCGTAGGAATGATGAAATATGAGGGTCATCCTCCTCTGTGGCATTTTATACTTTATCCCTTTGCGCATCTTGGCTTTTCTGTAGATGTAATTCCGTTAATAAGCTGGGCTTTTATGACGGTAACTGCGGCGCTTGTGCTGTTCGTATTGCCGCTTTCATTGCCGCTTAAGACGGCGGTTGTTTTTTCGGGCGGCTTTATTTTCACTAACTCTGTGGTGTCGAGGAGCTACTGTCTCGTGCCGTTTCTTCTTTGCCTTATAGCTATTGTTTACAAGAACAGAAGGAAGCGGCCTGTTCTGTTCGGTCTGCTGGTTGCGCTTCTTGCCAATACCCACGTCTGCTTCAGCGGAATGGTCGGAATACTCGGCATATTTATGATAGCGGAGCTAATAAAGGAATGGAAAGCTTCTTCTGTTAAAGAGAATTTATCCCGTGTTGCAGGACTTCTCATAAGCGGGACAGGCGTGCTTATGCTGGTACTTCCGTTACTCTCGTCCCTCAGCACCAATTCCGTAACAGCGGAAATGCAGTTGGGTCTCTCTCAGATAATCGGCTCCGTAGTAAACAGCCCCTTTAAGGTTTCATTGTACGGCGTTTCAGTGTCGGGTGAGAACGGTATTTATGCGTCTCTCGCCTGTGTGGCGGTTCAGATCTGTATGCTCGGAATGCTTATTCTACTCCGCAGGTATCGCCGTGCATTTATTATACAGCTTACCTTTTTGCTGATATACATTATCACAGGCGAGGTTATCTTCTATACAAATGCAAACCGAGCCGCAATAGTGCTGTTCAGCTTTGTCTTTGTGCTTTGTATAGCTATGGGAGAGAAGCCTGCCGAAAGGAAAGCCGAAAAAATAAAGACGGATACGAATATTATCGGAACGCTTTTTTCGACGCTTTCGAAGCTTGACAAAAACGCTCTTAAGAGGTACGAAGCTTTGCTGACTGCAGTAATGCTGATGACTGCTCCTACTGCCGCAATACACCTTATAAGAGATTATACCGAGCAGTTTTGTCCCGCAAAAAAAGCGGCGGAATTTATAGCCGCCGAGCTTCCCGCCGACGCAGTATATGTTACCGAAAGCGATAGCCTTCCACAGCTTTCGGCTTACTATCCCGACATAAAGCTGTATTCATTACAGCACGGTGAATTCTACACCTATACCTCTCACAGAGTTGTTGATGGGGAGCTTGATTATGCCGAGACAGAAAAAGACCTTGGGGAATATGAGAATATCTATCGTATAAATGTTGTTGATATGGGCGAGGATATGACGCCTGATGAAAACAAGCTTTTCGTAATCCGCGAGGGTATGGAATGGTATGCGAATATTGATTATATCGATATATCGCCCTATGAGCTTTCATAAGGAGAATTGTATATATGCATAAGATTTTATTTGTCTGCCACGGCAATATCTGCCGTTCGCCGATGGCTGAATTTATTTTCAAGGATATGGTGAAAAAAATCGGAAAAAGCGATGACTATTTTATCGCTTCGGCCGCCACAAGCACAGAGGAGATTTATAACGGAACAGGTAACCCCGTTTATCCTCCTGCAAAAAGAGAATTAGCCGCTCACGGAATTTCCTGTGAGGGTAAAAGGGCAGTACAGCTAACTAAAAGTGATTACGAAAAATACGATTATATAATCGGAATGGATTCCGCAAATATGCGGAATATGCAGAGAATTCTCGGAAGCGACAAGGATAATAAAACTCTGAAGCTTCTTGATCTTGTGGGCGGCGGAGACGTTGCCGACCCCTGGTACAGCGGTGACTTCGTGCGAACCTATGAGGATATATCGAGAGGCTGTACAGCACTTCTGGAAATGATAGAAAAATCGGGAAAATAAAGCTTTTATCTTGACTTATCACAGCATACATATTATAATATATATATATCAATTCAATCGGAGGTGTTGACGATGAAGATTTTTTACGACCTTAACGGATCTCTCTATGCAAATATTACCAATAAATGCCCCTGCGCCTGTACCTTCTGTATCAGACAGAATGACAGTACTGTAGGCGAAAACGACAGCCTCTGGCTTGAACACGAGCCTTCTGTTGAGGAGATAAAAAAGGCCTTCGACGAGGTTGATAAATCTCTCTACAGCGAGGTTGTATTCTGTGGCTTCGGCGAGCCTATGGAGCGTCCCGATGAGCTTATTGAGGTTGCGAAGTATATCAAGGAAACCTCGGGTATGAAGATAAGAATCAACACCAACGGACTTGTATCGCTTATTCACCCTGCATTCGATCTATATAAAATGAGGGGCGTTATAGATAGCGTTTCAATAAGTCTTAATGCCTCTAATCCCGACGATTATTATGTAATTACCCGTTCACGGTACGGACTTCCTTCTTATAATTCGATGCTTAATTTCGCAATAATTACAAGCTCGATAGTTCCGAATGTTACCTTTACAGTCGTTGACGTTATAGGGGAAGAGGAGATTGAAGCCTGTAGGAATCGTGCCGCAGATATCGGCGTTCCCTTAAGAGTAAGAAAATATATCTCCAATAACAGGGATTATGAATAATTGAATATTGCAGTATTTTTAAATAGCAGTTCACTTAACCACGCCGATTACGGCGTGGTTAAATAATTCTGCAGATAAAATGAGGTAAAAATATGCTGATAAGACTTTCAGGCTTAGCCCCCGAATCCTTTGTTGACGGGCCGGGGATAAGATTTACTATATTTACGCAGGGCTGCCCTCATCATTGTAAGGGCTGCCACAATCCCGAAACCCATAGCTTTGAGGGGGGGAGAATGGCGGAAACCGACAGGATTCTTAAAAAAATCACGGAAAATCCTCTTATAAAGGGCGTGACCTTTTCGGGCGGAGAGCCCTTCTGTCAGCCCGAGCCTCTCGCCGACTTAGGAAAAAAGCTCAAGGAAAAGGGCTATCACGTTATGAGCTATTCGGGCTACACATTTGAGGAGCTTATTAAAATGACAGAGGAAAACCCTTTCGTTAAGGAGCTTCTCGGCTGTCTCGACATACTTGTGGACGGAAGGTTTATACTTTCCGAAAGAACTCTCGAGCTCAAATTCCGAGGAAGCAGGAATCAGAGAATTATTGACGTACCTTTAAGCTTAAAAGAGGGAAGGGCGGTAACGATTGAACTATAGAATACGGGCTTTTCTGCTGGCGGTACTCCTGTGTTGTATGAGCTTTTCCTCCTGCGGAACGGAGGACGGTACAAATTACATATTCAAGACGGTTATATACGGAAATCCTGAAACCCTCGACCCACAGACTGCTACGGGAGAAAGCTCCGACGCAGTAATAAGCTCTATGTTCAGGGGGTTGTACCGTATAGATGAGAACGGTGAAACAGTACCCGATATGGCTGAAAGCTGTCAGGTAAGCGAGGACGGTCTGACCTGGACCTTTACGCTTACGGATAATGTATATTGGACTGACGGCGGGGATTTTACAGCTAAATGTACCGCAGAGGATTTCGTTTTCGCTTTCAGGCGGCTTATAAATCCTGCAACAAAATCAAAGAATGCGGAGAAGTACTACTGCATTAAGAATTCAGAGGAAATAAATAAGGGCAGGCTTACAGATATCGAGGCTCTCGGAGTAAAGGCCGAGGGATATAACAGGCTTATTTTTACGCTTCGTGAAGAATATCCCGATTTCAGGAGGCTTCTGGCGGAAAATTCTTCTATGCCCTGTAACGAGGAGTATTTTTACAGTACCGAGGGAAGATACGGGCTTTACGACGACGCAGTAGCTTCTAACGGAGATTTTTGTGTTACCGTATGGAGCTATGATGAATGGAGCGATAACAGCAACTACATAATCCTTCGTAAGAATAAGAAAAACAGCGAAGCAAGCCCCACCGCACCCTACGGAATAAACTATTTTATAATGCACAGCGGTTTTGACGCAATGATAAACGAGGAGATACATTGCTACGCCGCAAGGAACAGCCGTGAATCCGAGGAGCTTAAAAACCGCTTCAGCTATAAGGAATATGAAACCTCGGTATGGGGAATCGTTTTTAACGGGGAGACTATAGGGGCGGAAAGGGATATAAGAATCGCCCTGGGCGCTCTTTCGGACACGGAGATAGAAAGCGGAAGCTATATTACCGCAGAAAATATCATCCCCGATTTTATTACCGTGAAGGGCGAGAGCTATCGTGAGACAGCAGGCGATATCCTTCCTTCGGAATACAGCCTTTCCGAGCTTAAGGAGCGTTTTGAAGGAAGTATCGGGAAAATTGATAAGGAAAAGCTTTCGGGAATACGTATGATAATGCCCGAAAACGAGGAGATAAGAGCCGCTGTGGGCGGTATTCTCCAGAAATGGCAGAAGCATTACGGCTTTTACTGTTCGGTTTCGGAGCTTCAGACCGACGAGTATAACAGGCGGATAGATAACGGCGATTTTGATATTGCAGTAGTACGTTTAAGCGGCGGCGAGAACAGCCCTTCGGGCTATCTGTCCTATTTCTCGGGGAATACTCCTGTAAACCCCGACAACAGGAAGTACGAGCATATTTTAAACTCCGCAGAAGGCGCTGAAAATGCAGAAGAGGCTATAGCCTACTATAAAGAAGCCGAGCAGTATCTTTCGGATAACTGTATATTTGTTCCTCTTTGTTCTGAGCGTGAATATGTTTTTTATTCCGACGGAATAAGCGGGGTAGAGTATAACCCCTTTAACGGAATTTTCCGTTTTAAGAATGCGCTGAAAAAGTAAAGAAGGTCAGGCAGTAAAATACCGCCTGACCTTTGTGATTTTATTCATAAATCTGTGACTTATTCATTGTTGTGAACAGTAAGCTTCCCTTAGCCTTAACGGTTTCGTCAACCTTGACTACTGCCGAAAATTCGTACAGTCCCGAAGCGGCCATAACCTTCTTTACCTCAATTTTTAAGGTGTCGCCGGGGATTACGGGGCGAAGAAACTTAAAATCCTTTATCTTAAGAAGAACATATACCTTATCGGGATCCTCCTCGCCGTCGGGTGTTATTACAATGGAGCAAAGCTGTGCCGCCGCTTCGGTAATAAGCACGCCCGGCATAATCGGGATATCGGGGAAATGACCTGTAAAATAAGGCTCATTTACCGATACATTCTTTATTCCCACAGCGCTTTCGTCGGGGACAAGCTCTGTTACACGTTCAATCATCTGGAAGGGGGGACGCTGTTTAATACGCTTATTTATTTCGAGAAGATTCATCATAAGCTTAAGCCTCCGTCAATAATTATAACCTGTCCCGTCATATAGCGGAAGCTGTCGCCGCATAAATCGCATACTGCATTAGCTACGTCAGCAACCTTTCCGAAGCTCTTCATAGGGATATTCTTAAGATATTCCTCTCTCTTTTCTTCGGGGATAGAATTTATCATATCAGTTTCGATAAAGCCCGGAGCTATCGCGTTTACACGAATTCCGTAGGGAGCGAGCTCCTTTGCGAGGGTTGCGGACATAGAGTTTATAGCGCCCTTTGTTGCGCTGTAAACGCTCTGTCCTGCGAGAGCCATAACGGAGCTTACGGAGGAAATATTGATAATAGTTCCGTTCTTATTCTTCATCATTTTAAGAGCCGCCTGCTGTGCACAGTGGAAATAGCCCTTAATGTTTACGTCGAGACTCTTCGAGAGAGATTCCTCACTAAGCATAAGCAGATATGCGTCGTCAACGATTCCTGCATTATTAACAAGAACGTCGAGTCTTCCGAAATCGGTCTGAAGCTGTCTGAACATAGCCTTTACTGCGGCTGTGTCCGCAGTATCCGCCTTTATAGCCACAGCCTTACGTCCCATAGCCTCTATCTGTGCCACGACCTCGTTAGCCGCAGTCTCGTTACTGTTATAATTTACTGCCACATCGTAGCCGCGCTCCGCAAGAGCAAGAGCACAGGCCTTTCCGATGCCTCTTGATGCGCCTGTTACAAGAGCAACCTTTTCACACATAATTCTATCCCTCAGCTTTCAATAATTACTGCGGAGTATGTACCGCCTGCGCCATAGCTTACAGCTAAAACTCTGTTGATATCCTTCGTGGAGACAGCTCTGAAGGAGTTTTCAACATAAGCCTCTGTTTCGCTGATTTCCTTTGAAACTACTCTTGCCGCTAATGCAGCCTGCATAGCCGCAGATGCGGCTCTTGCTTCGCCTGTTTCCTTCTTTGCGGATAAAACAGGGATATTTCCGAAATACTTTTCGTATATCTTAAGCTCAGCCTTATCCTCGGAAGCGTCGCCGTTTCCAAAGCCCGCAACTGCGTCGATATCGGAGAGAGAAATTCCCGCCATAGCAACAGCCTCGTTGATTGCCGCCATAATACCCTTTTCGGTAAAGCCTCTGTCCGAGAATTCGGAATTATCGTGAGCTGTGCCGTAGCCTGTAATTTCCGCATAAATTCTTGCGTTACGGGCTTCTGCACTTTTACCCGATTCAATAGCAAGGGAAACGGAGCCCTCGCCGAGGGTAAAGCCGTCCTTTTTAAGCTCGTAGGGCGAGGTTTCGGCGATTACGCCCAGCTTTCCGTAAAGCTCTTCTTCTACTGCGGTATTTTCGTCGGTACCACAGGCTATCATAATATTTTCGTCGCCGTTTCTTATAACGTCGCAGGCATAGCATATACTCTGTAGTCCTGCCTGTCTGCCGTTGGCGTCGGTTACGTTATAGCCCTTGATTCCCGCAAAAATTGAGAAGTATCCGCCTGCCGCATTGTAAACCGTGTTAGGGAAGGAGAAGGCGCTTCCGTTAGCAGTACCGTTATCTATAACATTTTTCTGGAAGCTTACGATTTCGGTAAGAGGGCCGTCACAGGTACCGATTATAATACCCATATCCGCACGCTTTTCTTCGGGAATATCTGCGTCCTTGATACATCTCATACCGCTTATGAGCTGAAGCTGGCTGAAGCGGTCAAGCTTACGGTAGAAAGCCATTTTTATACCGTGCTCGCTATAGTCTTCGGATTTAATTTCTACGCTTCCTTTTCCTGTAAGAGTGCCGATACCTGTAATATAAAGGCGCTCCTTGTTGGAGTTGTCGGGGATATCGTGTTCCTTTTCGGAGAAGATTATACTTGCATTATTACCGCCGAAGGCGAAGGAGTTGGACATAACGTAGGAAAGCTTCTTTTCCTTTGAAGTATTGGGGGTGAAGTCGATATCTCCTGCCTTTTCCTTAAGAGCCTCGAGGTTTTCCTCGGTATAGCCGATAGTAGGAGGTACCTTACCTTCGCAGATTGATTTAACGGCAAAAACAGCTTCGATAGAACCCGCCGCACCGAGACAGTGACCTGTCATTGACTTGGTGGAGCTTACCGAAAGGTGGTCGTTTCCGTCGAAAAGGGTATGAAGGGAAAGGAACTCCGCTTCGTCGTTCTTTGCAGTACCTGTACCGTGCGCATTTATGTAGTCGATATCGTTCTTGTCGAGCCCTGATTTAGCCATAGCCTTTCTTATAGCGCTCATCTGACCCTCGCCGTCGGGACGGGGAGCAGTAATATGATGAGCGTCGGAGCTTACGCCCGAGCCGAGAATTTCGCAGTATATCTTAGCGCCGCGCTTTACTGCGCTTTCATAGCTTTCTACGATAAGAATGCCCGCACCCTCGCCGAGAGTAATACCGTGACTGTTGTTGAAGGGGGAACAGGGGTTTTCGTCAAGAGCGTGAAGTGCGTGGAAGCCGCTGAATGCAAGAGAAGTAAAGGCGTCGGAACCGCCTGCAATAAAAGTGTCGGCTCTTCCCGAACGGATAAGGTCACAGGCGTAGGCTATACTTATAGTTCCTGCCGCACAGGCATTTACGATATTGGCGGTTGTACCGTCGGCACCGAAATGACGTGCAACATTGTTGGCGATACAGCTTGCTGTCATCTTATAAATGTCCTTTATATCGGAGCTTCCGTTCTTTTCGGCAGTGTAGTATTTATCGATGCTTGCCGCTCCGCCTACACAGTTACCTATTATAACGCCTGTTCTTTCGGGAGCCGAGCTTATATCGAGTCCCGAATCCTTTATTGCCTCTTCGGCGGCCTTTATACAGAGGAGAGAGGAACGGTCATAGTTTTCGTCGGAAAGGAGACTGTCGGGGGTAGCTATTTCAGCGCCCTTCGTAGCGTAGCAGTCGGCTGTGCTTATGCTTTCCACATCCTTAATTCCCGTTACGCCGTTTACTATATTGCTCCAGCCTTCTTCTACGCTGCTTCCTGCCGCACAGATAAGACCGAGACCGGTTACCACGCATCTTTTACTGTTCTGCATAATTATCAATCCTTTCATAAGCACAGGGCGGCCTGCCAACGGTACCGTACAGAAAAAACTGTCGGCCAAACGTTACGCAATCCGCCCTTAAGATTATTCCTGATTATCTAAAACAAATTTGCTGAGTGTTTCGATTGTCTGGAAATGTTCTCTGCCTGCGCCTGTCATCTGTACGCCGAAGAGGTTGTCGATACCTGCGATAATTTCGATGGAGTCGATAGAATCGAGGCCGATATCATCTCCGAAAAGCTCCGATGTGTATTCGAGAGCGTCTGCGGGAATTCTGAGGCTTTCTACGAGCATTCCCTTAATCTGTTCAGCAATCTGTGTCTGTTTTTCGTTCATAATTATGTACCTTTCCTTTATCTGATTCTTGCCCGTAAAACGGGATTATTACCTTATGTACCGATAGGGGCTTCTTCCTTTTCCTCGGCGTGTACGGCAGTACCCTCTCCGTAGGCGGCTTCCAGCTCATATCTCAGAGCCTTCACCTCTTCCTCAGCCTTTTTTATAAGCTGCTTCGCATAGAGGGAATGTCTCATATCCTCAGGGCAGGAGCTTTCGATAATGTTACCTATCATAACCTTCTGCCTCATTCCGAAAATCGGCTTATAGTCGCCGTAGATAGCTAAGGGGACGATAGGTGCGCCTGTAACAGCGGATAAAAGAGCGGCTCCCGGCTTGAACTCCTTGATAACGCCGTCCTTCGGGGTAAAGCCTTCGGGGAATATTATGACGGGGCTTCCGTTTTTAAGGTGTCCGAGGGATTCCTCGTACCATACTGCGTCAGCGCCGTAACGGTCAATCGGGATAGTACGGCAGAGCTTTATAAGCTTACCTATGCCTTTTTTATCGTACCAGTCCTTCGCCACCAGCATATAGGGCTTGTATCTTCCGAGTACTGCCCCCATAAAGGCTCCGTCAATATGACCGAGATGGTTGGAAACGAAGACAACAGGCTTATTTTTTAAAGCCTTTTTTAGCTCCTTATCCTTCCATATTACCTTCGGCCTGTAAAGCGTTATTGCTGTGGCATTCAGCAGCTTCTGAAAAACCTTTCCCAAAAGCGACTGACCTTTATTCATCAATATCACCCCATAATATCACTATTATAGTAAATTATACGAGGAAAAAATTAACTTTTTGTAAACTTTCGCCTTATTCTTCTTCCCAGAGTATGATTTTCTCTGCGGCGAGGGTTTTCGGGATGTCGATAATACGCTGGTTCGAGGAGCCACGGAATTTCAGCGAAATATCCTTCAAATCCTTTATAAAACGTCCGTCAACGAGAACGTCTATAAGGGAAAGAATGTGTCTTGTCTCGATACAGGAGGGATAATCCTCCGACATAAGCTCTTCAAAGGTAAAGCCCGAAAAAGCCCAGATTGTTTTAAGGGGATATTTCTCCTTTACCCTGCGTAAAAATGGCAGGAGAGCTTTCTGATTCTCGGGCTCGAAGGGCTCGCCGCCGAGAAGGGTAAGTCCGTTTATATATTCGGGAGAAAGAAGGGAAAGAAGCTTTTCCTCGGTTTCGGGTGTAAAGGGCTCGCCGTAGTCGAAGTCCCAGGTCTCGGGCTGAAAGCATTCATCACAATGATTAGTACAGCCCGAAACAAAGAGAGAAACTCTTACTCCCGTACCGTTAGCGATATCGCATTTCTTTATTTCACAGTAGTTCATATTTCACCTCTATATGTACATTACAGATGAAGAACACGTTCCTTTATTTCCTGTGTACGGCCCTGATTCCAGTACTGCGTACCTATATAGCCGCAGGTTCTTCTTGCCACATTCATTGTATCCTGGTCACGGTTACCGCATTTCGGACAAGTCCAAAGAAGCTTTCCTTCTACGTCGTCGATACGGATTTCCCCGTCCCAGCCGCATTTCTGGCAGTAATCGCTCTTGGTATTGAGTTCGGCGTACATAATGTTTTCGTATATGAACTTTATAATCTGAAGGACTGCCTGTAAGTTATTCTGCATATCGGGCACTTCCACATAGCTTATTGCGCCGCCGGAGGAAAGAGCCTGGAACTTTGATTCGAATTTAAGCTTTTCGAAGGCGTCTATTTCCTCGGAAACGTGAACGTGGTAGCTGTTGGTAATATAGCCCTTATCAGTAACTCCTTCGATGATACCGAAGCGTCTCTGTAAGCATTTTGCAAATTTATAAGTTGTGGATTCGAGGGGAGTTCCGTAGATACCGAAGCCTATCGAGGTCTTTTCCTTCCACTTGTTGCAGGCCTCGTTCATATATTTCATAATGTCAAGGGCGAAGGGTGTGGCGGTAGGATCGGTATGGGATTTTCCCGTCATAAATCTTACGCATTCATAAAGCCCCGCATAGCCCAGCGAAATTGTGGAGTAACCGCCCACAAGGAGCTTATCTATCGGCTCGCCCTTCTGAAGTCTCGCACAGGCGCCGTGCTGCCATAAAATCGGAGCCGCGTCGGAGAGAGTACCTTTAAGTCTCTCGTGCCTGCACATAAGGGCACGGTAGCAGAGGTCGAGTCTTTCGTCGAATATTTTCCAGAATTTATCGAGATTTCCGCCCGAAGAAAGAGCGATATCAACAAGATTAAGGGTCACAACCCCCTGATTGAAGCGGCCGTAGAATTTGTAATTGCCGTTTTCATCCTTCCAGGGCGTAAGAGCGCTCCTACAGCCCATAACAGGGAAGCAGTTTCCTTCCTTAAGCTCCTTCATCTTCTTTTCCGAGATATAGTCGGGAACGAGTCGTTTTGCAGTACATTTTGCCGCAAGCTTAGTCAGATAGTAGTAGGGGGAATCATCGTGGATATTGTCCTCTTCGAGTACATATATAAGCTTCGGGAAGGCGGGGGTTACCCAGATTCCCTGCTCATTTTTAACGCCCTGATACCTCTGGAGAAGGACTTCCTCGGTAATAAGAGCGAGATCCTTCTTTTCCTGTTCATTTTTCGCCTCGTTCAGGTACATAAATACGGTAACGAAGGGAGCCTGTCCATTGGTGGTAAGAAGGGTTACTACCTGATACTGTATAGTCTGGACGCCTCGGCTTATTTCGTCTCTGAGACGCTTTTCCGCCAGCTTTCTTATATCGGTTTCGCTTAATGAAAGGCCGATTTCTGCGGTTTCCTGCTTAAGATCGTTATATATCTTCTGACGGCTTACGTCAACGAAGGGAGCTAAATGAGCGAGGGAAATTGACTGTCCGCCGTACTGGTTCGAGGCTACCTGAGCGATAATCTGTGTAGCTATGTTACAGGCCGTAGAGAAGCTATGGGGGCGCTCGATAAGGGTACCTGTTATAACTGTACCGTTATTAAGCATATCCTCAAGGTTGACAAGGTCGCAGTTATGCATATGCTGTGCATAATAATCGGTATCGTGGAAATGGATAATGCCCTCGTTATGGGCGTCTACTATATCCTTAGGCAGTAATATTCTCGATGAAATATCGCGGGAGACCTCTCCTGCCATATAGTCGCGCTGTGTAGAATTCACAACGGGGTTTTTATTGGAGTTTTCCTGCTTAGCTTCCTCGTTATTGCATTCTATAAGGCTTAATATCTTATCGTCGGTGGTGTTGGACTGTCTTACGAGGGCACGGGTATAGCGATAGGTGATATATGCCTTGGTAACCTCGAAGGCGCCGTGAGCCATTATCTGATGCTCTACCATATCCTGCACCTCTTCGACGCTGGGGAACCTGCCCAGCTCTTCACAGGATAATACAACGCTTTCCGCAATCCTCTTTATCTGCATAGAGGTCATACGTGCATTTTCTTCAACAGCGTCATTGGCTTTTGTAATTGCTGTTATAATTTTCGTTATGTCGAAATCAACCTCAGAAGCATTTCTTTTCAGTATCTTCATTTTAACAATCCTCCGATACAGGGTATACACAATATATTGTGTCCGAACGTCTCTTATTATAGCATATATAGTTATTGTTGTCAATCGGTAAAGAGAGACTTTTAGGTAAGCTCTTAGCCCTTTTACTATGCAATAATACTTGTTTGCCGTATATATGATTGTTGATTATGCACAAAAAATATGCTGTTATCTTGATTTATTGTTAGGTTTATTGTATAATAAATCATATATAATTCAGGAGAATCAGTTATGAAACGTTTTATTGTTACCGTTACGGTATTCGTTTCGGTACTTCTCGGAGTACTTTTTTTCGGTACCGAGGCCTATGCTTCGGAAAACGAATTTTACGAATACCTTGACAGTCAGATTGAACAAAGGTCGGAAATGGTTGAAATTACCTCCTATATGTCGGAGAATAATTGGTCGGCGGAGGATTTACAGAGGGAGCTTATTTCCTATTATATGTCAAGTCCCGAGCTTTTCTATGTGGAGCGTAGTATCAATGTTCTCACCGATTCCACAAAAACCCTCTATTATGTTGAGTTCAGTTATATCTACAGCCCCGATGAAACGGAAAAAATGATGAAGAAGCTGGATACTGCCGCTAAGAAGGCTATAGAGGGAATAGACGAGGCTATGAGCGACGCCGAAAAGGTGCTTTATGTTCACGACTACATAATTCTTAACTGTGAATATGACGACGACCTGGAGAGATTTTCCGCTTATGACTGTCTCGTTAATAAAAGTGCAGTATGTATGGGATATACTCTCGCTTACCAGCTTATACTCGAGGATTATCTCGGAATTGAGTGTGCGGCTGTTGTTTCCGATTCCGAAAACCATAGCTGGAACTATGTAAGGATAGGGAATAACTGGTATCACAGCGATATTACCGCCGACGACAGCTCCGTTTATGTCAACGACGAGGAAAGCTACAGAGTACCGGGCTGGGTTTCTCATAAGAATGTACTTTTAAGCGACAGTAAATGTAAGGAAACCTCCGAGCTTCACAGCAACTGGTATGTTGCAGGCGGTTATCCTGCCGCAAAAAGCAAGACCTACGATAACCGCAAGTGGCGGGAAAGCCTGTCCGCTATGGAATATAAGGACGGAAAGTGGTATTTCGTAATAGGTGAAAGCGAAGGTAAGAAGCTTTATTCGAAGATATATTCCTATGATTTTTCAACGAGAAAAGTCAAGCTTATCAAGAAGGCCTCCTCAAAATGGTATATACGAAGAACGTCAGGGTCGGGAAAAACTATTGCCTACGGTAAAAAAAGCTATACAATCAGCTTTATGAGGCTTGCTGTAGTGGGTGACTGTCTTTATTTCAACACCTCTTCCTATGTATACCGATATAATTTAGAGACGGGAAAAACAAGTAAGATATATACCCTTAAAAAGAAAAAAGGACAGCAGATTTATTCTGTGGCCGAAAACGGAAACAAGCTAAGGGTATGCTATAAATACGATATAACATATAAGGATAATTATTTTAATATTAAGCTTAAAAACGCTTAAGGCAGGAGGTTAGATATATGGCTTCGGCTATGATTTTTTCAGATTCGGGTGCGATATTTACAAATGTTCCCTGTGCGGCGGTTTCTTTCAGATACAGCAATTCCGATGTAAAGCTTATATGGGCGAACGATAAATTTTTCTCTCTTTTAGGCTATACAAAAACCGAATATCTTGAGCTTATACCTAACGACAGCGGCTTCAGAATTCTTGAAAGGGAATATTCCGCTTATATTGTTGATAAGGTTACCGCCCTTGTTAAGAATTGCAATGATTTTACTATAGATATTGACCTTATTGCGGCTAACGGGGAGAAAATTCCCGTTTCGGCGGAGATTTCTGCCGAAAAAGAGGGCGAGGATTATGTATTCAACTGTCTTTTAAGAAAAGCCGGAGATGTAAAGCAGGCTGCAAAAAACAGCAACGATATGAATACTATGATGCTTGAGCTTATGGCTATTTCCGTAGGCTATGTTTTCAGGTATACCGAAATTTCGGGCATTTTTGAGCTTTATTCGAATGTGGGCGGCTCCTTTGTAAAGAAGCTTACTCTCGACGATTTCGAGCAGTTCTTCAAGAAATCGGGCTGTATCTTCGAAGAGGATACCGAAAGCTTCGAACAGCTTTGCACCAATATAAAATCAGGTATCGACAAGGGCGTTTTCGAAATGAGAATGATGATGCCCGGAGACAGCGATTACAGGTGGTACAGATTAAATATAAAGACTATCCGCGATAAGATAAGCAATTCCTACATATCAACCGTAGGAAAGATTGAGGATATAAGCGGAATAAAGAACGCTAACCAGCGTCTTATAGATAAGGCGGAGCGTGACCCGCTTACGAAGCTTTATAATAAAGCGGCAACAAAAACTCTTATAAAGAACTGCCTGAGAACGGACAGCCGTGATACCTACGACGCTTTCATAATCGTTGACGTCGATAACTTCAAGACGGTAAACGATACCCTCGGTCATCTTTTCGGCGACAGCGTTCTTGTGGAGCTGTCACAGGAAATGCAGGACCTTTTCCGCTCCAATGATATTATCGGACGTATAGGCGGAGATGAGTTCATTGTATTCCTCCGAGGCCTTAAGCAGAAATCTCACATCGAAGCCAAGGCGGCCGATCTCTGTAAGGTATTCAGCCTTATTTATTCCGATGAGGACGACGGAGTAAAGATATCGGGAAGTCTCGGTATCGCTCTTTATCCCGACGACGGCGATACCTTCGACGAGCTTTACCGTAAGGCGGATATTGCTCTTTATACCTCAAAGAGAGCAGGGAAGAGCTGTTACAATTTCTATAAGAGCGGCGATGAAATTCCCCTGGAGGGTAAGCCTGTACCGAGAGTTGACAGATATCACAGTACTATCGACTTCCTTTCGGGTAATTCGGGACTTGACAGCGAGGTGTTCAACAGCGCCTTTGAAATGGTGGAAAACGGCGGCGATATGAACGAATCCGTTGACGTGCTTCTCTCTAAGGTAGGAAAGCATTTCAACTTCGGAAGGATAACTGTGTCTGAAGCCCGTGAGGAAACGGGAGTGTTCAGGGACAGCTATGTCTGGAACTCGAAATATATGGAGAGTCTCCGATATAATACGATTAAATACTCCCTCAGGGAGCTTAATGAGGTGTGCAGTTGCTTCGACAAGAACTTCCTGTTCACTATAAATACCGAAAATACGGACAGGCTCAAGGACAACGCTTTCGTATCCTATCTTACTGCAAACGGTATAAAGTCCTGTATGACCTGCGGCTACTTCAAGAGCGGACGTCTTATCGGTACGGTAAGCTTCGAGGATTCCTCCTCCGCATATGTATGGTCGATTGAAGAAGCTAAGACTCTTAAGGAGCTTACACGAATAATTTTCTCCTATATGATAAAGCTAAGGGATTATTATTCTTCGGTTGAGACGGCGGAATATTCCGCAAACTTCGATTCTCTCACAGGGCTTATGAATTTCAGCAGCTTCAGACGAGAGACATCCGACCAGCTTTCCTCTGCCTTCGAAGGCGACCGATTCGTTATGCTTATGGCAGACTTTTCGAATTTCAGCTACATAAATAATAAATACGGCTATGACGCAGGAGACAATCTCCTTAAAAGCTTTTCGAATGCAGTAAAATATTTCAGCGACAGCGTAATTTATGTGTGCAGGATTGCGGCCGACAGGTTCTGTATTTTTGCTGAATACAGCGATACAATAACTCACGATTTTGAATCCTTCCTCAGAAAATTCGCTTCCAACGAAAAGCTTACAGGAGGGAACACAAGCTTCGGCATTTCTTCGGGAGCTTACGTTATTGATTCGACGGCAGGTATAGATTTCGACAGAGCCTACGATAACGCAAATCTTGCCCTTAAATTCGCAAAGCAGCATCACGTTGGAAGGTGCTGTATTTACAGCTATGATATGCGTGAGGAGCTCAACAAGACTATTGAGATAGCGGCTGATGCAAAGAGGGCGTTAGCCAACAAGGAATTCAAGGTTTATCTCCAGCCTAAGGTTTCGATAAAGAACAAGGATATAGTCGGCGCCGAGGCGCTTATACGCTGGATAAAGCCCGACGGAACCGTAGTTCCTGCAGACAGCTTTGTTCCTATGCTTGAAAAGAATGGTTTTATAGTTAATGTTGACTATTTCGTTTACGAGGAAGTATGTAAGTATCTGAGAAATCGTATTGAAAGCGGAAAGGCGCCGATAGCGGTTTCTGTAAATGTTTCCCGTGTTCATATGCTTACAGGAGATTTCATTTCGAAGCTTCTTTGTATCGTAAAGAAATATCACGTTCCGCCGGAGCTTATTGAGCTTGAGCTTACCGAAAGCGTATTCAATTCCAACGAGGAAAGTATGATTGAAACCGTTACAAAGCTTAAGGAAATCGGCTTCAAGGTTTCTATAGACGACTTTGGCTCGGGTTATTCTTCGCTTTCGCTTCTTAAGCGTATGCCTGTTGACGTACTTAAAATAGACAGGGAGTTTATAAGAAATACTTCCGAGGTTAGGGGAGAAATAGTACTTTCGAGCGTTATAGATATGGCTGATAAGATGAATATTTCGATTATATGCGAGGGCGTTGAAACCGCCGAGCAGATTGACTTCCTTCGCGGAACACACTGCGACACGGTACAGGGCTTCTACTATTCCCGTCCGATACCCTGCGTTGAATTTGAAGAGCTTCTTGACAGCGGAATAAGGCAGGATATATAATCTAACTTTTTCGGGCAGGAGGCTATCCTTTGAAATGAAGCTTATTCAGTAACAGCAAGAAAAAAAGTAATGCCGCATTTTTCAGTGCGGCATTATTTTTATATTTTACAATATGTATAAATGCTGAGAACAAAGGCAAATTTATAATCAGCGAAAAATTTCAAAAAAGTATTGACAATTGTTAGTATTTCTGATATAATATTACTGTTCTTGTGAATGAGCCACTAGCTCAGGCGGCAGAGCACCTCCCTTTTAAGGAGGGTGTCCTGGGTTCGATTCCCAGGTGGCTCACCACGGCCCGTTGGTCAAGAGGTTAAGACATCGCCCTTTCACGGCGGAATCATGGGTTCGATTCCCGTACGGGTCACCATCAACACTACTCTCAAATGGCTTAAAACAGCCGTTTGAGAGTTTTCTTTTTGTCTGAAATTCGGTTTTGTCCTTTATCTGTCCTTTATTGGGCATTCTTGTCCTTTGGCGTAACTTACGCACCTTGTTTTCCTTTTGAGGAAAAGTCGAGGACGGAAGCGATTGCGTCGCCGGCTCTTGCTTGTGCCTGCTGAAATGCGTGGCAGTAAATTGAGGTTGTCGTACTTATAACCGAGTGACCTAACGCACCCGAAACCGTAGCAGCGTCAACACCCTCATTGATTAGAGCCGAGGCATAAAAATGCCGCATACTATGAATGTCACAGAAACGGAAATTGTTTTCCTTGCAGAATTCCGTAAACCAGAAATACGGCGTATTGTTGTGCATAGGTCGCCCGGCATACTTTACAAATAACCTGTCATAATCAATCCACTT
>JAZNMN010000074.1:0-81396 GCA_045579625.1 Ruminiclostridium sp.
CTTTGTGATATAATGATTGTCGAAGGAAAAAACGAAAGGACTGTTTTATTATGGCAAAAATGAATGCAAGCTTTTTAGAGCTTAAGAAAAGCTATCTTTTTATTGAAATAGGAAAGAGAATCCGTGAATATATTGCGGCTCACCCCGATAATAAAATCATCAGAATGGGTATCGGCGACGTTACCCAGCCCTTAGTTCCCGCAGTAGTTGAGGCTATGAAGAAGGCTGCCGACGAAATGGGCGTTAAGGAAACCTTCCGTGGCTACGAGGACAGCGGTATGGGCTACGACTTCCTCCGTGAAGCGGTAACAGGCTATTATAAGGATTTCGGCGTGGAAATCTCTCCCGACGAGGTGCTTATAAGCGACGGCGCAAAGTCTGACTGCGGTAATATCGGCGATATTTTCGACAGCAGTACCGTAGTACTTGTAACCGACCCTGCCTACCCTGTATACGTTGACTCAAGCGTTATGGGCGGAAAGAAGGTTATCTATGCTAATTCCGACGAAACCAACGGCTTTGCGGCTATGCCCGACAAGAACGTTCACGCTGATATGATATGGCTCTGTTCCCCTAACAACCCCACAGGCTCCGCCTATACAAAGGCACAGCTCAAGGAATGGGTTGATTATGCTATTGAAAACGACGCAATCATCATCTACGACTCCGCTTATGAAGCTTTTATCAGCGACCCCGATATTCCCCGTTCGATTTTTGCTGTACCCGAAGCGAGAAAGTGCGCTGTGGAAATCTGCTCCCTCTCTAAGACAGCAGGCTTTACAGGAACACGCTGCGGCTACACAATCGTACCCAAGGAGCTTATGTTAAAGACTCCCGACGGCGAGGATATAAGCTTTATGCAGTTATGGTGCCGCAGACAGGGAAGCAAGTTCAACGGCGTATCCTATCCTGTACAGAGAGCCGCTGAGGCAGTATTCTCCCCCGAGGGCAGAAAGCAGACCAAGGCAGTAATCGAAAGCTATATGGCTAACGCTAAGGTAATGGCCGAAACCTTCGACAGCCTCGGAATCAAGTATACAGGCGGAAAGAACTCCCCCTATATCTGGTTCAAGTGCCCCTTCGGAATGGGAAGCTGGGAATTTTTCGACAAGCTTCTTAACGAAGCCGAGGTAGTAGGTACTCCCGGCGAGGGCTTCGGAAAGAACGGAGACGGCTGGTTCAGACTTACCGCCTTCAATACCCTCGAAAATACAATCGAAGCTATGGAACGCTTTAAGAAGCTTTTCAATAAGTAAAATCCAACCACATAACCGCCGTGCAGAATATTTATGCTTCTGTGCGGCGGTTTTTCGGAACAGCTTTACGAAAGGAGGCGGATTTTGAGACTGCTTAAGAAATTTACCCCCTTGGATTATACAGTAACTGCGGTTTGTCTGATACTGCTGTCGTCCTTTTTTATAACGATAGCCTCGGGAATTGTAAATCACGGTAATATTATAGGCTCGATAATATGCGTAATTGTAATATTGAATACAGTTTTATACAGACTGTATAAAGAATATAAGCCTGTAAGAATTATCGGGGGTATAATAAAGGGCATTACTGCGGTAATGGCGCTGTATACTGCCGTAATATCGGTACTTATCATAAGCGGAGCTCTGAATAGCCCTCCGAAGGCAGAAAATGTTCCTGTTATGAGCGAAAGCGAACAGGAGTTCACCGAAACGGTGATAGTTCTGGGCTGTAAAGCCAATAACGGCCATCCGTCCCTTATGCTTAAGGCGAGACTCGATAAAGCGGCGGAATATTTAACCGAAAATCCGAAGGCGGTATGTATCCTTACGGGAGGTCAGGGCGCCGACGAAATAGAGCCGGAAGCGGTTTCTATGGAAAGATATTTATTAACCAAAGGTATAGATAAAGACAGAATATACAGAGAGGAAAGCTCTCGCAACACAGAAGAGAACCTTTTGTTCTCGAAAAGTATAATTGATGAACAAAATTTACCCCGAAAAGTTATCATAATAAGCGAAGCCTACCACGTTTATCGCGGAGCGAGGAATGCGGAAAAGCTCGGACTTGAAGCCTATAGCGTACCTACCCTGTCGGAAAGCACGCTCTGGGCGCTTCCAAGCTACTGGATAAGAGAGATATTCGCCGTGTCAAGGGATTTCGTTTATGAAATAATATAGCGTCGGGAGAAAGAAAGGAAAATTATGAAGGATCTTACTATCGGAAAGCCTATGAAGGTTATCGTAAGCTTTGCCCTGCCCCTTTTCGTGGGTCACCTTTTCCAGCTTTTCTACGGTCTTGCCGATTCCCGTATAGTGGGAAGTATTCTCGGAGACTCGGCTCTTGCCGCCGTAAGCGCAACCACCACTTTAAACGACCTTATCGTGGGCTTCCTTATAGGGCTTACCAACGGCTTTGCGGTAATAACTGCCCGAAGCTTCGGCTCGGGGGATATGACGAAGGTAAAAAAGAGCTTCGCGGCTACGATAAAGCTTGGTCTTTTAGTTTCGGCAGTACTCACTCTTTTCAGCCTTTTATTCTTAGACGGAATACTTACGCTTCTTAATACTCCCCCCGAGCATATGGAGGGAGGAAAGGCATACATCGGGGTAATTCTCGGCGGAATGACCCTTTCGATGCTGTATAATGCCTACGCAAGCACTCTCCGTTCCGTAGGAGACACGATAGCGCCGCTTATATTCCTTATAATCTCAGCCTTTATAAACGTAGCTCTCGATATTTTACTTGTACCGATTATGGGTATAGGGGGAGCGGCGGCGGCTACAATTATTTCACAGGGTCTTTCCTTTATCGCCTGCATAATATACGTAAATAGCCGCTATCCCCAGTTAAGGCTCAGCCTTTCCGACTTCGCCAATGATAATGCTCTTAATAAACAGCTTATGTCCACAGGTATTTCAATGGGACTTATGAGCAGTCTCGTCTGTCTCGGCACGGTAGTTCTTCAGGGCGCAATAAACGTTTTCGGTACGAATACTATCGTAGCTCACGGAGCCGCAAGAAAAATAACCAACATATTTATGCTTCCCTTCGGAATTTTCGGTATGACTATGGCTACCTATTCGGGACAGAACTACGGCGCAGGTACATACGGAAGAATAAAGGAAGGGCTTAAATGCGCAATGCTGATAAGCGTGGTATGGTCGTTGCTGGTGCTGGTTGCGGCCTGGACAATTTCCCCCTGGCTTGTTGTGGCTATAACCGATACGAAGACTACCGAGATTATTGAAACCGCCTCGTTGTATTTAAAGATAGACACGATACTTTACGTGGTATGCGCGTCGATTTCCTCCTTCCGAAATCTTCTTCAGGGTATCGGCGACCATAAAACGCCCCTTGTATCAAGCTCGATAGAGCTTATAGGAAAGGCTCTCGCCGCATATTTCCTTGCCCCCGCTATAGGCTATATGGGCATTATTCTTACAGAGCCGATAGTCTGGGTAATTATGACGATTCCCCTTTACGTTAAGGTATACCGCTTTTTCAAGAGTATTCCTAAGGAGAAGGGCGAAGCTTCTGTATAAAACGAAACAGTCAGCTTTACTTAAAGCTGACTGTTTTTTTCATTCTTTTTCCTTACTCTATCCCCCATTTATATCCGTAGCCCCATACTGTAAGGATATATTTAGGCTCGGAGGGGTCGTCCTCTATCTTCATTCTCAGGCGTCTTATATTTACGTCAACAATCTTAACGTCCCCGTAGTAGGACACGCCCCATATCTTATCGAGAATGGACTGCCTCGATACGGAGGTATCGTTATGGCGGATAATATAGTCGAGAATGTTGTATTCTACCTGTGTAAGGTCAAGCACCTCGCCGTTCTTGGTAATTCTTCGGCTTTTTACATTTATCGTAAAGGGACCCGACACGATATTTTCCTCGTCGGTATCCGACGAACGGATAAGGCTTACCCTTCTGTAGATAGCGTCTACTCTCGCCACAAGCTCCGAGGGGGAAAAGGGCTTTGTAACATAATCGTCCGCCCCCATCATAAGGCAGTTCACCTTATCCATCTCCTGACTCTTGGCGGAAAGCATAATAATACCGATAGTAGAGCTTTTACTCCTTAAGAATTTACATACCTCGGTACCCTCCGTTCCGGGCATCATTATATCGAGAACGGCTATATCGAAGCGTTCGCCGTTGTTCCAGGCGGCTATAGCCTTATCTCCGCTATCAACGTCGAAAACCTCGTAGCCTGAGCGTTTAAGGTGGATAACGATAAACTCGCGGATAGCCTCCTCGTCCTCACATACCAGTATTCTCTTGGTTTTCATCATATCAGTCCTTTCCCGAAAGCCGTTTAAAGTATCCTGAAAAGCGCCCTTAGCTCCTCTTCCGAAAGAGAAAGGGTGCTTGTTTTATTTAATTTTCCGTAAAAGCTATAGCCCGAGGAATCGCTTTTCCCGAGGGAAATATATCCCTCCTCGGAGGGGGCTTCCTCCGTAACTGCGGTAATCCTGAGAAGCTCCTCGCCGTTTGAAGTCTGAAGGGGTGTGCGATAGTAAAAGGTAATGGTATTATCGGGCAGGTTTATCGCCGCCGTTACCTTATCATACCATTTTTCGGGAATTACTGCCATATAATCGCCTCTTACGCTTACGTAGGAGCGGAACTTTTCCGAAAGCCTGTCCCCGTCGGCTTCTACAGTATACCATACCGCCATATTGACCTGTTCGGGCTTAGAAAGCTCCTCGTACCCGATAAAGGGCATAGTTACAGGTATCTCCACTATACCGTCCCCGTCAATGTCAGAGGCGGAAATATCGGGGGTAAAGCTGTTGGCGCGGCGGATAACGGTTTCGGGGGTTACCGCCGAAGCGTTATGAAAGCCTCTTCCTTTCGTAACGAGAACCTCTGTGCCTCTACTTCCGTCGGAAAGGGAGTAGTCGATAAAAATCGCCTTGTCTCCGTTTTTGCTCCGACTGCCCGAAAAGGCGTCCCTGTAGCTTACGGCTCCCGCAGAAAGGGCGGCCTCGCCAAAGGCGGTGAAGCTGTTTCCGTTATAGCCGTAGGAGAGAGCCGAGGAGACTCCCGAGGTCCTGTCTGTAGTTATAAGGAAAAGCTCGTTTGTACCGTCGGAATTTGTATCGAAAATATTCAT
The DNA here is from genome assembly GCA_045579625.1 of Ruminiclostridium sp. Taxonomy (GTDB): domain Bacteria; phylum Bacillota; class Clostridia; order Oscillospirales; family Ruminococcaceae; genus Ruminiclostridium_E. The sequence goes on from JAZNMN010000074.1 coordinate 5,100, forward strand.
ATAGGAGTAACGGCCGCTGTATACCTCCGAGGGGGAGGAGTCCTTATAGGACATAACGCTTGCCGCCATATCAGAGGAATTCTGAATTGAATATGTAATAATAACGCTTGTCTCGTCGTTTCCGAGGTTTTCGAAAAGGATTCTTTCAACCTCGCTTCCCATAGCGGCGAAATCATAGACGGATACCCATTCTCCGTCCTTCATATCAAGAAAGTTTATTCTTAAGGATGAGCCGTCGGAAACGTTGGGAGATTCGTAGAAGGCGATAGCCTCGTCGGTAGGCTCTCCGTCAATATCCGAAATTACAATTGCGCTTCTGTACTTTCCGCTTTTCGGGTATTTAAGCTTTATACCGTCGCTGGTGCAGGAGCGAAGCGCCTTGTGTATTTCCGCCTGTTCACCGTCGAGACGAGGCGGGCTTAAAAGCTCCTCTACGGAAGCCCCCGAACAGCCCGAAATACCGAGGACTGTCCCTAAAGCCGTAAGAAGGGTAAGAAGCCTTCTCCTTTTCATTCCTTCACTTCCTTTTTTCGGTTAAAGAGGCAGGCTGCCGCCTGCCATAGCAGATATATTATACCACAGTTTTCTTTCTTTTTCAATCATATAAGCCCTAAAAGAGCCGTTTCACGTAAAATTAAGCTCCGCCGCAGGATTAACCCTTGACGGCGGAGCAATTTTAAGGAAGGATAACTCTCACGAAGTATACATTAAAGGCTTATTGCGGTAACGAAGCGGCTTTTCCAGTATTCTCCCCCTATATCGGTTTTCATTACTGTTTTTCCGGGGCTCGGGGAGTATATCATTACTCCGCCGCCTGCATAAATTCCGCCGAATTCGGCTACTCCTCCCGGCTCTGCTGAAAAATAAAGCACGTCTCCCGAGCGGATTTCGGAAAAGCCTACCTCCTGCGCCCATTCCGTCTGTTCGGAAATAAGCCTCGGACAGCTTATATAGCCGTTTTCCCTCAGGACATAGTAGATAAAGCCCGAATTATCGAAGCCCTCGGGGCTTTCGCCGCCGAAAAGATAAGGAATTCCGATAAGACTCTCCGCCATAGCGGTTATAGGGTTTTCGTAGCTTTCGGAATCCTCAGCCTCTTCGTTTTCCGTAACTGTGGTTTTTTCCTCTGTGCGGCTTACGGGAGGGGCTTCGGAAGCTATGGCTGAATAGGAGGTAATCGTTGATGAAAGGGAAGTTTCGGACGCTGTTGTATCGGCAGAATTTTTGTCCGCTTCCGTACTCCTGCAACCGCAGCCGCACAGGGATAATATAATAAATGATAAAAAAATCAGAAAAATCTTTTTCATAGCTTAATTTTGCAGTATCGCTTTGTCTATCTGTATTATACTCTGTCTTTTCGGAGTATTCAACCGTAAAAGGGTTACAAATTTATTACAATACGGTTACAAAGGCAGTAAAATAGTTACAGATTGTAATAATTCCCGAAGGAGAGTATTAAACAGTAAGGACGCCTCCCGCACCGATATCCAGAAGAAGAATCTGTTCCTCCTTACCTGTCTCGGCGTTGATATAGACAAGGATATTTCTTCCCTCCTCGCCTATACAGCTTACCTCGTAGCAGAATATTTCATTCATTCCGTCGGAGGGGATAAGACAAAGCTCCGAATCGTTCACGATAAGATTTTCCGTAACGAGAGCCTCCGCCTCGTCGTCGGAAAGCTTAGGCTCGGGGATATCTCTTATATAGTGGTTGTTTATATAACCTCTCATATCGAAGGAAAGCACCTCGCCGTTATCGAGGGCTACGCCTACCTTGATTAAATCGGTATAAAGGATAACGTCATTCTGTTCTGCGGCGAAATTTATGATACAAAGGCCGTTACTTACCTCGTAATAGGAGTCCTCAACCGAGTTGATACCGTAGTTTTCGAGATAGCTTTCGGCGATTTCTATAGCCTTTGAAACAGGAAGCTCCTGTGTTCCGATATACCTGTCGGAAAGCATATAGGCGCACATTCCGCCCGCCTTGGTAATAGCTACGGAAACATTATCCCCCTGAAAAACGTAACAGGGCATTTTTCCCGTTTCCTCGCCTGCGTCGGTAAGATTCTGTATTCCTGCAATCCTGCGGGCTGTACCGAGGGCGGCTTCTCTCGAAACCTCCTTAAGCCCCTCGAGCATTACAGGGTCCTTATTCATTATATGGTCGGAATAGGGGCCGTCATAGATAAGGGTAGGAAAGCTGTTTTCGGCGGTAGCAATACTGCTGAAGCCGTCGGTTACGGTTTCGGGAGCTTCGGCGTTAAGGGATTCCGCCGCAGAGGAGCCTTCCCCGAGAGCGATATCGCCGTTTTCGATTTTCTGTTCAACCTCCCACATATTTCCGCTTAAATCGGTAGCATAGGAGAAAAGCTTACGGAGATTGTTCTTTTCCTCCTCGGAAAGCTCCTGTCCCTCCGCACATTTTTCAGCGAGAGCCTTGGAATAATTGCCTACCTGAGATAAAAAGCGGTAGGTATTACTTAAATCAAGGTCATCGACGGGAAGCTGGGAAAGGGCGGTTTTTGCTGTTGCCGCGTCACAGCAGAGCTTCTCCGAAAGAACGGACATCATAGCCGGAGTGCTGGCATACATACCCTTTTCGAGATTGTTTTTTATGTTATCGAGGTTAAGGGAAAGCTCCTGGATAGCCCTCATATATCCGTTTTCCACGTTTCGCTCCGCCTTTACGGCTCTTCCGTAATTTATGCCCGAGGAAATAATAAGCGCCGTAATAACTCCGAGAGAAAGACTCATAATCTTAACGAAGCTTCGTTTAGTAATAGTCATAAATAATATTCCTTTCTTTTTGCAGTATTTTTGCCGAGAAAAAATTGCTGTAAATATATTTTTGTGCAAAATTTTCTCATTATACTATTTAAAAATCTGTAAAAATATGGTATAATAACGATGTATGTGTAAAACAGTCGGATTTATGGTAAAATTAAGGAATAAATCCAAAAATGCAACCTTTTCGTACTTAAAAAGGTGTTAATATATAAAGGAAGAAAAATATGATATATCTTGATAATTCCGCTACTACGAAGCCCTGCCCCGAGGCGGTAAGGGCAGTAGCCGAAAATATGGAAAACAACTTCGGAAATCCCTCCTCTCTTCATAGAATGGGAATACACGCCGAGCTTATACTTAAATCCGTAAAAAAGACGATACTTGATAAATTAGGTCTCGATGGCGAGATATTCTTTACCTCGGGCGCTACCGAAAGCAATAACACCGTGCTTTTCGGAGTCCCTGCCGCCTACAGGCATAACGGGAAAAGGATAATATCCTCCTCCTTCGAGCATCCCAGCGTTGACGAGCCCTTAAAGAAGCTCTCGGAATCGGGCTATGAGGTGGTAAGGATTGACCCCTCCGAGGAGGGCGGCTTCGAGGACAGGATAATTTCCGCCGTTGACGAAAATACTCTTATGGTAAGCGTAATGTGGGTAAATAACGAGACGGGCTTTATCACTGATACAGCGAAAATCTACAACGGCGTAAAGCGGAAGAATCCGAAAACCCTTATCCACGTTGACGGGGTACAGGGCTTCTGTAAAATCCCGTCGAAAACCCTTAAAGCCGATTATATAAGCCTTTCCGCCCATAAAATTCACGGGCCCAAGGGCGTAGGCGCGCTGTATGTCAGCAAAAACAGCCGTTTTCTCCCCCTTCTTTACGGCGGAGGACAGCAGAAAAACCTCCGTTCGGGCACAGAGCCTGTTGACATAATCGCAGGCTTCGGGGCGGCGGTTTCCGCTTATCCCGACTGCACGGAAAAATACGAGGCTCTTAACGAAAGGCTGAGGGAAAAGCTCTCGGAGCTTTCGGGAATACGCTTCAACAGCTATAACAACGCTAAAAATATCCTGAATTTCTCGGTAAAGGGCGTAAGGAGCGAAATAATGCTCCATTTTCTCGAGGAAAGAGAAATCTATGTCAGCAGCGGCTCAGCCTGCTCAAAGGGAAAGACAAGCGGCGTTCTCTCACGCTTCGGAGTCCCCGACAGCGACGCAGACAGCGCCGTAAGAGTAAGCTTCTGCCCCGAGACGACGGAGGCGGATATAGACGCTCTTTTCGAAGGAATAAGAGACGGTATAATAAGATTCAGGCGTGAAAAGAAAAAGTGAAAGGACGTTTAAGATAATGCAGGAAGTTATAATGGCGAAATACGGCGAAATAGCCTTAAAGGGACTTAATAAGAACACCTTCGAGGACATTCTCGTAAAGAATATAAAAAGACGCTTCAAGAAGCTCGGACATTTCGAAATAACAAGAAACCAGTCTACTATCTATATAAAGCCTCTCGACGAGAATCAGGATATCGACGAGGCGGTAGAAAAGCTTAAAACCGTTTTCGGTATAGCGGCAATCCAGCGCTCCGCAGTTTTACCGAAGAATTTCGGAGAAATAGTTAAGGAGGGTATCCCCTACTTAAGCGATGTCCTTTCTTCGGCAAGAACCTTTAAGGTAGGCGCTAAGCGCTCCGACAAGAAATTCCCCTTAAAGTCCCCCGATATACAGAGAGAGCTCGGCGGAGCTATTCTTTCCGCCTTCCCCCACCTTACCGTTGATGTTCATAATCCCGACGTTACGGTTATGTGTGAGATAAGGGACAGCAACGCTTATTTAAGCGCCGAACGTATTATGGGCGCAGGCGGTATCCCCGTAGGAAGCAGCGGCCAGGCGTTACTCCTTCTTTCGGGAGGAATCGACAGCCCCGTAGCCGCATATATGATGGCGAAAAGAGGTATAAACGTTGACGCTATCCATTTCCAGAGTCCTCCCTATACCTCCGAAAGAGCGCTTATGAAGGTAGAAGAGCTTTGCGAGGAGCTTGTTCCCTACTGCGGTAATATACGCTTCTACTGCGTTCCCTTTACGGAGATACAGGAAGCTCTCAGAGATAACTGCCCCGAGGAATATTTCACCATAATAATGAGAAGACTTATGATGAAAATAGCCAACCACTTCTGCCGTGAGAAGGAGTATAAGGCCCTTATCACAGGCGAAAGCGTAGGTCAGGTAGCGAGCCAGACCATTATGGCGCTGGGCTGTACCGACCGTGTGGCGGAGGTTCCCGTTTTCCGTCCCGTTATCGGTATGGATAAGCGTGAAATTGTTGAAATAGCCCGAAAGATAGGTACCTTCGAGACATCCATTCTCCCCTACGAGGACTGCTGTACGGTATTTACCCCCAAGCACCCCCGTACAAAGCCTGTAATAGAAGAGGTTGAGGCGGCGGAGGCCTCCTTCGATTTCTCGGAGCTCCTTGAAAAGGCTATAAGAGAAACGGAAATAAAGGACTTCAAGCTTTGATTTTTGGGTAAAAAATGAAAATTTCAGGGAAATTATTACAATATGGTAACAAAACTTGACAAGATAGCCGAAAATGTAGTACAATTGATGATTGAGGGAAAACTCACCCTGTCTACGGCGGAGAGCTGTACAGGCGGTCTTATTTCCGAAAAAATAACGGCTGTTTCGGGGGCTTCCTCGGTTTTCGGCTTCGGCGTATGCAGTTACGCAAACGAAGCGAAAATGAAGCTTCTCGGAGTAAAATCCGAAACGCTCGACAGCTTCGGCGCGGTTTCTGTAGAAACTGCAGTAGAAATGGCCGAAGGAGTAAGGCGCTTAAGCGGCTCCGATTACGGTATTTCGGTTACAGGGATAGCAGGGCCTCTCGGCGGTACTCCCGATAAGCCCGTAGGAACGGTATGTATAGGAGTTTCGTCTGCGGAGGGCTGTGACGCGGAATGCTTTCTTTTCAGCGGCGAAGGCTTCCCCGATACAGACAGCAAGCGTGAAGCGATAAGACTTGAATCCGCATATACTGCGCTCAGTCTTTTATATAATAAACTGAATCCTTTAAGGAAAGAGGGTTGATAATATGAGCGGCTTTTCGAAAAGACCGAAAAGTAAGGGCGCGTCGAAGCCTGCTCCTGCGGCGAAAAAGCTTTCCGCCGAAAAGGTGCAGGAGGAAGAATTCATAGATGACGACGATTACGGATATGATGACGATATTCCCGTAAGGAACAGCAAAAAGTCCCGAAGTACAGGAAAAAGTACAGGAAAAACCTCCTCGGGCGGAAAGAAGAATAAGCCGAATATTTTCGTCCGTGCGGCGAGGGCAATATTCCCCTGTAAGGGCGACGGTATAGCGGAATCGGTAAGAAAGGTTATCTTCGATATAGCGGTAGTAGCCTTCGTGGTTACGGGCGGTACCGTAGTTAAACAGCTTATCGACGAAGCGTGGCAGAGCGGCGTTGTTGACCAGGGAATCGTGGACAGCTACAAGGACGACAAGGAAAAGCCCCCCGAGGTTATAAGAGGCGAGCTTAATCTTAAGGAAGAGGAAATCGAAGCGATTGAGCAGGAAAAGCCCGGTATAAGCTACAGCTTTATGGAGCTTTATAATCAGAACAGCGATGTAATAGGCTGGATAAGACTCGGCGATAGCGATAATCCCGTTATAAACTATCCTGTCGTACAGGCGGCGGATAACAAGTACTATCTTACCAAGAACTTCCTTAAGCAGGACAGCGAAAGAGGTACAATCTACGCCGACTACAGAAATGTTATAACGCAGAACGACACATCGGGCAACATAATCCTTTACGGTCATAATATGTGGAACGGCGAAACAATGTTTGCCAAGCTTACACGTTACTACGACGGAAGACTTCACGGGGAAAGTCAGGATCGCCTCGGCTTTTATAAGAAGTATCCGACCCTTACCTTCAATACTCTTTATGAGAATTCGGAGTGGAAGGTATTTGCCTGTGTACTTTTCAACACACAGGAAAATCTCGGCGAGGTTTATCCCTATAATAACGTTCTCGAATTCGGAAATAAAAACGAATTCAACAGCTTTATCCTTGACCTTATGGATAGAAGCGTACTCTGGACAGACGTAGACCTTACCTACGGAGATACAATCCTTACGCTTTCTACCTGTTATTATCCCTACGGAAAGGAAAACGCCGATACCCGTTGTGCAGTATTCGCACGAAAGGTAAGAGACGGCGAAAGCCCCGAGGTTGACGTATCAAAGGCTCAGGTAAACAACAGTCCCCTTAAATTCGCTTACCAGTATCAGCAGGAAGGCGGAAGCTGGACGGGACGCTCCTGGGACACATCGAAGCTTTTAAGCTACGGTGAATAGTAATAAAAATCCGATTTGGGCAATATACTTGATTATGCCTGTACGGATTAAAATAAACAAATAAATTTTATAAAAAGGATGTATTAAAAATGGCTGAATTCAAGAAAATTAAAAGAGCTGTCGCTTTATTAGCGGCAGTAAGCACAGTTCTCGGCGTTTCTGCCTGCGGCGAACAGGCTTCCGTAGAGGAATCCCCCACAGCTTCCGTTACAGAAGCTCCTCAGGACTCTACAACTACCAAGGCGACAACTACTGCCCCCAAGGTAACAACAACCACTACAACAACTCTTCCTCCCCTTCCCGTTATGGAAACCTATAACGAATGGTACGAGAAGAATAACGATATGATCGGCTGGATTAAGATCGACGGAACTCCTATCGACTTCCCCGTTCTCCAGTGTGACGACAACAAGTACTACCTTACAAGAGACTTCGACCGTAACGAGGTTAAGCAGGGCGCTATCTTCGCAGACTACAAGTGTACCTTTACAACAAGAACAAGACCCGCCAACACAATCCTTTACGGCCACAATATGATGACAGGCCCCTCCTTCGCAAAGGTTACTACATACTGCCCCTGGTACAGCGACTACAGCAGAACAAATATGAATATCAACCAGTATATGACCGCCCCCACAATCAGCTTCGACACAATCTGGGCAGAGGGTACATATAAGGTATTCGCCGCTATGTATGTAAATACACAGGAAAAGCACGGCGAGGTATTCAAGTACTACAAGCAGAGAGATATCAAGAACGAAGGCGAATTCTATAACTATATCGCAAATATTATGGACAGAAGCCTTTTCTACACCGACGTTGACTTACAGTACGGCGACGAGCTTCTTACCCTTTCTACCTGCTACTACCCCTTCGGTAAGGAAGTAGATACCCGTTTCGTATTATTTGCAAGAAGAGTAAGAGACGGCGAAAGTGCTGAAGTAGATACATCCAAGGCTTACATAAATAACGATCCCCTTTACTTCGATTACTGGTACCAGGTATACGGCGGAAGCTGGGGCGGAAGAAAGTGGGATACCACAAAGGTTAAGGGCTTCGACGAATATTTTGCGGCTAACCCTGCCAACTAAGCCTTTACCTATTGTGCAGTACTGCACACAAACGCCAAGTCTATATGTATAAGGAAATATAAATGCCGGAATTAGAAAACAGACCAGCTAAACAGCCTGTAAAGCGCCGTCCTCCGAAAAAGAGGAAGAAGATGAACCCCGTAGAGAATTTTCTCAGCGGTATTCTCCCCTGGAGAGGCGATTCAACAGGCGAAATCGTAAGAAAGCTCGTGCTTATTATTTCTACGGGCGTGCTTATTGCGGCAGGAATTATTATGCTTAATTTCTACGTATTCCGCGATAACGCCAATACCGAGGACGCACAGCACTGGGCCGATCTTAAAAAACAGAATGCGTCCGACGACGTAATTACAATTATTATGGATGACGACGAGGAAGGCTCCTCGGCTTCCGAGGGAGGCGAGGAGGTAGAGATACTCGAGGAGTATTACAGCTACTACGAACAGAACAACGACTTCGTAGGCTGGGTCTCCCTTTATCCCTATATCCAGTATCCTGTAGTCCAGTATACCGATAACGATTATTACCTTAAGCATAATTTCAGCGGCGGCTATAACGAAAACGGAACTATATTCGCCGATTACGAAGGTAAGATTACTAAGGACAGTATGCCGGGCAACACAATCCTCTACGGCCATAATCTTATTACAAATAATTTCTTCCAGCCTCTTTCGAATTACCGTAAAAAGGGTTTAGAATTTCTGGAGGACAATTATATGATCCAGTTCGATACTCTTTATAAGCGTAACTATTACCATATTTTCTCCGTATTCCTTACGAATACGAAAACCGAGCACGGAGATGTATTCGAATACTGGAAAACCGTTAATTTCAAATCCAAGTCCGAATTCGACAATTATATTGCCGAAGCCCTGGACAGAAGCTATTTCTTTACAGGCGTAGATATCGAATACGGCGATGAAATCCTTACGCTTTCGACCTGTGACTTCTCGATGTTCTCGGATATGAGACTTGTAGTTATGGCGAGAAAGGTAAGAGAGGACGAAAGCCTTACCCTCGATACCTCCACATTCATCGACAATACAGGAAACGATGAAAACGGACAGGTAAAGAGAAAAATGTTCGACGCTTATTACGAGACCTATACACAGGGTAAGGAATGGTCGGGAAGAAAATGGGATCCCTCTTATATAAAGGATTTCAAGAATTATTAACGGCTCCGACAGATAAACGTATCGTAAAAATGCTTTCACAGAGCTGTTTATACAGCTCTGTGAGTTTTAACGGCAGTTACAGCCTTTAAGCTCAGTTCCCTTTAATCGGGGGACGGCTTCTTAAATGCAAGGAAGGGAGGCGGCTGAAACGGGAAAGGCTTCTATGGGAAGGCTTATCGTAGCATTCCTTATAATAAGTATATATATCTATCTTTTCGGAATTATGGGAAAGATAGAGAGTATAGATGTAAGTATTTCTGCTGAAACGGAAGAGGAGATACCTCTTGAGGTTGAAAACGAGGATTACGGTTATAGTCCTGCAGTAACCTCCGCCGTTGATGAAAACGGCCGCGCCGTTTATACCTACGCTACCGAGCTTAACGTTATAAACGCAAAGAAACCCTCTCTCGCAGACTATACAGGTACCGAGCCCCAGCTCATTATACCTGTGGAGACGAAGGAAACTACCGAAACCACAGACCCCGATGACTTTACCTTCGAGGATGAGGATTTCGATTATACAACACCCCTTAAAACTACGGCTCCCCCTACCGAAACATCAACTACCACAACTACCGTTACCTCAAGGTCAACTACCTCGGGCACTACTGCCCCCGTAACGACTCCCTCGGAGGACACTACTACGAGACCTCCCGAAACAGTGGAGGAAGAAGACCTGCCCGACGACGAGGAGGACGAGGATATCGTCGTAGAGGATGAAGAGGAGGATACGACTGCTTCCGAAACAACGCCCACAACGACAGAAACCTCCGACGCCACCGAGGCAACGACCACCGAGCCTGTAACCGAGGCGACTCCCGAGACTACCGAGGAAACGAAGCCCGAAACCGAGCTTGTGGATGACAGCTTAATTTTTACAGTCAACTCCTCGGGCAGAACCGTGTCGGATACTGCATTAAACATAGTAGCACAGGCGGTTATGGCGGAGATAGGCGACGGCTTCGACGAGGAAGCTATAAAGGCTCAGGCTATCGCTACCTACACCTACATAAAGTACTATAACGACAATAATCAGAAGGCATATATCGTAAGCAAGACCCCAAGCGAGAAGATGCTTCGGTTAGTAAGAGAGGTTCTCGGAAAGACCCTCTACTATGACGGAAAGATTATCCAGGCGGTTTATTCCGCTTCTTCGGCAGGCTATACAGCCTCCTCGAAGAGCGTATGGGGTGTAGATTATCCCTATTTAAGAAGCAAGCAGACGGATTTCGACAGGCTTTATGATATAAACTACGGAAGAAAGCCTACCTTTACCGTTAAGGAAATGCAGGACTACGTATTCAAGGCTACAGGCATAGAGCTTACGGGAGACCCCTCCCAGTGGTTTACGATAGAATCCTATATCGATAATGTTTACGTAGGAAATATGACTATCGGCGGAAAGTCCACCTATACCAAGAACGGAAAGGAACACAGGATTACAGGCCGTCATTTCCGTGAAACAATAATGGGCTACGATATACGTTCACACTGCTTCGATATCACATACGACGCTTATACGGAATTATTCACTATAACAACCTACGGCTACGGTCACGGTGTCGGCCTCAGCCAGCACGGAGCAAACATCCTCGCAAGCCAGTACGACTATACCTATGACCAGATTCTCGGCTTCTATTACGAGGGTGCTGAAATTGTAACTCCGTAAGGAGGTTGACAAATTATTGTCTCTGTGATATAATCATATCGCAACAAGGGAGCTGATATTTCGGCTGAGAGGAAACGGATTGACGTTTCGACCTATAACCTGATGCAGATAATGCTGTCGTAGGGAAATATGTGAGCAATTTAATTTGCCCCCTTTGTTGAATTACAAAGGGGGATTTTCATTTTCCCCCGAATGAGGAGAATCGAAATGAAACAAACTTCAAAAGCTCTTAAGCTTACGGAAACGGCGGTAATGATAGCCTTAGCGTCAATACTCAGCCTTATAGCGGTGATAAAAATGCCCTTCGGGGGAAGCGTCTCCGCCTTCAGTATGCTTCCCATAGCGATAATCGCTTTTCGCCACAAGCTACTCCGGGGACTTCTTGCAGGCTTCGCCCACAGTCTTATCCAGCTTATGATGGGTATGGAAAATTTAAGCTACGCAACAAGCGGCGCGGCGGCTGCGGCGATAATAATGCTTGACTACGTGGTAGCCTTTACGGGTCTCGGCCTTTCGGGAATTTTCCGTGGAAAATTCAAGAGCGACGGAACAGCAATAGCTCTCGGAACGCTTCTTGCCTGTGTACTGAGATATATCTGCCACGTTATATCGGGCTGTACCGTATGGGCAGGAGTCTCTATCCCTACGGGAGACGGTCTTATCTTCTCCCTTGGCTATAATGCGGCGTATATGGTGCCCGAAACGCTTCTTACCGTTATTGCCGCCTACTTTGCGGCGGAGGTATTCACCCTTAAAACTCCCGAGATAAAGCGTGTAAGGCTTAAGACGAAGGCCGCTGTAAGGCTTTATACCGCTATTCCTGCGGCTGTGGCGGTTCTTGTGGTGTTTCTGATGCTTTTCGGAATGATGCAGACCGAGGAGGGCTATGATATTACCGCTATGGGTAATGCAGGAGCGGCGGAATGGATAATTATTGCAGTAGTATCCGTCCTGGGAGTTACAGCCGCATTTATAATAAACAGAGTGTTTTCGAAAAAGCTTTCGCCTGCCGTAAAGGAAGCGTAAGCTATCGGCAGTCCTGACCCTGTTCCTGTGGGAGCAGGGTTTATTTATTCAATAAAATTCCCGAAAACTAATGACAAAAGCGGGTTAATATGCTATAATGTTTAAGATAATGAAACTGAAAGGAAATTAAAGCTATGAATATAAAGCCCCAGAAGGGTATGCAGGATTACCTTCCCGAAGCGGCGGCACAGCGTGACCGCTTAATGAATATTATCCTCGAAACCTATACACAGAGCGGTTTTACCCGAATATATACTCCTGCCGTAGAGAGCGCGGAAAATCTCGACAAGAGCGACGGCGGAGACAATCTTAACCTTATTTTCAGAATTATGAAGAGAGGGGATAAGCTCGCTTCCGCATTGGAGAAAAGTCCCGTTGACGAAAAGGAGATATGCGACTTAGGCCTTCGCTATGACCTTACCCTTCCCCTTTCCCGCTATTACGCAAACAACAAGAACAATCTCCCCAATCCCTTCAAGTGCATTCAGATTGACCGTGTTTACCGTGCCGAACGTCCCCAGAGAGGACGTCTCCGTGAGTTTGTACAGTGCGACATCGACATTTTAGGCTCAGATTCTATCTGCAACGAAATCGAGCTTATCTCCGTAACCGCCAAGGCTCTCACAAAAATCGGTATCGGCGAATTTACCGTAAGAGTAAACGACAGAAGAGTTTTAAGAAACTCCCTTCTTACTATGGGCTTCCCCGAGGAGGCTCTCGATACAGTTTCCGTAACCTTCGACAAGCTGGATAAAATCGGCGTCGAGGGCGTAGCGGCGGAGCTTCGCGAAAAGGAAATGCCCGAGGGAGCTATCGCTTCTCTCACAGCCCTTCTCGCTAAGGGTAAGCTTACCCTTTCCGATATGGAGGAATACTGCTCCGAGGAGGCTAAGGAGACCCTTAACAGCCTTCGCACCATTATCGAAACGGCAGACAAGCTTTCCGACGGCTATGCTGTTGAATTCGACCCCTCTCTCGTAAGAGGACAGGGCTACTACACAGGTACCGTTTTCGAGGTAGCAAGCAAGCAGTTCGGAGGTACGGTTGCAGGGGGCGGAAGATACGACAACCTTATCGGAAGATTTACAGGGGATAATGTTCCTGCAGTAGGCTTCTCCATAGGCTTCGAGCGTATTTTCTCGATAGTACAGGAAAACGGAATCGCTCTCGCAGGCAAGCGAAAGAGAACAGCCATTCTCTATAAGGCCGAGGATATTTTAGCGGCAATAGAAAAATCCTCCGAGCTTGAGGGAGAAAGCGACGTTACCCTTATCCTCGTAACGAATCCCAAGAAGATTGATAAGCAGTATTCCCGTGCAAGGGAACAGGGCTATGACGAGATAATAAAGCTTTAAAATGTACGATATAATAATTGTGGGTCTCGGCCCCGCAGGAGCAGTACTTGCCCGAAGCCTCGACAGCCGCTTTTCCGTCCTCGCTATCGACAGGAAGCAGGAAGGCGGCGGTTTTAAGAAGCCCTGTGGCGGACTTCTCGCTCCCGACGCACAGAAGGAGCTTGCTTCCCTGGGGCTTAATCTCCCGAAGGAAATCCTCGTAGACCCCCAGATTTTTTCCGTAAGAACCATAGACCTTGACAATTCCCTTATACGGAATTACCAGCGTATGTACATAAACCTCGATCGTCATAAGTTCGATATGTGGCTTATAGAAAGCCTTCCCGAAAATATCGTAAGAGCCGAGGGCGTAGTAACGGGAATAGAAAAAACCGAAGAGGGCTATAGGGTTACCTATATAAGCGAGGGCGTGGAGAAAACCGCCTGTTCGCGGTTTATCGTAGGAGCCGACGGAGCAAAATCCGCCGTAAGAAAGCTTATTTGTCCCGAGCTTAAAACACGTAAATACCTTTCGGTACAGCAATGGTTCAAGGAAGAAAATCCCGTACCCTTTTATTCCTGTGTTTTTGACAGCAGGAATACCGACTGTTACTCCTGGACAATTTCCAAGGACGGCTACTTCATTTTCGGCGGAGCCTATCCCGTAAATGGCGCAAGAGAAGCCTTCGAAAGGCAGAAGCTGAGGCTTTCGGAGCTGGGAGTGAAATTCGGAGAGCCCGTAAAAACCGAGGCCTGTCAGGTGCTTCGCCCGAAGGGGCTCGGAAGCTACTGCACAGGAAAAGACGGAGTCTTTCTTATCGGCGAAGCGGCAGGCTTTATAAGTCCGAGCTCTCTCGAAGGCATAAGCAGCGCCGTTATAAGCGGAACAAGGCTAAGCGAGGTCTTTAACTCGGGTTTCGAAAAACCGGACAAGGTCTATAACAGGAAGGTACTGCCTTTAAAAATAAAGCTTTCCTTAAAAAATCTGAAATGCCCCTTTATGTATCGGCCCCTGATAAGAAGGCTGGTTATGAAATCGGGTCTGAGCGCTATAGCTGTTAAGGACGGCAGTAATCTGAAATTCATAAAGTGATACAGAGAAATTCACGCACAGATTCAATAAAAACACCCCTTTGAGCAATTCCCGACTTTTATAGGAAATGATTGATCCCGCTGTTGAAAAACAGCGGGATTAAAAATTTATATATGACGGATGCGCTAAAGGGGATATTTTTGTGCCTTACGTAAAAATCACCCCAAAACGTATAAACCCAACGTTCTTAAAAAGGTATTTGCTTTAAAATTATGCTTTATATAGATACAAATTCGTTTTAACTTGTTGTATTCAGAAACGTTTGCGTAAATTGAAGCGAGAGAGCTTTCGTTTAACTTAAATGCAGATGAAAGCTCCTTAGCCTGAGCGCGTCCCATTTTCAGCAAATTGCGGATATGATTCCGCTTGCTTCCCTTAAACACATCCAATAATCCCGTCTTTTTTGCGCCGATGGTATTGTTTCCGTGCTGACGATAAAGGATAGTAGCATTTGGTATAAACAATATTTCGCCGAATTGAGCGGCAATAAGCGCCGCCCACCAATCGTGCATTATTATGTTATCTATGTTTGTGAACTCAATCATTTTATCTCTTAAATTACGGTTAATCATAGCCGTACAGCCTGTTACAACATTTTCAACCAATAAATGATTGACACTACTATCCTTAGAGTGAAGCTTTTGATACTGCTCAATACTATTGGCTATTATATCCAGCTTTTCATCAACAATTTTTAAATCCGTATGAACAAGACAGGGGCAATCAGCCTTTTCTTTAAGACTTTCCATTCCTTTTAATGTAGCTTCAATCTTATCGGGCAGCCAGACATCGTCCTGGTCGCAAAACATATATATTTCTGATTCTATTTTCTTTACTAAAAAAAGGAAATTATTTTTAGCTCCACCGGTGGGAGGCCCTTCCACATACTCGGCATATAGAGGGTGTTCGGCCACAAATTCATTGATAATACTTAAGGTGTTATCCTTCGAGCCGTCGTCGTGGATATATAATTTCCAGTTTTTATATGTCTGCTTTAACAATGAATCAAACAATTCAGACAAGTATTTTTCTCCGTTATATGTAGCAAGCAGTATTGCTACGGCAGTATTATCAGGCATTCGTCCCTCCGTATTTTTTAAAGCTTATTTGTTCAGCATTCAAGTTCATATAGTCACCGAATCACTTTTCCGTACATTTATTTTTACCTTAAAATCTGAATGTATCCTTTAGCCCCGGCCACTTCTCATCCTTTTCGGAAAGATTAAGCTGAGTTCCGTCAATCAAGCAATACCCTTCGGCGCTTGCCGAGCCCTTGTATCCACCTGTAAGCTCGGGCCATTCTATTCCTATTTCAGGATCGTTCCAGGCAATTCCCCCTTCATCACCCGGGTGGTAAAAGTCCGTGCACTTGTAACAGAATTCCGCTGTTTCGCTGAGCACGAGGAAGCCGTGAGCAAAGGCTTCGGGAATGTAGAACTGCTTTTTATTTTCTTCGGTAAGCTCTACGCCGTACCATTTTCCGTAAGTTTCGCTGTCAGCTCGCAAATCAACCGCAACGTCAAAAACTCTGCCCTTGATTACACGAACCAGCTTACCCTGGGGATACTGCTTCTGAAAGTGGAGACCTCTTAGGACGCCTTTTGCGGACATACTCTGGTTGTCCTGCACAAACTTCATATTAAGCCCCGCTTCTTCCATATCACGCTGATTATAGGTCTCCATAAAATACCCTCTGCTGTCACCGTGTACAGCAGGTTCAATTATATAAAGCCCGTCAATCGGACACCTTGTCACTTTTATCTGTCCCATTTTACCACTCTGTTTCCTTTAAATATCTGCTTAACGCGTCCTTCCAGTCAGGAAGAGGCTCAAACCCGTTTTCTTTCAGCTTGGCTTTATCGAGCCTGCTGTTTAAAGGTCTTGCCGCCTTGCTTAAACCGTACTCCTCCGTTGTAACGGGAGTAACCCTTGTATTATAGCCTGCCTGCCTGAATATTTCGCAGGCGAAATCATACCAGCTGATATATCCGCCCTCGTTGGTTGCGTGATAATAGCCGTATTTTTCGCTTTCGGCCATATCAACAAGCAGGCGTGCAAGGTCATAAGTATAAGTCGGCGTACCTATCTGGTCGTTTACAACCCTTACCTCGGGATACTTTGTTCCTGCATTAAGCATTGCCTTAATAAAATTCCTGCCGTTTTTTCCGAAAACCCAAGAAATTCTTACAATAAAAAACCTTTCCAGTATTTCAGCAACCGCAAGCTCCCCTTCGAGCTTACTTTTTCCGTATATCGAAAGAGGAGCGTAAGCCTTACAGTCGGGCTTCCGGGGCTCTGTACCCTCTCCGTCAAAAACGTAATCGGTTGAAATATATATCATCTTGCAGTCAGCCTTTTTACAGGCTTCTGCAATATTTTTCGTGCCCTTTGCGTTAAC
Source organism: Ruminiclostridium sp. (assembly GCA_045579625.1). GTDB lineage: Bacteria > Bacillota > Clostridia > Oscillospirales > Ruminococcaceae > Ruminiclostridium_E. The sequence continues at coordinate 22,048 of JAZNMN010000074.1, forward strand.
AGCGTAAACCGCAGGGATATTCTCTTCCTCTTCCGCCGCGTCAACTGCTGTCCAGGCGGCGCAGTGAATAACTGCGTCGGGCGACATTTCGGATATAACCTTGCTTACTGCAGTATTATCCGTAATATCAAGCACAATATCCGCACCGTCGGTTATATCACAGCCGACAGCCTCGCAGTTACGCCTTCTTAGCTCTTTGACAACGTCGTAGCCGAGCTGACCGCCGACGCCTGTTACCAATACTTTCATTTGTAATTCCTCAATGATTAACGACCCGAGTACATTTTCTCATAATAATTCCGATACTCGCCGCTGATAATTTCTTCCCACCATTCACGGTTATCCAGATACCACTGAATTGTTTTCTTAATGCCGTCAGCGAACTTTGTTTCGGGAAGCCAGCCAAGCTCATTATGAATCTTTGTGGGATCGATAGCGTAACGCATATCGTGCCCCTTACGGTCGGTTACATAGGTTATAAGGCTTTCGGGCTTACCGAGAGCCTTACAGATTATTTTAACGATATCAATGTTTTTCATTTCATTATGTCCGCCGATATTGTAGACCTCGCCGACCCTGCCCTTATGGATAATAAGGTCGATAGCCTTGCAGTGATCCTCAACGTAAAGCCAGTCGCGGACATTGAGGCCCTCGCCGTAAACAGGAAGAGGCTTATCGTTAAGCGCATTGGCAATCATAAGGGGAATAAGCTTCTCGGGGAAATGGTAGGGGCCGTAATTATTTGAACAGCGGCTTATTGTAACAGGAAGCCCGTAGGTTCTGTTGTATGCCTGCACAAGTAAATCGGCAGAAGCCTTCGAGCTGCTGTAAGGGCTGCTTGTATGAATAGGTGTTTCCTCTGTGAAGAATAAATCGGGTCTGTCGAGAGGGAGATCTCCGTATACCTCATCGGTAGAAACCTGATGGTAACGCTTTATTCCGTATTTACGGCAGGCGTCCATAAGAATCGCAGTTCCCATAATATTGGTTTCAAGGAAAACGCTCGGGTTTTCGATAGAACGGTCAACGTGGGATTCTGCCGCAAAATTCACCACAATATCGGGCTTTTCTTCCTCAAAAAGCTTATAAACCGCCTCTCTGTCGCAGATATCCGCTTTTACAAATCTGAAACGAGGGTTGTCTGCTACGCTTTTGAGCGTAGAAAGATTCCCTGCGTAGGTTAGCTTATCAAGACATATAATCCTGTAATCCGGATATTTATTCAATAGGTGAAAGATAAAATTCGAGCCGATAAAGCCTGCTCCGCCTGTTACGATAATTGTCATATTCAAAACCCCTGTAGACTTTACTTGAGCGTATCCATAAACTTGCCGTCCAGCACGTCCTTAAGATACTGACCGTACTGGTTAGACTTAAGAGCCTCATATACCTTTAAAACCTCTTCTCTTGAAATCCAGCCGTTAAGATATGCGATTTCTTCAAGGCAGGCAATTTTTCTGTGCTGATGCTGTTCGACGGTCATAACAAAGTTTGTAGCTTCGACAAGGCTTTCGTGAGTCCCTGTATCAAGCCAGGTAAAGCCCTGTCCGAGAAGCTCAACGTTAAGAATTTCTTTTTCAAGATAAATTCTGTTAAGATCGGTTATTTCGAGCTCGTTTCTCTTGGAGGGCTTAAGCCCCTTTGCGTATTCAACAGCCTTGTTGTCATAGAAATAGAGACCTGTAACACAATAATTCGACTTCGGCTTTTCGGGCTTCTCTTCGATTGAAACCACCTTACCGCTTTTATCAAACTCGACAATACCGAAACGCTCGGGGTCGTCAACATAATAACCGAAAATAGTTGCACCCTGTCCTTTTTCAGCCATTTCGACCGCCTTCACAAGGCGTTTTTTAAGGCCGTGTCCTGCAAAAATATTATCTCCGAGAATCATCGCTACACAATCGTCGCCTATAAAATCAGCACCGATAATGAAGGCTTGTGCAAGTCCGTCGGGAGAAGGCTGAACCGCATAACTGAGATTTACGCCGAACTGACGGCCATCCCCTAATAAATCCTTGAATCTGGGAGTATCCTGCGGCGTAGAGATAATGAGAATATCTCGTATTCCTGCATTCATAAGCACGGACATAGGATAATATATCATCGGTTTATCATAAACGGGAAGCAGCTGCTTCGAGGTTACTTTTGTAAGCGGGTAAAGCCTCGAGCCGGAACCGCCTGCTAAAATTATGCCCTTCATAGAAAGCTCCTTTCGATATTGCTATAGTAAATGTCAGATACGAAAAAGCCGATAAACATCGGCTGGGCGTCTCTCTTTTCGAGCTCAGGCATTATTTACACAATACCAGATATACTCATTTACCTGCTTTTCTGTATAACCTTCAATTACAGCTCCCTGCATATTGACCCGAGCGAAAGAATTCTTTTCATAAAATCTGACTGCCCTTTTATTTATCGGATTAACACACCAATATATTTTTCTTAAGCCTAATTCATTAAACCCCTTATCAATAATTTTCTTCATACCGTATAGGGAATACCCCTTTCCCATAGCGCTTTTACGAACAGCCACAGCAAATTCGGCAGTTTCTTTATTGATGTTTTTAAGGCTTACTGTACCCATATATGTGTCGTTTTCATCGGTAATTGCATAATGGAGATTACTGTTATCAGATAAAGAGGAGGTAATAAATTTTTCGCAGTCTTCTATAGTTTTACTCATAAAATCCGTTTGTAAATTTTCTGACACATCCTTATCCCGCATCCATTCAAGCATATAGGGAGCGTCCTTTAACTGCAATTTTCTTAAATTCATAGAGTATACCTGTCTCATTTATTATAATTATCAAAAATCCAATCGGCGATTTCTTTCCCGTAGCCTTTACAATATAAAAGCCTCACTTCTCCTGCTTTTTAAGACGTCAGATAAGAAAAATGCTTTTATATCGTTTGCTGAATCGGAAGCGTATACGCCTTTTATCATTGATTTTTTATCTCCTTTAACAAGGCGATTAGTTTAGGAAATTTAATAACAATACATATACAAATTATCAATGTAATTATAATTCTTAATAATAAATCAAAGTATAAAAATACTCCTAAAACAGATAGAGCCGTCATAACAACAATTACTGCCATAAGACCCTTATAGTTATACAGCACATCATCTATATTCCGCTTGTTAAGTACCTTTTTCATTGCAATATAATTGCAGAAAACGAATAATATATAACTTATCAATGTTGTATATCCTGCCGCTACGAATCCGAAAACAGGTATCAGCACAGCGTTTAATACAACGTTGATTACTGCGGATAAAACCGAAGCGACCGCAAGATATCCCTTTTCTTCATAATAAAACTCTATGTTTATAAAAAGCTGAGAATAAAACAACAACAATACGCATAAAGAAACAGGCGCAACAACGCCTACAGCTTCCGAATATTCATTTCCTGCCATTACAGTAATTATTTCGGGAGCGTACCAGATAACAAACAATATCGGCAAAGAGAGAAGCACCGCTATTCCGCAGGCTACAGACCTGTTGTCTCTCCCTTTATCCGCCTTAAGCCTTCCGTATAGCCAGGGCACGTAGGAATTGTTAATTGCGCTTAATACGACCGTTAAAATCATTGATAAATTATATGCGACGCCATATAATGCGGCGTCGTCTATACCGCAGATGCTGCCGATCATAATTCTATCGCTTTGATTGAAGATTATCTGGGATAAATAATATAGAAGCAGGGGAATATTGAAGCTGAATGCGTATTTCCAGTATTTCTTGTTAAATATACTCTTCCCCCTGAATAAATTCAGGAAAAATATAACCCCGCCAACAATTATAGTTACACAAGCATATCCGATGATTCGGGAGTAGCCTTTTTCTTCTGTGCCGATGACTAAAAAATAAGCAATTATGGGGCTTATAATTGAAATCAGCAAGGTAACAAATATTACGCTTTTATACTTGAATTCAAACCGCTTTTTTCCGCTCCAGAGTAAAATTGTATTTTGTGCAATTGTTTCAGCCAGCAAAACGAGTATAATACCCGTCGGCAATTCAAACAAGATATTCCAGTATTGCTGAAACGGAAGATATAATAATAAAAAGCCACAGGACAACAGAAGGAAAATACCCTGCATCGAGGAAACATACTTATCCCTGTCATCCTCGAATTTAGTCATTGCAGTAGAGAATGACCCGTATGCAAGATTGAGGGTTGTAAAAACCGATATAATACCCGACCAGGACTGATATATTGTATATTGACCGTACTGCTCGGTAGTTAACAGGCGGGTAAACAGCGGGAGTGTAATAAAAGAAAGACATTTTTGTAATATGCTGCAGACTGCATAGGACACAGAAACTTTAACTGTTATTGGTATTGAGTCCCATCTTTTTTTTAATTTACCAAACATAGTTAAAATATTCGCCCTTCTTTCTGATATAGACGTTTTCAGTAAACCGCAATAAGACAGCTTTTTAAATCAGCAAAGCTACTGCTCCGCAAACAGCCGAAATTTATGTACTTCCGACCGCATAAAGCGCTACCGTATACGTTAATTGAAGCCGTTGATTATATTTATCACATATTGAATTTCTTTATCAGACATACCATAGTACATAGGTAAGCTTAATTCAGTCTCGCTGATCTCTTCCGCAACAGGCAAAGAGCCTTTTTTGCAATTCAATTCCCTATAGCATTCCTGTAAATGTATCGGTATGGGATAATGCTTATTAGTTCCTATTCCGTTTTCGTTCAAATATGCTTCAAGCTCATTTCTTCTGCTGCATCGAATCCCGAAAATATGCCATACGGGAGTCGCATAATCAGGCACAAAGGGCAGAATTATTTCGGGGTTTTCAATGCCCTTAAGATATATATCGGCAAGCCTTCGTCTTTCGTTATTCATTTTCTCAAGAATGGGAAGCTTAGCGGAAAGGAAAGCCGCCTGAAGCTCGTCGAGGCGTGAGTTGTTTCCCTGATAAATATGATGATATTTATAATCAGAGCCATAGTTCCCGAGGGCGCGAATCTTGTCTGCGAGCTCCTTATTATCGGTTATAACTGCGCCTGCATCGCCGAGAGCGCCAAGATTTTTCCCCGGATAAAAGCTAAAACCCGCAGCATTGCCGAAAGTACCGATTTTTCTTCCCTTGTATACAGCGCCGTGAGCCTGCGCACAATCTTCCACAACCAACAAATTATACTTTCGGGCAATTTCCATAACAGGATCCATATCACAGGGCTGTCCGTATAAATGAACGGGCATTATTGCCTTTGTTTTATCGGTAATTTTCTCTTCGATTTTTGACGGATCGATATTAAAAGTACGGATATCGGGTTCAACCAATATCGGTACTGCTCCGACGTAGGTTACAGCAAGCGCTGTTGCAATATATGTGTTTGACGGTATAATAACTTCATCCTGTGAACCTACGCCGAGAGCCTTTAAAGCTAAAACGAGTGCGTCGAGTCCGTTTCCTGTGCCGACGCAATATTTACTGCAGCAATATTCTGCAAATTTTTCTTCGAAGAGTCTGTCCTCTTTGCCGTCAATGTATCGGCTGCGTTCAAGAACACGTTCAAAAGCATTGCGAAGCTCCTTATCGAGTTCGCGTTCCATCGGCAAAAAGCTTACAAACGGTACCTTCATTTTCACTTCTCCGCACCATCTTCTTTAATATAGTCAAGAAACTCATCATAATTTCTTATGTAGTCGGCCTCGTCGTAAGGCTCGGAAGCAAGCACCATAAGAACGGCGTCGGGCGAAAAATCGAACATTTCCCGCCACATATTGTTGGAAACGTAAAGGCCTTCATACGGCTTTTCAAGAGGAACAACCTTCTTTTCCTTACCGTTGTCAAGCCGTATTTTACAGCTTCCGTGCACGCAAATCAAAATTTGCTGAAGAGATTTATGTGCGTGAAATCCTCTCGTTACCCCTGCAGAAGTATCGTACATATAGTACACTCTTTTGATTCTGAAGGGGATGTCCTTGAATTCTTCCAATGCTACGAGCTGACCTCTGTCGTCGCCGTGAGGCTGAAACACATATTTAATTACCTGCATTATTACTCCTCGTTAATTATCTCTTTCAATTTGTGAATTTCCGATGAACAATCGGTATCAGCTTTTTTTGCTTTTATTTGTATTTTTAATATTAAAAATCTGAAAAACAAAATCGGATGCTTAATAAAAAAATGTATCAATCGCTTAAGCCTGTTATCGTTTCTAAAATAACAATAATAGTAATACGCCGAATCTATAATGGGGTCGGATATGTATTGAGCCTTCAATTTTTCCAAAACCTTCATAAATTCATCGCTGATTATTCTTTTCCATTCAGATGAATCGGATGTCGATATTCCCGTTCCGTATTCATACCAGACAATTTTCCTGCCGAAATAACTGACGGAAACGTCATCATACAGCGCAAACGATGTGGAAGAATAGTCTTCGACATACCTGCATATATCGCTTATATAATTTATGTATTTTAATGCAGTATTTTTCTCTCTGAAATATGCCGCCCCAAGTATGTTATTTCCGAACAAGATTGACAACCGCATATCCGATATTGAGCTGTTTTCAGAAAAATATCCGGGACATATCGGATAGCGATTATTTCCTATCACGTTAATTCCATCGTTCAGATTATAAAAAATCGCGTCTCCGAATACTATTTTTGCATTACTATTTTTTGAATAATTGTAAAAATCATATAAGGTAAGTGAATCGTACAGCATATCGCCCGGTGAAGTCATAAACACATATTCCCCTTCGGATTGGTACAAAGCGCCTGATATATTTTTTACTGTACCTACATTTTGAGAATTTTTAATCAGTTTATATTCTTTAAAGCTGTATTTTTCCATTAACTCGATTACTTCATCAAAGTAATCCCTTTCAGAGCCGTCATCTGTAATGATAATTTCATAATCTATCTTGTCCTGTTTCAATATCGACTTCAATGTAGAAGCCGTTTTAGACCAATCAGGTTTATATAAAAGTACAATTACCGAAACCTTTTTCACAGTAGCGCTCCTTCTGCCTTTATAATATTTTTATAAGCTTCTCAAGTATATTGGAGCGAACGCTTAAAATCCGCCTGTAATCCACGTTAGCATACTCTATTATTATACCTCTTACAAACATATTTGTCAACAAATCAAGAATCTATACAGGCTCCTTTTTATCGCCCATATTGCCGTATTTTACATTTTGCTGACTTTCAATATAATAAGCATTATAAGCAATTCGGTATAACCGCAAAACCCCTCTGAGGAAAATCCTCAGAGGGTCATTCTTTATCCCTTCGGGCCGTTTTCGTCATAAGAAATCGGCGGAAGTGTTGTAGTAAGAGAAGGAACGGTAGTAACAGGCGCAGAGGTAACCGCCGTTGTTACGGGGGAACCCGTTCCGCCCGAGCCGTAGTTCTCGGCGGCGAACACAAGAGCAATATAGGCCTCGTAAAGCTCCTCGTAGGAGGCGTGCTGGAAGGCGTAGATTTCGGCGCTCGTCAGTAAGTCTCTTATTCTCGGAATAAGCGTTATTTTTCCGTAGGAGGAAAGGTTGTAGATTTCCTGAAGAGTAAGGTTAAGGCGGATTTTTTCAAAAGCGGAGTCGAGATATTCGTTATCGCTGTAGATAACGAGTCCTGCCGCAGAAACAGAAGGCTGATAAATCTGTTTTCCTGTGTTGTCGATGGTGTAATTGTCGCTGTATATCATATCCTCGACCTTGACGCATTCATAGCCCTTCTGGGTAAGCTTGGCAAGTATTTCGGGGAGAGCCTCTGTGGTATTTTCAAGGTCATTGTGGAAAAGAAGGATCGAGCCCGATTCGGTATTGTCGAGAATACGTTTTTTGATTGTGTAGGCGTCGGGGTCTTCCCAGTCTATGCTGTCCGCCGACCACTGGACAACCCTGAGCCCCATACCCTCGACGGTAGTCATAAAGCTGTCGTCGTATTCCCCGTAGGGCGCACGGTAAAGGGTCGGCTCTTCGCCTGTTATCATTTTAATTTTACGGCTGCATTCCCTCGTATCCTCAATAAGGTCGTTGATATTCATACCTTTTACGTGGGGGTGCTTATCGGAATGATTCTGGATAGAGTGTCCTGCATCATAAAGCTTCTTTACGTCCTCGGGGTATTTGTCACAGAATTCTCCCGTAACGAAGAAGGTTGCCTTTGCGTTGGCATTTTTAAGTATACCGATAAGCTCGTCGGTGTTGGAATTGCCCCAGGCGCAGTCGAAGGTCACGGCGATTTTATTGTCCCCTCGGTCTACACAGTAAATCGGGAGCTTTTCGCCCTCCGCAGAGGCGGTAACAGCGTTAAGAACGGCGAAAATTACGATTGCCGCAACAGTAATTCCCAGCAGAACAAAGGTTATTATCCTTAAAATCTGCTTTTTCGTCATAGTATAAACAACCATATAATTTATCCTTTCTGAGATAATTTTCTCATATTTTGGTTAATTATATGCAGTTGTCCTATTTAAAATTACAGGCTTGTAAACGAAAATACTGCCGAAGGAAATTCCTCGGCAGTATTACTGTTATCTGTTTGTCTTTACAAAGTTCCAGGCGTCACGGCACATTTCCTCGAGGCTGTGTACCGCTGTCCAGCCCAGCTCGTTCTTCGCCTTATCGGGTACCGAATAACATTCTGCGGCGTCGCCGGGACGTCTTTCGCCGATAACGTAAGGAACGTCGATTTCGTTCACCCTCTTGAAGGTTTCAACGATTTCGAGAACGGAGTAACCGTTTCCTGTTCCGAGATTATAGGGGATAGCGCCCTTCTTTTCTCTTACGCTCTTTAATGCGGCGAGGTGACCGAGAGCCAGGTCAACAACGTGAATATAGTCTCTTACACAGGTTCCGTCGGGCGTAGGATAGTCCTTTCCGAAAACCGTGAGCTTTTCCTGTTTTCCTGTACAAACGTTTATGATTATCGGCATAAGGTTGTTGGGGATACCGTTGGGGTCTTCGCCGATCTTTCCGCTCTTATGGGCGCCGATAGGGTTGAAGTAACGTAAAAGCGCTACGCTCCATTCCTTGTCGGAATTGCATATATCACGGCACATATCCTCGATAATGAGCTTTGTGTTTCCGTAGGGGTTGATAGGGGAAAGGGGGAAGGTTTCGTCTACGGGGACTGTTTCGGGGATTCCGTAAACAGTAGCCGAGGAGCTGAAAATAAGCTTCTTACAGCCGTACTTCTTCATAGCTTCGAGAAGAACGAAGGTTCCGCCAAGATTGTTTTTATAATACATAAGAGGTTCTCTTACGCTTTCGGCTACTGCCTTATAGCCGGCGAAATGGATAACCGCTTCAATTTCGTTTTCGGAGAAGATTTTTTCCATATCCTCCTTATTGCACATATCGGCCTCGTAGAACTTAAAATCCTTGCCTGTTATTTCCTTGATAAGCTCTACTGCCTTAGGCTTAGAGTTATAGAAGTTATCCATTACTACGATTTCTTCCCCTGCTTCGAGAAGCTCGATGCAGGTATGGGAGCCGATATAGCCTGCGCCGCCTGTTACTAAAATAGCCATAAGAATTCCTCCTTAAAAGTTCTGTGTTGAATGCAGTATTTCTGACTACGCCCTCATTATAGCACTGATGAAGCTCTTCTTCAATAAAAAATAATATCATTTATATGGATTTTTGTTGCATTATTTCTCTGTATCCTTTTTATATTCAGAGGGGGACATTCCCGTTTTTCCCTTAAAAGCACGGGAAAAATAGAGGTTGTCCTCATATCCTACCGAGCGCGCTACCGCAGTAACTGATAAATCAGTCTCATTAAGAAGCCGCTTAGCCTTATTTATCCTGTAGGAGATAAGATAATCCACAGGGCTCACGCCCACCTCCGCCTTGAAAATTCTGAAAAGGGTAGCTCGTGAGACTCCTGCCGCTTCGGCGATATCCTCTACGGAAATCGGAAGGGGATAATTTCCCGAAATATAGTCACGTGCCGTCTTGAAGCATTTCGCAGAAGAACGAGGGGCTGTTTTCCTTCGGGAATATTTCACGAGAAGAGAAAGAAGGAGATAAAGCCGCCCTGTAAGGCCTATGGTTTTATAGCGTTCGTTTCCTGCGCTTTCGAGAATATCCTCCATAGCGCCGAAAATATCGTCTCCGCAGCTCCTTATAACAGGATTTTCCTCGGTAAAATCCGTTCTTTTAAGGATATATTCGGCGTCCTCGCCCGTAAAATTCACCCAGTAGTATTCCCAGGGCTCTTCTTCGTCGGCGTAATATTCGATTTCCGTTCGGGGGCGGATAAGGAACATATCTCCCGAGGAAAGGCTGTAGCTTCCATTAGGGGTAACGTAGGTACCCTTCCCCGAAACTATGAGGTGGAGAATGTACTGCTCACGGATTCCCTTGCCCCAGCGGTGGGTACTGCTGCATTTTTCGTGACCCGAATAGGTTACCGACAGAGAAACCGCCTCTGACGAAGCGGTTTTTACAGTATGCTTAAAGGTACTCATTCCCATTCCTTCCATATTTCGGGACAGTATCCTACCGTCGCCTTATTTCCGTTTCTTACTATGGGAGTTTTATATATAGAGGGCTTTTCCATAAGCTTTTCAGCCTTTGCGTCCTCTAAAAGGTACTTTATTTCGTAGTAATCCTTACTTTTTTCGTCAATAAGCTTATCCATACCGCCTATTGCCGCCATAACGCTCTGAAGCTCACGCTTGCTGAGGCCTTTATCGAGGATATCTACCGACTGGAACTTTATTCCACGTTCCTTAAAGTAACGCTCCGCCTTTTTCGTATCGAAGCATTTCTTCTTACCGAAAATCTGAATATTCATATAATTCTTTCCTTGTGTCTTGTAACGTGACAGCCGATATTTACCGCCACAGGGAGTCCCGCTATATGGGTGGGGGCGGCTTCGATATTTAAGTATAATGCAGTAACCGTACCGCCGAAGCCCTGTGAGCCGATACCTGTCTTATTTATTTCCGTAAGCATTTTTTCCTCCAGCTCACGGTAAAAGGGGTCGGGGTGTCTTTCGCGAAGGTCACGGCAAAGCGCCTTCTTCGAGAGATAAGCGCACTGCTCGAAATCTCCGCCGATACCTACGCCCACAACTATAGGGGGACAGGGATTACTTCCCGCAGTATTCACCACGTCGGTAACGAAGGCTACGATATCGTCTGTTGTAGCGGAGGGAGTGAACATTTTCATTTTACTCATATTTTCGCTTCCGAAGCCCTTCGGCGCAACCATTATCCTTACATTTTCGCCGTCAACGATTGATGTATGTATTATTGCAGGAGTATTATCTCCCGTATTTACTCTTCTTAACGGGTCGGACACTACCGAAAGGCGGAGCTTTCCCTCCACGTAGCCCTTGGCTACGCCCTCGTTTATAGCGGTATAGAGACTTCCGCCCGTGAAATGGACGTCCTGACCTATTTCCAGGAAAATAACCGCCATTCCCGTATCCTGGCATATCGGAACGTTAAGCTCCTCGGCGCAGTCGATATTACTTACGATATCGCCGAGAACCTCTTTACATACAGGGCTTTCCTCCAAGGGGATACAGCCCTCTATCTTCTCTCTCATCATACAGGGAAGCTTTAAATTCGCTTCCTCGCAAAGCTCGGCTACTGCCGTTCTTATAACCGAAACGTCAATCTCTCTCATCTTCGGAAGCCTCTCTTTCTGATTTTTCCTTCTCCCTGTTACGAAGGAGGGGGAGAATATATTCCTTGATTTTTTTCACTCTGTCACGGTCGATTTCGAGAAGCGAAAAACAGATATAACCACGTACAACGGTAGCTACCGCCGAAATCATAAGACCGTTCATAAGGCTGAAATCCGCCACGAATAAGAGGCAGTAGGTTATAACAAGAAAGTCGATGAAAAGGGTAGCTATTACGCCCCAGAAGGTAGCCCATATACCCTTCGGCTTATGGAAAAAGCCCTTTAACGAGCTTCTTTCGAGGCCCTTTTCAACTACGCCCGTAAAAGCAGTATCGCACATATCCGTTTTATAGGAGTGGTAATATTTTAAATGGTATTCGCCGCTTCCCTTTTTCTCCCAGAGGAAAAGAGGCGCATTCTTTAGCTTATAAAGCTGGAGAGCTTTCTGTTCTTCGATAATTCCGTCAAGCTTAGCGGTAAGCTCTTCGCCGCTCATAACGCTTTCTTCCTCGAAGGCCATTTTTATAAATTTCTTTTTCATAAATTATCCTGTTCCTTAATTAACCTACCGTCGATAAATACAGCCTCGGGCTTCGAGGTTACGTCGAAGGGACTGCCCTTAAAAAGGACAAAATCCGCGTCCTTACCCTTTTCTATACTTCCGACCCTGTCCTCTATTCCGCATATTCGGGCAGGATTTATAGTTATCGCCTTAAGCGCCTCCTCGGGAGACATACCGCCTCTTACCGCAAGTCCTGCCGTAACGGGAAGGTACTGTATGGGATTTTCGGGGTGGTCGGTACAGATAGCGACCTCTGCGCCCTGTTCCGTGAGTCTTGCCCCGTTGGCAATAGTCTGGTTCCGAAGCTCGGGCTTACACCTGTCGCAGAAAAGCGGGCCTACGACGCACTGTGCCTTTTCCTCGCCCAGCTCCTCGGCAATAAGAGAGCCCTCGGTAGCGTGGATAAGCACGTAATCAAGGTTAAATTCCTTGGAAAGTCGTACTGCGGTAAAAATATCATCCGCACGGTGACAATGGATATGAGCCTTTATTTCTCTTTTAAGAAGAGGAATAAGCGCCTCGCATTTTATATCGTAATCCGGTCTCGAAACCTCGTCGTCGGTTCCCTTCGTCGCCTCGTATTCGGCGCAATCCTCCATATAACGCTTCGCCTTATAAAGCTGTTCACGGATAACCGCCGCCGTAGCCATACGTGTCATAGGAGCTTCCTCGCGGTCGTTGTACACGGTTTTCGGATTTTCGCCGAGAGCGAGCTTCATAGAACAGGGGTCTTTTATAATACGCTTGTCTACCATTTTCGACCCTGCCGTTTTCATAGCGATAAAGGTACCGCCGATAGGATTTGCGCTTCCCATACCTGTTATAACGGTACCGATGCCTCCCGCCGCCGCTTCCTTAAAGCAGTAATCCAGCGGATTAACGGCGTCGATAGCCCTGAGATGAGGGGTCGAGGGGTCGGTCTCCTCGTTTCCGTCGTCTCCCTCGAAGCCTATTCCGTTTTCGAACATTCCTATATGACAGTGTGCGTCGATAAAGGCAGGATAAAGAGTAAGCCCCTCGGCGTCAAGGTCGCTTTCGGAAGGCTTCTCCGTAAGCTCCGTCATACTGCCCACAGCGGCAATTTTACCCTTTTCTTCCTTTACAAAGCCCTTTTCGGTATAGCTCCCGTCGGGATTGAAGATTCTTGCGTTATATATAATCATAGATAATTATTCCTGTTCAAGTTTTCCAATGATACTTTCTGTGACATAGTCGTCGTTTCCGTCGGCGCTCACGGAGAAATCGGAGTTTCCGAGATAAACGGGCCTGCGCTTATCGAAAAGCTCCTTAAGCTGTTCCTTTGTGTTGTTTACAACAAGGGGACGGTGGGTATCGTCCTTTATCCGCCCGTAACAGGTCTCGAAATCTGCGTCAAGGAATACTACCCTTCCCGCCTTTCGTGCAGTTTCCGCAACGAAGGGGTTTATGATAGCTCCTCCGCCTGTGGCTACAATGCTGTTTTCGGGCATTTCGCCTATATATTTCGCCTCAAGGCTTCTGAAATGAGGCTCTCCCTCATCCCTGAAGATATCGGGAATTGACTTTCCCTCCGCCTTTTCGATATAGCTGTCAAGGTCGGTAAAGCTCATTCCGAGCCTTTCCGCCAGCATTCTTCCTATATGAGATTTACCGCAGCCCATAAAGCCGCAGAGATATATGTTCCTCATACAAGCTCCTCCATATCCGAAATGAGCTTTTTAAGCTCCTCGTCCTTAAAGGAGGAGCCGTTCCATATTTCGTGGGCGGCCGCCGCCTGAAGCACCAGCATAGCCATACCTGTCATAGCTTCTGCGCCCTTTTCTCGGGCGGTTTTCGCCAGAAGGGTCTCCTTCGGGTTGTATACTGCGTCAAAGACGTATTTCACCCTTTCGAGAATTTCGGGACAGCAGGGTATATTGTCGGTATTCGGGTACATTCCTATAGGGCTTGCATTCACGAGAAGGTCAAATTCGGGTACGCTTCCGCCGAAATCCTCGGGAGAAAGGTTGTTTCCGCCGATAGAAACGATATTTACCGAAGCGTCGGACTTCATTACGATAATTTCAGCCTTCGCCCTTTCGGCGTTCTCCCTGTCACGGGGAAGTACCGCTATCGTAAGCTCTCCGTCGTTTAAAGCCGTCTCAATCGCCATCATTCTTCCTACTCCGCCGCAGCCTATTATGATAACCCTTGAGCGAAGGCTTGCGCCAAGCATATCGATGGACTTTGTAAAGCCTAAAACGTCGGTATTGTAGCCGATTTTTCTTTCCCCGTTCTTAACGCAGTTCACCGACCTGTAACGCTTTGCGCCCTCGCTTAATTCGTCGCAGTAATCAATAATCGAAACCTTATGGGGAATAGTAATATTGAAGCCGTCCAGCCCTTCAAGCATATCATAGCTCTCCGAAAGCTTCTCGGGAGCGATTTCGAGCTTTTCATATCCTCCCTCGATACCCGAAAGCTCTAAAAGACGGCTGTGTATGTTAGGGGAAAGGGAATGACCGAGAGGGTAGCCTGTTAACGCATATTTCTTCATATAAAGAACTCCTGCCTTAAAATTAAACGTCCATAGCGGAGGAGGTTGCTCCGTCGAGGGTCTTCTTTACGAGACCTACGAGAGTCTTTCCGGGGCCGCATTCCACGTAATTATCAATTTCCGCCGCTTCCATAGCTCTTAATTCGGAGGTAAACTTAACGGGGGAATAGATATGACGGGAAAGGATATCCTTAATATCGGAAATATCCTTAAGCTCCTCGCCGAGAACGTTCGAATAGAAGGCCTTTTCGGGAGTGCGGAACTCGATATCCTTTATGAGCTCCTTGAATTCGACGCCTGCCTCCTTCATATATTCCGAATGGAACGCCGCCGCAACCGCAAGGGGTACAATTCTCTTTACGCCCTCGGCAGTAAGCTTTTCGGAAGCCTTGGCTATACCGTTTTCGCTTCCTGCGATAACAGTCTGCTGGTTTGAATTATAGTTTACGGGGGTAACGTAATCGCCGCCCTCGGTTACTTCTTTACAGATTCTTTCGATAAGGTCGGTATCGCCGCTTAAAACAGCCGCCATTTTACCGCCGTTTTTTACTGCAGCCTTTTCCATACAGTATGCACGGTGCTTTATAAGGGTGTAGCCTGTTTCGAGGTCAACCATTCCTGCCGCAACCATAGCCGCATATTCGCCGAGAGAATGTCCTGCCACAGCGGCAAAGCCGTTTCCCGAAAGCCTGAACTTTTCGAGACACATAAGGGACATTGTGAAGATAGCGGGCTGTGAAACGCTTGTTTTCGCTAATTCCTCCGCCGTTCCCTCGAACATAAGCTTCTTTATATCGAAGCCGAGAACCTTTTCTGCTGTTTCAAAGATTTTTTCGTAGGCGGAGGGGTTTTCCTCGTAAAGCTTCTTTCCCATACCGCTGTACTGGGAGCCCTGACCCGAAAATAAAAGTGCTGTTGCCATAATTCTGTTTCCTTTCTTATGTCGTACTTAAGACAGCCTTTGATACGGAGTATTTGTGACAATAAAATCCGAATTTGTGACAAAAAATAGCCTTAATAGCCGAAATGCACCAATATCACAATAAAGCGTACCGCTGAATTTATTCTATGCTGTCTTTAATCTTATTGACAAATAACTTGACAAATGGTATAATATAACTATTATTGGCATTATGTCAAGAGTACTTGAATGAATTAAACCGCGAAAACAAAGCTGTTTTTAAACGGCATTTGTCCGCTGTCTACTATTATATACTATTCACTGAATAAAATCAAGGAGAAAATCTATGAGAGGAATAAAAATTATCGGTACGGGAACTTATATCCCCGAAACAGTAGCAAGCAACGAATGGCTTTCTACAATAATGGATACCAACGATGAATGGATCTATTCGAGAACGGGTATAAGAGAACGCCGTATTTCGAAGGATAAGCCCAACTTCTATATGGCGGCGGAGGCCTCTAAGAAGGCAATTGAAGCAAGCGGCTTAAAGCCCGAGGATATTGACCTTATTTTAGCTTCCTCCTGTTCCCCCGATTTTTACTATCCCTGTCTCGCCTGCCTTGTCCAGCACGAGGTCGGCGCTGTAAATGCGGCCGCTTATGACGTGAATGCCGCTTGTACAGGCTTTATTATGGCTCTTGACGCAGCCAGCCGTTACTTACAGGACGGAGATTATAAGAATATTCTCGTTGTGGCAAGCGAAAGACTCGCTCCCCACTGTGACTATACCGACAGAACCGCAAGCATTCTCTTCGGAGACGGTGCAGGTGCGGCAGTCGTTACCGCTTCCGATAAGCCTATGTACTCCTATATAAGCGCGAAGGGCGACTATTTTAAGGCGCTTTACTGCCAGTGTGACCATACTGACGCTAACTGCCCCTTATTAGAGGAGGATTCCGTTCTTTCGGGACTTCTGGATACCGACGCTAAGAGACGCTATCTCCAGATGAACGGTAAGGAGGTCTATAAGTTTGCCGTTGACGCTATGGGAACGGCAGTAGACAAGGTTCTCGAAAAGGCAGGAATGACTATAGACGATATCGACCTCGTAATCCCTCATCAGGCTAATTTAAGAATTATCCAGAGTGCTGTAAAGGCTATGGGTATTTCTATGGATAAGGTTTACGTGAACCTTGAAAAGCACGGAAACACCTCCAGCGCCTGTATCCCCACCTGTCTCGACGAGCTTGTGGCGGACGGCGTTATAAAGGAAGGTATGAAGATTTGTCTTGTAGGCTTCGGCGCAGGTCTTACAAGCGGTGCAATTATATTTGAGCAGTAATCGGAAAGGAAGGCATAATATGAAAACCGAAATAACCGAGCTTTTAGGAATTAAGTACCCGATTTTACAGGGCGGTATGGCCTGGATTGCGGAAAGCACACTCGCCTCCGCAGTTTCCAATGCAGGCGGCGCAGGCATAATCGCAGGCGGCGCGGCTCCTATCGACTACTTAAGAGACCAGATAAGAAAATGCAAGGAGCTTACCGATAAGCCCTTCGGCGTAAATGTTATGCTTATGAGTCCTAACGCCGACGATCTCGCACAGCTCGTCATCGACGAGGGCGTAGCCTTCGTTACAACAGGCGCAGGAAACCCCGGAAAATATATGGAAGCCTGGAAGGCGGCAGGAATAAAGGTTATTCCCGTAGTTCCCTCCGTAGCTCTCGCTAAGAGAATGGAAAGAGCGGGCGCTGACGCAGTTATTGCGGAAGGTACCGAAAGCGGCGGACATATCGGCGAAAATACTACAATGTGCCTCGTGCCCCAGGTTGTTGACGCAGTAAATATCCCTGTTATTGCGGCAGGCGGTATTGCCGACGGAAGAGGTATTGCGGCTTCCTTTATGCTGGGCGCAAAGGGCGTTCAGGTAGGAACAAGATTCCTCGCCGCAGAAGAATGCGTAATCCATCCCACATATAAAAGCCTCGTAATTGACGCAAAGGATACCGACAGCGTTGTAACAGGCCGTTACACAGGGCATCCCTGCCGTAACGTAAAGACCAAGTTCGCCAAGAAGTTAGCCTCCGGCGAAAAGGACGGAACGCTTACTCCCGACGATTTCGAAAAGCTTACCGTCGGCGCGCTCCGTAAGGCGGTACAGGACGGTAATCTTGAGGAAGGCTCCTTCCTTTGCGGCGCTATCGCAGGTATGATTAACGAAGTAAAGACCTGTGAGGAAATTATAAAGGAAATGTTTGAGGGAGCCGAAAAGCTTCTTAATAAATAAGACTGTCGGAAGAAAGGAATTTTATTATGTCAGTAGCTATAGTTACAGGTGCATCTCAGGGAATAGGCGAATGCATCGCAAAGAGACTCGCAAAGGACGGTTATAACGTAGCGATAAACTGCTACCCCTCCGATAACGATAAGGCCAACGCCGAAAAGGTTGCGGCGGCTTGCCGTGAAATGGGCGTTGAGGCGGAGATTTTTCCTGCCGACGTTTCAAAGTTTGATGAATGCGACGCTATGGTTAAGGCGGTAAAGGAGCGTTTCGGCTCTATCGACGCCTTAGTAAATAACGCAGGTATCACAAAGGACGGTCTCTTAGCGAGAATGAGCGAGGAACAGTACGACGCCGTTATCGCAGTAAATCAGAAGTCCGTTTTCAATATGATGAAGCCCGTATGCTCGGTTATGATGAAGCAGAAGCACGGCTCAATCGTAAATATGGCTTCCGTAGCGGGACTTTACGGTAATGCGGGTCAGTTCAACTATTCCGCTTCCAAGGCGGCTATAATCGGTATGACGATGACTGCTGCAAAGGAATTCGGCGCTCGTAACATAAGAGTGAACGCTGTAGCTCCCGGACTTATAAAGACTCCTATGACCGACGCTCTCACAGACGAGCAGAAGGATAAGATTTTCGGACAGGTTGCCCTAAAGCGTTTCGGCGAGGTAGAGGAAATCGCAAGCGTAGTTTCCTTCCTTCTTTCCGACGAAGCCTCCTATGTAACAGGTCAGACTATCGAAATAAGCGGCGGACTCGCTATGTAATCATAAATTTCAGAGAAAAGGAACATAAGTATGAACAGAGTAGTTATCACAGGACTCGGCGTAGTAAGCCCTATCGGAAATACCGTTGAAGAGTTCTGGACAAATTTAAAGGCAGGCAGACACGGCTTTACACTTGACAGCTGGTTCCCGGGACAGACCGAGGAGCAGAATGTTGTAGCCAAGGTAAAGGATTTCGATATTACCGAGTATATAGATAAAAAATCCGCAAGAAGAACCGATATTATGACCCAGTATGCGGTTTACGCCGCTAAGAAGGCCTTAGAGGACGCAGGAACGGATTTCTCCGACCTTGACCCCTATAAGAAGGGCGTACTTATCGGCTCGGGTATCGGCGGTATTCAGACTGCACAGGAACAGATTTTAACATACCATAATAAGAATAACAGCCGTGTTTCGGTATTTACTATCCCTATGATGATAGGAAATATGGCGGCAGGAACCGTAGCTATCCACACAGGCTTCAAGGGTGCGAACTACTGTACGGTTTCAGCCTGTGCGTCCTCTACCCACGCTATCGGCGAGGCCTTCAGAATGATTAAGCACGGTTATCTCGACTGTGCACTTGCAGGCGGCGCAGAGGCTTGTCAGATAGGCTTCGCTATGGCGGGCTTCAACAATATGCACGCAGTAACAAGAAGCCAGGATCCCGACAGAGCTTCAATCCCCTTCGATAAGGAAAGAAGCGGCTTCGTTTTAGGCGACGGCGCAGGCGTTATCGTTCTCGAGGAGTACGAGCACGCAAAGAAGAGAGGCGCTACAATTTATGCCGAAATCGCAGGCTACGGTGCAACCTGTGACGCTTACCACGAAACAAGCCCCGACCCCGAGGGCGAGGCAGGTGCAAAGGCTATGGAAATGGCAGTTCTCGAAGCGGGCGTTTCCTTCGATACAATAAACTACTGCAACGCACACGGCACCTCAACACCTATGAACGACAAGACTGAAACAGCGGCGCTCAAGAAGACCTTCGGCGACGCAGCATATAAAATGGCGGTAAATTCCACAAAGTCTATGACAGGACACCTTTTAGGTGCGGCAGGCGGTATCGAAGCCGCAGCCGTAGCATTACAGATGAAGAACAACCTCGTTCACGCAACAGTCGGACTTTCCGTTGATGATGAGGAATGTGATCTTGACTGCTGTAAGGGCGGAAATAAGGAAATGAAGATTACGGGTGCAATAAGCAACTCCCTCGGCTTCGGCGGCCATAACGCAACCCTCTGCTTCCTTCCCGTAAACGACTGATATAAGACGACAAGAGAAAGGAAATCGACTATGGATACAATAAAGACGGTAAAAGAACTTGCGGCACTTATGAAGGAAAACAACCTCAGCTATTTAAAGGTTAAGAATGAGGAATTCGAGGTTGAGCTCGGCGAAAAACAGAAGCAGACAGCTCTCCCCGTTATGCCTCCTATGCCTATGATGCCCGCTATGCAGGCTCCCGTAGCTGCTCCCGCAGCTGCACAGACAGCTCCTGCACAGGAAGCTCAGCCCGTACTTTCGGGAAAAATCGTTAAGTCTCCTATCGTGGGCACCTTCTATGCGGCTCCCGCTCCCGGAAAGCCTGCCTACGCTCCCGTAGGAAAGACTGTAGCTAAGGGCGAGGTACTTTTCATTATCGAAAGTATGAAGCTTATGAACGAGGTTACAAGCGAATTTGACGGTAAGGTGGCTGAAATTCTCGTAAAGGACGGCGAAGCCGTAGAATTTGACCAGCCCATTATGCGTATCGAATAAGCGGTAACGGACGCTACCGAAAGGATTGTTACATTATGCAGATGAATATTGAACAGATAAAGGAAATTATTCCTCATAGAGATCCCTTTCTTCTTATTGACGAAATCGAAGAGATTGAAGAGGGTAAGCGCGTTGTAGCCTACAAGCATATCAAGGCTGAGGACTTCTGGTTTAAGGGTCATTTCCCCGATTATCCCGTAGTTCCCGGAGTGCTTATTCTTGAAATGATGGCACAGGCAGGCGCCGTTTCTATGCTTATGATGCCCGAAAATAAGGGAAAGATAGGCTTTTTCGGCGGAGTCAAGGAGGCTAAGTTCAGAAGACAGGTCGTTCCCGGAGATACTCTCCGTCTCGAGGTTGAAATTATAAAAATCAAGGGCCCCGTAGGCGTAGGAAAGGGTATCGCTACCGTAAACGGCGAAAAGGCTTGTACAGCGGAAATCTCCTTCGCAATCAAGTAAGCTACAATATAAAATTACTGCCGAAGGGCAGCTTTAAGGAAGATTCGAATGATAGATAAAATTCTGATCGCCAATCGAGGCGAAATTGCTATAAGAATTATACGTGCCTGTCGTGAGCTGGGTATTGAAACTGTTGCAGTATACTCTACCGCAGACAGAAATGCTCTTCACGCACAGATTGCCGACGAGGCTATCTGTATCGGCGGCCCGAGAAGCTCCGACAGCTATCTTAATACAAGAGCGCTTCTTTCCGCCTGTGAAATTACCGGCGCAAAGGCTATCCACCCCGGCTTCGGCTTTCTTTCCGAGAACAGCCGTTTCGTTAAGCTCTGCGAAAAATGCGGAATAAAATGGATAGGCCCGAACGCTTCGGCTATGGACGCTATGGGTGATAAGGCTAACGCCAAGGCAACTATGATTGCGGCGGGAGTTCCTGTAGTAAGAGGCTCCGACGGCGTTATCAACAATATCGAAGAGGCTAAGGCTATTTCCGAGGATATCGGCTACCCCGTACTCGTTAAGGCCAGCGCAGGCGGCGGCGGACGAGGAATAAGAAGAGCCGATAAGCCCGAAGAGCTTGAGGCGGCTATTACCGCCGCAAAGCAGGAGGCATTACAGTTCTTCGGAAACGACGATGTTTACATAGAAAAGTTTATCGTAAACCCCCGTCACGTTGAGGTTCAGATATTAGCCGACGAACACGGTAATGTTATCCATCTCGGAGAGCGTGACTGCTCCTGTCAGAGAAGAAACCAGAAGGTTCTTGAAGAAAGCCCCAGCCCCATTATGACTCCCGAGCTTCGTGAGAAAATGGGCGAGGCGGCTGTCCGTGCGGCTAAGGCCTGCGGCTATCATAATGCAGGAACGGTAGAATTCCTCGTCGATAAGGACAGAAACTTCTACTTTATGGAAATGAATGCCCGAATTCAGGTTGAACACCCCGTAACCGAAATGGTAACAGGCATTGACCTTATAAAGGAACAGATACGTATTGCCGACGGTCTCCCCCTCGATATAGCTCAGGAGGATATCTCTCTTACAGGCCACGTTATCGAATGCCGTATAAATGCGGAGGATCCCAAGAATAATTTCCGTCCCTGTCCCGGAAGGATAGAATCTATCCATACCCCCGGCGGCTTCGGCGTGCGTATTGATACTGCAGTATATCAGGGCTACGTTATCCCCCCTTATTACGACAGTATGATTGCCAAGCTCATAGTTAAGGGTAAAGACAGAAAGGAAGCTATTACGAAGATGAAGGTTGCTCTTTCGGAAATGCTTATCGAGGGGGTACAGACCAATATCGACTTCCAGCTTAACCTCTTAAGGGATAAGGAGTTCGAAAGCGGTATCTTCGATATCGGTTTCCTTAACAGAAAAGATTTCAGTTAATCTATATTATAAAACAGTAAAACAGGCAGGGCGGCTTCCGCGTGGAGATGCTCAGAAATTCACTGAAAAATAACGACCTGCCGCATAACAAGAGGCTTAAGTCAAGAAAAGGCAGATATGCGGCAGAATTGGCAGGGCGGCTTCCGCCCGGAGAAAATAAAAATCTAAGAAAATTTACTGCCTGCCGCATAATAAAAGGCTTAAGTCAAGAAAAGGCAGATATGCGGCAGAATTGGCAGGGCGGCTTCCGCCCCGGGAGGTATAATGGCACTCGAAGATTTATTCAAGGTTGTAAAAGACCGATTCAAAGAGGACAATAAAACAGAGCACAGCTCCTCGGGAGTTGATATTCCGAAAGGGCTTCTTTTTAAGTGTCCCCGATGCAGAACGGTAATTTATAAGGACGAATTCGACAGAAACAAGTCTGTCTGTCTCGCCTGTGGCTATCATTCGAGAATAAGCTACCGTGAAAGACTCGATATTACGGTAGATAAGGGTACATTCGAAGAATTTGACGCTGAAATGAGCTCCGTTAATCCTATCGGCTTCCCCGAATACGAGGAGAAGGTTAAGGAGCTTCAGGATAAATGCAAGATGAAGGACGCTATCGTTACGGGCCTTTGCCGTATTCACGATTTCAAGGTCGTAATAGGCATAATGGACAGTAACTTTATGATGGCAAGTATGGGTAGCGTTGTAGGCGAAAAGATTACCCGTGTGTTCGAATACGCTACCGAGCATAAGCTTCCCGTAGTACTCTTTACCGCTTCGGGCGGCGCAAGAATGCAGGAGGGTATTATCTCCCTTATGCAGATGGCTAAAACCTCGGGAGCTATTGCCCGTCATAATGAGGCAGGACAGCTTTACGTAACGGTTATGACCGACCCCACAACAGGCGGCGTTACCGCTTCCTTCGCAAGCCTCGGCGACGTTATTATAGCCGAGCCCAAGGTGCTTATAGGCTTTGCGGGAAGAAGAGTTATCCAGGATACAATTAAACAGCAGCTTCCCGATGATTTCCAGTCTGCGGAATTTATGCTTCAGAACGGCTTTGTTGATATGATTGTTGACAGAAAGGCTATGAGAGGAACTCTTTCCAAGATTTTCAGAATGCATAACTATAAGAAGGAAAAGGAAAAGGGCGAAAACGTATAACGTTTTTCCGAAGGAAAGGAATTTTACTTATGAGCGAATTTACTGCAACAGAACGGCTTAACCTTATCCGTCATAAGAACAGGCCTACTGTTAGAGATTATATACCCGTAATTTTCAACAGCTTCCTTGAATGTCACGGCGACCGTCATTACGGCGACGACGCGGCTATACTGGGCGGAATAGCTACCTTTAACGGAATTCCCGTTACGGTTATAGCACAGGTCAAGGGCAGAAATCTTGATGAAAATAAGAAATCAAACTTCTCTATGCCTCATCCCGAGGGCTACCGTAAGGCATTACGACTCGCAAAGCAGGCGGAAAAGTTCCACAGACCCGTTATCTGTCTTGTTGATACTCCCGGCGCTTTCTGTGGCATTGAGGCGGAAAAAAGAGGTCAGGGCGAAGCTATCGCCAAGAACCTTATGGAATTTATGAGCCTTAAGACGCCTGTAATTTCTATCGTACTGGGCGAAGGCGGAAGCGGCGGCGCACTTGCACTTGCCGTATGCGACGAGCTGGCTATGCTTGAAAACGCTCTTTACTCGGTTATTTCCCCCCGAGGTTGTGCCTCTATCCTCTGGAAGGACGCTTCGAGAGAAATGGAAGCGGCGGAAATAATGAAGATAAAGGCTGAAGATCTTGTAGGCTTCGGCGTATGCGAAAGAATAATAGAGGAAGCTCCCGGCGGCGCTCATACCGATATGAATCAGACTGCCGAAAATATAGCCGAATATCTTACCGAAGCGTTACCCCGCCTTATGAAGGTAAGCGAATCGGATATGCTTAATAAGAGATACGAAAAATTCAGAAAAATAGGAATTTTCAACGAAGGCTAAGATACGGTAAAGCTTCTTTTAAAAAACATACTCAACCGCTTCGGGAATAACCTCCCGAGGCGGTTTTATATATTAAAGGTGTAACAGGATAAAGGCGCAAGCAATAGCTTCCTGTTTCTGAATTGATACCTTTTGTTGTGATGTTATACAAAAACAAGTGTTTAAATTTACAGTAATTGTATAAATATCGAGATTTTAAGAAATTCTTAAAAAGGTATTGATTTTTTTATAGGTATCATTTATAATGAATAAAGTTGATGACTAAACAATATAAAACGGAGGCTATTAAAATGATTTTTGAAAAAGTAAAGAACATTATCGTTGACCAGCTTGACGTTGACGAAGACAAGGTAACAATGAGCGCTAACATTCAGGACGATCTCGGTGCAGACTCCCTTGATATTGTTGACCTCGTTATGAGCTTCGAGGACGAATTCGATCTCGAAATTCCCGATGACCAGGTTGAAAACATCAAGACAGTAGGCGATGTAGTTAAGTTCATCGAAGAAAAGACTGAATAATTTAAAGCTTTGATTAAAGGTCGTGGGCAAAAGTCTGCGACTTTTTGTTTTTCTGTCCCTTTTTCCTCTTTCGTTTCGTTATATATTACAGATAACACAGAAAGGAATGATAATTATGAAATTCAAAAAGCTTACTGCATTATTCTTATCGGCAGTTACTGCCGCTTCTCTGTCGGTTTCCGCTTCCGCAGGCTATATCAAGGAGGGAACGACTCCACTTATCGACACAAATGAGTCGGTTAAGGGAGAATTCCGCCGTGAAAATGCCGACGGAACGGGAAGAGCGTATATTTACGACAAAAACGGCGAAATAATAAAGGGGCAGAGCGTCGCATATCTCGATTTCAGCAGGCAGGACGACCTGGGCTTCAGTATGCTTATGTACCGCTTCGATAAGGAAACGGGACAGTTTACTGCGAAAACCTATACAGGCTTCACCAAAAACAGCAAGGGTAAAAGATACTATTGTAATGGCGAAAGGATAACGGGCTGGTTCAAGGTGGGAAAGGACTGGTATCATTTCGATAAGGACGGCTACGCCGATACGGGAAAGGTAAAAATCGCAGGAACACGCTACACCTTCGATAAAAACGGAAAATGGACAGGTAAGGTAGCGAAATCGGGGCTTTATCCCGAGGATTTTAAGCTTGAAATTACAGGAAGTCTCGGCGGCTATGGCTTTTCAACCGAGGGCATTCTGAATTACGGAATGACCTGGGAGGACGGAATGTACAGCGCTGAGGTAAAAATGTCGAAGCGTGATAAACAGGCATTCTATTCAATGTTTATGGAAAGCGGCGTGGAAGCTCTTAACGGAACGAAAATAGACGAAGCATATCTTAACGATATACTTGATACTGATTATTTCGACGGCGCTCCCGATGAGCTTATGGTAATGGGCGAGTCTGAGCCTTCTTCGAATTATACGGTTAAGGTTACTGCAGGCGGAAAAACCACCGAAATCAGATATAACGAGGTAGGCGACCAGCTTATCCATTTTGACGAAACCTCAAACAAAATCTACGGCATAACCCGTAATTTAAGAGGCTATTACCGTAATCTGAGGGAGAAATATCCCCCTGCTCAGGGTGTTGAGTTTGCAACCTACGACTAACCGACCTACTGCAGTATAATTCACATAAAGGAAAGGAGAATAATTATGGCGGAATCTAAAGCCTGGAACTGGAAAATTGCGGAGCAGGACGCATGGCTCAACCCCTCGGAGGAAAGCTATTACTACGCGGAAAAGTGGAAGGCGGAGGGAAGAAAGGCTCTGCTTGACTTAGGCTGTGGTCTCGGCCGTCATTCGGTATTCTTCTATAAAAAGGGCTTCGAGGTGACAGCCTGTGACCTTTCGGAGTACGGCGTAAACCACCTTAAGGAATGGCAGAAAAAGGAGGGCGTAAGCTTCCCCGTTCTGCAGTGTGATATGAAAAAGCTTCCGTTTCCCGATAATTCCTTCGACGCTATCTATTCCTACCACGTTGTTTCCCATTGCGACTCGGAGGGAATTGTTGAAATTCTTGGGGAAATAAGGCGGGTGCTTAAGCCCGGCGGAGAAATATACTTCGATTTCTGTTCAAAGGAAAGCTGGGGCTTTAAGGAGTCGGGCTTCCCGAAAATAGACGAAAACACCTTCGTTTTTCAGGGCGGAGTTGAGGACGGAATACCTCATTACTGCGTGGATACAGACGATATCGACCGTATTATGAAGGGCTTCACCCTTAACCGTATAAGACATATCGACGATATGAGAACTCCCTCGGGACGAGGCGGCGGTATCCATTATTTCATAGAAGCGAGCGCTGAAAAATAATGAAAAGTATACTTCTTATAACTACAGGCGGTACGATAGCCTGCGGCAGGGGCGACAGCCTGACCCCTGTGAACGGTGGCGAAGAACTGCTGAGAAAATCGGGAATAGAGGAAAAGGAGCTTTCGGTTACCGTTCTTGACCTCTTTTCTATCGACAGTACCGATTTAAACGAAAAATATCTGAGGGAGATATATACTGCCGTAAAGGAAAAGCTTCCTCTTTACGACGGAATCGTAATCCTTCACGGTACGGACACTCTCGCCTATACGGCGGCTATGCTGGCTTTTCTGTTCAGGGATAAGCCTGTTATAGTGACAGGCTCGATGCTGTCCCTTGAGGAAGAAAACAGCGACGGCTACGCTAACATAAGGCTCGCCCTCGAGACAGCCTTAAGCGGAAGCTATAAGGGCTGTTACGTTGCCTTCGGCGGCAGGATAATCTACGGAGCCGACGTCGTTAAAACCCACAGCACGGCTTTTACTGCATTTTCCGCTTATTCGGGAAATGACCTTTCCGATTATCACGTCGCTTCCCTTCCCGAGACAGCCGGGCTCCCGAAGATAATAAAGCTTACCCCTTTTACGGGAGCCGAGGAGCTTACCGCAGAGGGAAGCTGTGGGGTCGTTATCGAAGCCTACGGTACAGGCGGACTTCCCGACAGAACGGATATCCTTTCCGCTGTAGCAAGGCTTTCGGAGAAAATGCCTGTTTATATTACTACTCCCTGCGGGGGCGGTACCGACCTTAACAGGTATTCGGTAGGACAGAGAGCCCTTTCTCTCGGAGTTAAGGAAACGAAAATGAGTACCGAGGCTACGGCAGTATGGCTGTGGCTCGGGGGAAGATAAATATAATCGCAGAGTCGGAATTAACCGACCCTGCGATTTTTTATTTCGTTTTTTCGCCGTAAAGCTCCCTGAGAAGGATATAATACCAGCCTGCCGACCCTGTATACAAGGACCAGCCTCCACGTCCCTTACATTCGGGATTTGTATAGATATCGGCGCTTAAATAATAAGGCTCATTTTTATATTCCCCGCCTCTTTCCGAGGGGTTAAGAAGGGCGGTAAGCCTTTCGGCAGTCTCCCTGTCCCCCGAACGAAGGAGAGCGAGAGCAAGCCATATTGCGCCGTGAGTATACTGGCCGCCGTTTTCACGTATTCCCATAGGATACGCCGCTACATAGCCCGTTTCTTCCATAGCCTCTTCCCCGAAGGCGGGAGCGAAAAGCCGTATGAGTCGGGAACTGCCGTCGACCGACGCTTCTACCGCCTTTTTAAGGGCAAGGCTTCTTTTTTCCTTATCGGGAAGTGCGGAAAGCTCCGAGAAGGCCTGAGGCAGTATATCAAGCTTACAGGCTTCGGCTTCACAGCTTCCCATTTTTTCGCCGTTGTCGTAGAAGGCACGGAGATAGTATCCGTTTTCGAAGCAGTCCCTTTCAATAACCTCGGAAAGCTCCGCCCCTCTCTTTTCAAGCTCGTCGGCATAGGTCATATCTCCCTCGTCACGGGCAAGGGGCGCGAACTCCTTAACTGTCCAGACGTAGAACATAGAAAGCCATACGCTTTCGCCCCGACCCTTTATTCCTACACGGTTATACCCGTCGTTCCAGTCTCCCGTGCCTATCCTGATAAGTCCTCGTTCGCCTTTATTGAAGGCCTTTTCGAGAGCCTTTTTACAATGCTTATAAACGCTCTCCTTTTCCTCGCTAAGGGAGATTTCGATATATTTTTCCTTTTCGTCCCCGAGAGCTTCGCCTAAAGCGTATCTCACGGGAATCTGAAGAATAGACCTGTCCCCCGTTATACGGCAGTACTGCGCCGTTACGAAGGGGAGCCAGAGCATATCGTCGGAGCAGGCTGTACGAACGCCCTTTCTTCCGCTGTTTGTGTTATGCCACCAATGAAGTGCGTCGCCCTCCCTGAACTGGGAGAGACAGCACCGCAGAATCTGACGCTTAGCCTCCTTCGGCATAAAATAAGAAGCGGCTATAGCGTCCTGAAGCTGGTCACGGTAGCCGTAGGCGCCGCCGTTCTGATAAAACGAGGTTCTTGCCCACATACGACAGCCCAAGGTCTGCCAGGGAAGCCAGTATTCGAATAGCCTGTTAAGGCTGTCATTTCTGGATTTAATGGTAAGGCTTTTTTCGGGAAGAAATTCACAGGAAGCCTTTTCAAGGGCGGAAACCATTTTCCTTGCGTCGCTTCTGCTATAGGCGAGAAAGAAAACTACCGTTTCGCTTCCCTCGGGAGGAACGGTAAGCTTAACGGTAAGCGCTCCGCAGGGCAGAGCTGTCGTTCTTACCTCTCCGTTCTGTTCTCCTGCCATAAAGGCTTCGCGGTTTGTTGTTTTATAGCAGTCCCTGTCCGCCGCTATCGCCATTTCACCCTTGAATTCGGGATTGAAGCGGTTACGGATATATATTCCTCTTTCATCGGAGCGGTAGGAAAGAGCATTTCCGTAGGCGGAAGAGTCCCTGTCCGCCCCCATAACGGGCTCAACGTAATAGGAAAGAGCGCATTTCTTCTCGGTTTTCGTTGGATTCGTTACGGTAACGGTAAGCTTTTTTCCCATTCCCTTCGAAAATACCCTTACGGAAACCTCGGTATCGAGCTTATCCACTCTACCGTAATAATCCGCCTTATTCGGCGAAAATACAGCCTTACTGCCCGAGATAATATCGTAATATTTCCCCGCCCCCTTTATAAGGAGCATTTCGCCGTTATTGTCGTTCATAAGGTCGTTGTACCAGGGGGTAAGCTTATTTTCCCTGCTGTTAAGAGCATAGGAGAAGCCGAGGCTGTTCTGGGAAAGGACGGTTCCGAAATGCCGTGACGAAAGGACATTGCTGTGGGGGTGTCCCTTTTTTCCGAGGATATAGCTTTCGTTGCGGAAGCCCTCGTTTCCGAAGAAATCCCCCTCCTCACAGGGTACTGTCTCCATTATTCCCGAAGGCGGCTTACGCTCCTCGTTTTTCCCGAGGATACATACCGCCGTCTTTTTTATAAATACCGCCTCCTTCGGGGTAAGCTTATCCTTAATAAGTGGGAATACCGATTTCCTGCCGATTAAGGCAGTATTCTCTATAGCCGAAGCCTCGCTCTCGCTCCGACAGAGTATAACAAGGTCGTTTTCCATTCCCGAAGCCCGAAGCCCCTCGTTAAGTCCGAGGGCGGTATCGAGCTTAAGGCTGTCTCCGTCATAGTCGAGAAGCATTATCGGATAGTCACCGCTTATCCCGAATCGGAACAGGCTTCTTTTATCGAGACCGCTTTCCGCTCCGAGTATTTCCTCCGAAAGTACATTCCGATAAAGGAGCGAGGGCAGTATTTTTCGTGCCGCAATTCCTTTAAGGGTAGACTTCGGAAGGGGCGGAACAGGCTCCTCCCGTTCAACTCCGCTTCTTATATCGTTAATAATTCCGATAGTCTCATTCCTTGTAGCTCCGTAGGCGATGAAAAGGCTGTTACGGAATTTTTCCGAGGGCTTAAGAGTTATACCGAGATTAAGATATACACAGGGGGAAGGGATTGTCCGTTCGTCCTTCAATCCCGCCTCTGCGGCGGAGCTGAAGCTTAAGGGGGAGTTATATGTCAATACGTTTTCTCGGCTCAGTATACGTGAAAAGTCCGTCTTTTCCTTAAAGCCCACAGCCATATAAAGCTCCTTCCCCGTCTCACGGTTTTTACGCTTTACGAATACTGCCGAAAGCTCCTCGTCGTATTCCGCAGAAAGAAAAAGGTCGGAAAATACGGGATGTGAGCGTACGTTTCTGATATGGTCGAGGGAAGGTCTTATATAGCCGTAGAAGCTTAGCTCCCTTATATCGGCAGAATTATTCTCTATAGCGATTTCTCTTATTTCCGCCGAGCTTTCGCCGAAAACGGAAACCTTCATACCCGAGGCTATCCCCGAAAAGTCCGTATAATATTCGGCAGTATTCTCTCCGAAGGCTACGCTTCTGTCAATAGGGAGCCCCTTATCGTAGGCGGTCATATAGAAGGGGATTTCCCTTTCCCCTTCCCTTACCCCGAAAAACATTCCCTCGGGACGGCGGAGATAATCCTCGCTATAGAAGGCGGTAGTTCTTCCGTCGGAAAGAAAACCGTGATAAAGCCCCGTATCCGAAAGGAAAAGGGAAAGCTTATGATTTCCTACGAGAGTTATCCTCGGGCGGAAAATATTGAATTCACGGTATTCCTCGGAGGAGGGAGAGGTAATACTCCTGTCCCTTAATTTTTCGATATCTATAATAATCTCTCCTGTCATAATTTTTTCTTCGAGAAGCTCCTCTGCCCGTTTCATACGCCTGTCCTTCATAAACAGGCGCTTAAGCTCTCCCGAAAGGAGAGCGTTTGCGATTCCCGCTATACTCATTCCGATATGGTGAGCCATATGGCTTTTTATAATGCCTACAGCGTCGCCTGTACGGCTGTCGGTAAAGTCAATCGCTTCATAAAGCCCGTATTTTTCGTGGAGAAATTCGGGAACGCTCAGTCTCCTTACATTCCCGATACAGTCCTCAAGGTCGCCCTGCATAGCTATAAAGCTTGAATAAGGGCTTACCACGTATTCCTCGTCCATACCGCCGCAAAGCGCAAGAGCCTGCACCCCGTGAGCCTTATACTGGTAGTTAAGCTCCTTATCGAAGGCGTAATATCCGCTTTCGGAAACGCCGAAGGGGAGCCCCTTTTCCGTGCCTCTCTTTTTCTGGCAGTACCTCGCATAGCTTACCGCTTCTCCGCAAAGACTTCCTTCCTTAGATTCGAGAAGAAGCTCGGGCATAAAGAATTCGAACATTGTTCCCGTCCAGGCTACAGGTCCCGCATAATATCCGTTACGGCTCATTATTCTCGAAAGACTGTGCCAATGGTCTTTTTCCACAGTTCCCGAAGCTATCGCAAAATAGCTTAGCATTCTCGCTTCCGACATAAGCATATCGTAGCAGTTAGGCATAAGCTCGCCTGTAGTGCTGTCTATTCCTACGGAGAAAAGCCGCCGTGACTTATTATAGAATACGGAAAGGTCGGAAGCGGCAATAATTTTCTCTATACGCTCCGAAAGCTCCTTATCACCCTTCCTTTCTTCGAGAAAAGAGCTTACTGCCACAAGGCAGCAGAGGAAATTACCGCTATCCACCGAGGAAACGAAGGGGGAAAGTTTATCGAGGCTGTCGGTAGCGTACCAGTTATACAGGTTTCCCTTGTATTTTTCGAGAGCCTCCACAGTCGCTAAGGTATTACCTATTAAGCTTTCCGCTTTTCTCAGGTCGATAATACCGAGAGCCTCCGCCGAAATGCAGGAAAGCAGGTACATTCCGATATTCGTGGGGGAGGTTCGCCGCGCAACCCTGTATACAGGGGAATACTGGACATTATCGGGGGGGAGAAAGTTATTTTCCTCGGTAACATTATCCGTGAAAAAGCTCCAGTACTTTTCCGCCGTTTCCATAAGAAGCTCCTTGTCCTTTTCCTTTATCGGCCTTTCAAAAACAGGCGTAACACGGTCGCACCATATTGAAACAGGTATACAGCTCATAATAAAAAGGGATATTATCGCTACCGATATACTTCCGTAATAAACGGAGAAGCCGAAAAGAACGACTCCCGAAAGAGTAGGCAGTATCATATCCGAGTAGCCTATTGCGCTTATTCGGTCGAAAATCGACGAGGTCTGCCACCTGAGGAGATTTTTTCCCGTTATTATGCGGACTGCCGAACGGATAAGGGCGTCGAGCCCCACAACCGTATTTTTACCGAGATAAACTATGTCGAGAAAGGCCTGAGACAAGAGATTTCTTGTAAGGGAGATAACGGGAGAATAGAACTCTCTCCTGTTGGAGAAGGAAAGTCCCTTTATCGCCCCGGGAATAAGCGCAAGTATATACGGCATAATTACCGAAAGGATAACTACTGCCACAGGGAGAAGGGAATCGGAAAAAAGAGAGAAGAAAAGGGCGGAAAAAGCGTTGAAATCTGTAAGAACACGCCTTATATTGTCCGAAAGCTTAAACTTCGTAAGAAGGGAGAGGGTCTCGTCGGCGAGGAAGAAATAATTCTGGATATCGCCTCTGTACCAGCGGTGAAGCCTGTTGAACCAGCCCTTCGAGGTAGGTGGCGTATTATCGTTGAACTCTATATCGCCGCAGTATGCGGTTTTAAGGAAGCTCCCTTCTATAATATCGTGGGAAAGTACCCGTTCGTCGGGGATACGGCCTGTACATTCCTTATAATAGCGTTCCGTACGGATAAGTCCCTTTCCCGTAAAGGTACCCTCCCCGAAGCAGTCATAATAAAGCTCCGACGACCTGCTGTCGTAAAAACAGGCGGTAGAACAGCCCCCTATACCCGAGGTAATTCTCGAAAATACAGTTTTGAGGGAGGAGGAAAGAGAGGTTGTAATTCTCGGAACAAAGATTCCGTAATCGGAATTTACGGGGTGAAGCGCACAGGCGGCGAGAGCGTTGATACTGTCCATAAGAGGGGCGGTATCGTAATCGAGGGTAACGATAAAAGGAGCGCCTTTAATCGAGGCTATATCCCCGAAAACACGGCGGAAGCTAATATTTTCGCCGCTTATATACCTGACGAGCTCCTCTATAGCGCCCTGCTTCCTGTTTTTACCCTGATATTTTCCTTCTGTGGTACTGAACATACGGTGGCGGAAGATTATTACAGGTGAATCTTTCTTCTCCGAAAGCTTTCGTGCGCCGTCGATAACGGCCTTATCCTCGGGCTCCTCCTTATTCCTTGAGGGCGGAAGGTCACAGAGAAGGCAGTATTTTATATTATCGGAGCTGTTCTTGATACGGGCGGTATCGAGCCTTTCCACAGCCGCCTCAATATCGGATATATCCGCCGCAAGCACCGACATAACGGCTACTGAATTATATTTTTCGGCCTCGGACAGGTCTACCGAGGGAACAGGCAGAGGCCGTACGCTTTTTAAAAGCGCGAAGTCGATAAGAGCCTTCGAAAGCGCAAGAGCAGGCGTAAATACCGCAAGCCCCGCCATCCAGTTGGAGAAAAGGATAGTAAGGGCAGTTATCCCTACGGCGAGGGCAGTCTGTATAACGGTGTAATAAAGAGGACTTGTATAGGGAAAAATACGTCGGTAGTCCTTCGCTATAACCTCGCATACGCTTATGCCCGAGCGCTTGGCTGTATTTATATATTCCGAGGAAAGGCGGGCTTCGGGTATTCCCGTTGCGTCGGAATTAAGAGAGGTAAGGAAACGGAAAAGAGCCTTTGTCTTGCTGTCGCTTCCTGCATAAACCGTATCCTCGGCGTATTTTATGCAAAGAGGGTTGTATTTTAAATTAAGCTCTTCCAGGTCAACATCCGCCGCCGAATAAAGGAGAGCGGAAAGGCCCTCCTCCTCGGAGCCTGTTACGGCGGTATAGCGAAGCTGCCAGGGGAGAGACATAAGGTCGCCGTTTGTAAGGCTGTCCTTTATTTCCGAAAGGCGCTCCCCTACCGCTTCTGTTGAGAATGTACCGAGCCCTCTCAGCTTTTCGGAAATAAGAGGAGCGCCCCCCGAAAAGCTTACCTTAACGGGGACTTTTTCCTTTCTAAGAGCGGATATTTCGGCAGTAAGCCTCTTGTTAAGTAAATGTTTCTTCCTGTCGAGTCCTTTACGGCAGGAATCCAGAGTTTTAAGCGTAATTTCTGACACAGTTATCCCCTCCCGGAATGATTGTTTAAGGCGCAAGCCGTTAATTATGCGGTGTTGTTTTAGGATAGTATTGCCATATTTTTGTATTTTATTAACAAAAGCGATAAAATTATAGGTTTGGCTATTGATTTTTTGTAAAAAATAATGTATAATATAGACTATATATTAACAAACTGGCTTATTATATACAGCTTATAATATAAATACAACGGAAATCCGGAAGGACAGATAGCTATGAAGATTAAAGGAAGATATCCCGAAAGCGCAAAGCTTTATGCAATATTTTTAAGTCTCGGACTTGTACTTGCGATAGCGGTATTCATTCTCGTGTACAATATGTCGGGGGCGTACGTTCCCAAAACGGAAAACGAAGTACCACAGCAGACTCAGGAAGCGGAAAATAAGCCCTCGGGCTACAATCCCGACGAGGAGCTTTCCGAGGAAATGAAGGACGCGGCTACCGACCTTCTTTCGAAGAACTATACGATTCTTAAGCTTTATTATACTAAGGGTATGAACCATAAGGACGAACCCTACGGAAACGCTCCCGAGGACGGCTACTACACAGTAGACAGCAGTAAGTACTCCTCTCTCAAGGAGCTTGAAGAGCTTGTCGACAGCACATTTACCGAGGAACAGGCTCAGATAATAAAAACCGACTCTCTCGGCTACGGCCCCATATATAAGGAGAGAGACAACGGAACTCTCGGAATAATCGAAAACTTTACGCCGATGCCCTATGAGAGAAGCTGGGACAATCCTACCTTCTCCATTGAGCCTGTAAGCGATACTGATTGCATCATAGCGGTTACTATTCACGAAAACGGCGAAGAAGTACAGCTTTCTGCGGAAATGGTAAAGACCGAGAAGGGCTGGAAGCTTACTGCAATAGTATTCTAACAAGGAAGGCAGGCGGATTACCGTGGCAAAGAATAAAAAAGATAATCCGATTGCTGTTTATGCGGTAGCGAGTCAGATCGGCCTCATCGTGGTATTACCCCTGCTGGTTTTCGTAATCGGCGGCTCCTGGCTTGTGAACTGGCTTAACTGGCCCCAGTGGATCAGTATTGTTTTTGTGGCGGTCGGGATACTTACTATGGCGGCAGGTGCCTGGCGCTACCTTAAAAGGCTCGTGGAAATGTTCGACAGCAGTGAGTCGGGCACGGGGGCAACAGAGGTAAAGCATAACCCGAAGGACCACGATTATTACGATACCTACAGCAAGAAGAAAAAACTATGAAAAAAGCGGCACAGGCTCTTTCGGAGCTTAAAGGAATGCTTCCGTACCTTTTGATTTTTAACGGGGCGGTTATCGTTCTTTCTATAGTCTTCGGCATAATATTCGGCTTCGACTGGCGTGTGTACACAGGCCTCGTGGCAGGGAATATCCTTATGGCGGCGAATTTTATCGGTATAGGGATTACTGCCGAAATAATCGTAAAGGCTAAAAATTTCAAAAAAGGACAATTCCTCGGGAATTTTTCTTACGGTGTAAGATATGTTGGGATTTTCGTCATTCTGGCGGCTCTTCTTACCTTTGAGCTTATAAATCCCGTGACAGCCCTTATACCGCTCTTCTATACAAAAATTTACTATACTTTTTTCTACTTACGTCTCAGCAAGGAGGACGAAAAAAATGCTTGAAACGGGATTAAATCTCTTGGCGGCGGAAGCCGAACAGGTCGCAGAGGCTGCGGAAAGAAGCTTTACCGTACCCGGACCTATAGTTTCCTTTTCCTTTGACCTTTTCGGGTATACCGTTAAGGTAGCGGAAACTGTGGTTGTTCAGTGGTTCGTTATCGCAGTACTCGGCATACTCTTCTTCATTCTCGGAAGAAACCTTAAGGTGGTACCCGAAACTAAGCGACAGGCTGCCGCTGAATGGATAGTTACCTGGTTTACCGGTGCAGTTGACGAATCGATGGGCTCGCGCTATGTAAAGGCTTACGCTCCTTATCTCGGCGCACTGTTCTGTTTTGTAATGCTTAACTGTCTTACAGGTCTTTTCGGCCTCAAGAATCCCAGCTCGGATATTTCCGTTACGGGAGCCTGGGCTATTATAACCTTCGTTCTTGTGTTCTATAACAAGATAAAGACAGGCGGCGTAAAGGGCTACTTAAAGAGCTATATAGAGCCTATGCCTTTTATGCTTCCCTTTAACATTATAGGCGATTTCGCCAACCCTATCGCACAGGCGCTCCGTCTCTTCGGTAATAACGTTTCCGGTATCGTTATCGGCGGTCTCGTTTACTTCGCCCTCGGCGGTATTGCGGGAGGCCTCGCACAGATAGGTCTGCCTGCGGTATTATCCCTCTATTTCGACTTATTCTCCGCGCTTATTCAGTCCTATATCTTTATCACGCTTACAATGGCGTACGTTTCTATGGCGGAAACGGATTAAATCGGTTTTAAGGCAGTATGCCATAAAATAATAAATTATGTAAATTATCCTGCGGCAGTTTTTCCTGCGGCAGGCAGGCTCAAAGCAGCCAATAATGAAAGGAATGGTTTTAATTATGTTAGAACAGGCAATCGTTTTAGGTGCATCTGCAATTGGTGCAGGATTAGCTATGATCGCAGGTCTCGGCCCCGGTATCGCCGAAGGTTACTGTGGCGGTAAGGCAGTAGAAGCAATCGGCAGACAGCCTGAAGCAAGCGGCGCAGTTACAAAGCAGATGATTATCGGTGACGCTCTTGCGGAAACAACAGGTCTTTACTCCCTTATCGTAGCTCTCCTTTTAATGTACGCTAACCCCTTTATCGGTCAGATAAACGGCTAAGCCTACCAATATAAACAGAAGGAGCGTTATAAATGGGTATTAAATTGTTAGCCGCTGAACAGCTTCAGCTGGTAAACATTAGCTTAGATACTATCGTTTTCACGCTTATCAATACGCTTATAATCTTCCTGCTCTACAGGTTCCTGCTCCATAATAAGGTAATGGCTATTCTCGAACAGAGAAAGGAAAAGACCTGCGCCGAAATAAAGGCGGCAGAGGAAGCACAGGCTCAGGCCGAGGCGGTTAAAAAGGAATATTCCGAAAAGCTTGAACAGTCCAAGGCTCAGGCGGCTCAGATTATTTCCGACGCCGTGAAGCGTGCGGGAGAACGTGAAAATCAGATTATTCAGGAAGCTCAGCAGGAAGCGGTTCTTCTTAAGAAGAAGGCCGAAGAAAGTATTGAGCTTGAAAAGAAAAAGGCACTCAACGAAATTAAGGATCAGATTTCCGATATCGTTATAATGGCGAGCGAAAAGGTTATCGAAAAGGAAATTTCACAGGCCGATAACGAGTCCCTTATAAACAAGTTCATCGCCGAAGTCGGAAATGAATAAGTTTCCTACGGAAAGGAAAGGTCGGAAATGACGGGAATTGTTGAAAAAAATTACGGTGACGCACTTTTCGAGCTTATTATCGAGGAAAAAGCGGATATGCTGAAAACGGTCAAGGATGAGCTTTCTAAGGTAAACGAAATTCTTGAACAGGTTCCCGATTTTATTAAGCTTACAAAGACTCCTACCGTACCTGCCTCCGATAAAATGGCTTTAATCGAAGAAGCCTTTAAGGGCAGGGTTTCCGATTACACCTATCGTTTTCTTATGATTCTTGCCGAAAGCGGAAGACTCTCGTATTTCGGAAAGATAAACCGCTATTTCTCTTCTATCTGTAACGAACATCTCGGCATTGCCGAAATTACGGTAGTTACAACTTCGCCCTTAAGCGAGGAAACGAAGGAAAAGATCAAGGAGAAAATGACTAAGGTTACAGGAAAGACAATAATCCTTAAGGAGGAAATAGACTCCTCTATTATAGGCGGAATTGTCTTAAAATACGGAAGCAAGAGCTTTGACGGAAGCGTTAAGGCAAGACTGGACGCGTTAAAGAACGATATAGGAAGCGTTATCTGTTGACGTGAGGTCTTAAACTAACGAAAGGAAAAAGTAAAAATGGAATTACGCCCTGATGAAATAACAGGTATAATTAAATCCAAAATCAAGGCTTTCGAATCCAGAATACAGCTTACCGACACAGGTACGGTAGTTACCGTAGGCGACGGTATAGTTCGTATTCACGGCCTCGAGAACTGTATGCTTAACGAGCTTTTAGAGTTCGATAACGGCGTCCAGTGTATGGCTCTTAACCTTGAACAGGATTTTGTCGGCGCCGTTATGCTCGGTTCCGACGCTGAAATAAAAGAGGGCTCTTCGGTAAAGAGAACGGGTAAGATTATTTCCGTTCCCGTAGGCGAAGCACTCCTCGGAAGAGTTGTAAACTCCCTCGGCGAGCCGATTGACGGTAAGGGTCCTATTGTTGCGGAAGAAAGACGCCCTATCGAAAGAATCGCTCCCGGTATTATTACAAGAAAGTCTGTTGATACCCCCTTACAGACAGGTATCAAGGCTATCGACTCTATGATTCCGATCGGTCGGGGTCAGCGTGAGCTTATTATCGGCGACAGACAGACAGGTAAGACTGCTATTGCCGTTGATACTATAATCAATCAGAAGGATACGGACGTAATCTGTATCTACGTAGCTATCGGCCAGAAGGCTTCTACTGTAGCTACCGTTGTTGAACAGTTAAAGAACGCAGGAGCTATGGATTATACAATCGTAGTTTCCGCTACTGCGGCTGAGCTCGCTCCTCTTCAGTACATCGCTCCCTATTCGGGCTGTGCTATGGGCGAATACTTTATGGATAACGGAAAGCACGCTTTAATCATCTATGATGACCTTTCAAAGCACGCTGTTGCCTACAGAGCTATGTCCCTTCTCTTAAAGAGACCTCCGGGACGTGAAGCTTACCCCGGCGACGTATTCTACCTCCATTCGAGACTTCTCGAACGTGCGGCTAACTTAAATGAAAATTACGGCGGCGGCTCGCTTACTGCATTACCTATCATCGAAACACAGGCAGGCGACGTTTCCGCTTATATCCCTACAAACGTAATTTCTATCACAGACGGTCAGATATTCCTTGAAACAGAACTCTTCAACTCAGGCGTACGTCCTGCCGTAAACCCCGGCGTATCCGTATCCCGAGTAGGCGGTTCCGCACAGATCAAGGCTATGAAGAAGGTATCGGGCAGCTTAAAGCTCGAATACTCCCAGTACAGAGAGTTACAGGCCTTCTCCCAGTTCGGCTCAGACCTTGACGCCGATACAAAGAGCCGTCTCGCTAAGGGTGAAAGAATTGTTGCTGTTCTTAAGCAGCCTCAGTCTTCTCCTCTTTCTGTTGAAAATCAGGTTATTATCATTTACGCAGTACTCAATAACTACCTTAAGGATATTCCCGTTGAAAGAATCGGCGAATACGAAAAGGAATTATTTGATCATATTGCACAGAATAATGCGGATATCCCTGACAGTATAAAGAAAGAAAAGGTGCTTACTCCCGAAACGGAAGAAAAGCTTAAGGCTGTACTTGCTGAATTTTCCGCTAATTTCTGAACTCCCGGAGAAAAAAGGTTATGAATGAATTTTTAATGATAGTAATAGCTATCGTTGTTATCGCAGGTGGCTCGCTCCTCGTATATTTTCTTCTTAAAAAGTATTATTCCGAAAAGGAAGCGAATAATAAAGGGAAAAAGCCCGTTAAAGCCGTTAAGGCTCCCGAGATAACAGCAAAGAAGGCCGATAAGAAAGCCGAAAAGGCTTCCGAAGCGGCAGAAAAAGAGAAAGCCAGACAGGCTATCGAAAAGCGTAAGGCTGAAATGATGAAAAAGACTGTGGTTGAGGTCGATAAAAAAGTCCTTGACCATAGTATCATCAGAAAAGTTTCCGAAGAGGTTTCCTCTGATATAAGTGCAGTAGCCCTCGTTACGGTTATGGCGAACCGCATAAATATCAGCTATAGGGAGACTGCCGCTAAGGAGCCTATGAACGTATTCTTCGACTCTCCTTCCTTAAGCCGTCTCGAACAGGGCGAAATGAAGCTCGTCGCCGAGCATATCTATAGCCTTGTAAAGGCTAAGGGCTTCGAAATCGAAGAAATAGGAAGCGGCGAAAAAGGAACTTATCGCTATCACGTCGATAAGTATGAAATCAAAGCACTTTAATGCTTTTTGAGAAAGGATATCGGATTATGAGCAAATCGGCATTTGTATTAAGTATTATTTCTATTAGCCTTACTGCATTACTTGCAGCAGCGGCAGTATTATTCTGTGTAACCAACAAGGTTGTTTATATCGAAAGCGACCGTGATTGATTCCAGACGAAAGGTGTGAACTGAATGGCAACGGGCAATATGAAGGACATAAAGCGCCGTATAAAGAGCGTAGGCTCCACAAGACAGATTACCAAGGCTATGGAGCTGGTTGCGTCCTCTAAGCTCCGACGGGCAAAACAGCGTTCCGAGGCCGGACGTCCTTACTTCGAGGCACAGTATCAGCTTCTTTCGGAAATCGCTTCCGTAAAGAAGGATTTTACTACGGTATTTACCGAGCCCCGTGAGATAAGACAGAGACTTTTCATCGTCATAGCCGGCGACAGAGGCCTCGCAGGCGGCTTCAACTCCAATATTTTCAAGGCTGTTGTAGCCGAACACGCTAACGATAAGGTAAAGCCGAAAATTATAGCTATCGGCCGTAAGGCAGTAGATTTCTTCGAAAAGAGAGACTATGAGGTAGTGGGACGCTATCCTTATTTTGCCGAAAAGGCGAGAACCGCCGATTGTGCGGATATAGCCAATATAATCGTGGATATGTTCAGGAATGAGGAAATAGACGAGGCACAGCTTTTCTATACCGCCTTCGTTTCTCCCCTTGTACAGAATCCCGAGCATATAAAGCTCCTGCCCGTTACCGATTTCGAAAGCGGAAAGGGAGAGGACCTCGGTCTTATCAACTACGACCCCTCCCCCGAGGCAGTATTCGACAGAATAGTTCCTAAATTCCTTATGAGCCTTATAGATTGCGGTATAGTAGAGTCCTTCGCTTCCGAACAGGGTGCAAGACGTACCGCTATGGAGAGTGCTACCGATAATGCAGACGAAATGATTTCGAGCTTATCCCTCCTCTATAACCGTGCAAGACAGGAAAAGATTACAAACGAGATTACCGAAATTATTTCGGGTGCAAACGCTCTCTAATAAACGCCGTAGCTTTACGGCTGAAAGGAAAACACAAAAATGGCTGATAAAAACATTGGCACAGTCGTTCAGATTATCGGTGCGGTACTCGATATCCGTTTTACCCCCGAGAATCTCCCGAACCTTCTGAACGCTATTGAAATCGACAATAACGGTAGCCGCCTCGTAGTCGAGGTAGCACAGCATATCGGCGACGACGTAGTACGCTGTATCGCTATGGGTAGTACCGACGGTCTCGTAAGAGGTATGGAGGCTGTTGATACAGGAAAATCCATTACCGTTCCCGTAGGTAACGAAACCCTCGGACGTATCTTTAACCTTCTCGGCGAGCCTGTTGATAATAAGCCCGCTCCCGAAGGTACCGAACGCTGGGAAATTCACAGAGATCCCCCCTCCTACGAAGAACAGGCTGCATCCAACCAGGTTCTTGAAACAGGTATCAAGGTAGTAGACCTTATCGCTCCCTACTTAAAGGGCGGTAAAATCGGTCTTTTCGGCGGTGCAGGCGTAGGTAAGACCGTACTTATTATGGAGCTTATCAATAACGTAGCTAAACAGCACGGCGGTATCTCCGTATTCACAGGCGTTGGCGAACGTACCCGTGAGGGTAACGACCTTTATGAAGAAATGAAGGAATCCGGCGTTATAAATAAGACTGCTCTCGTATACGGACAGATGAACGAGCCTCCGGGAGCAAGAATGAGAGTAGGCCTTTCGGGTCTTACTATGGCGGAATATTTCCGTGATAAGGAAGGCCAGGACGTTCTTCTCTTTATCGATAACATCTATAGATTTACTCAGGCAGGCTCCGAGGTTTCCGCGCTTCTCGGCCGTATGCCCAGTGCCGTAGGCTACCAGCCTACCCTCGCTACCGAAATGGGCGCTTTACAGGAACGTATCACCTCCACAAACAAGGGCTCTATCACATCTGTACAGGCCGTTTACGTGCCTGCCGATGACCTTACTGACCCTGCTCCTGCAACAACCTTCGCACACTTAGACGCTAAGACCGTACTTTCGAGAAATATTGCTTCTATGGGTATTTATCCTGCAGTAGACCCTCTCGACAGCTCCTCTCGTATCCTTACCCCCGAAATCGTAGGTCAGGAGCATTACGAGGTTGCCCGTGCAGTACAGTCCACGCTCCAGCGTTATAATGAATTACAGGATATCATTGCAATCCTCGGTATGGATGAGCTTGACGATAACGATAAGCTTACCGTTGCCCGTGCGAGAAAGATTCAGAGATTCCTTTCCCAGCCCTTCTCTGTAGCTGAACAGTTCACAGGTATGGAAGGTAAGTACGTACCGATTAAGGAAACTATAAGAGGCTTTAAGGAAATTATCGAAGGTAAACACGACGACCTTCCCGAATCCGCTTTCCTCTTCGTAGGTACTATTGACGAGGCTGTTGAAAAGGCTAAGCAGATGCAGGCTTAAGGAAACGACTGAAAGGATTTTCTAAAAATGACTCCCTTTAAACTTCAGATTATAACTCCTGACGGCGTTTTCTTCGACGGAATGGCGGAAAATGTCATTGTAAGAACAACCGTCGGTGATAAAGGTATCCTCGCCCATCACGAGCCTTATGTAGCGGCGATAACGATAAGCCGTTTTAAGGTAAAGGTTGACGGCGAATTCCGCTTCGGCGCAATTTCCTCAGGCGTAATAAAGGTTGATAAGGAAAAGACCGTTATTCTTGCTCAGAGCTGTGAATGGGCGGACGAAATCGACCTGGACAGAGCCGTTAAGGCTAAGGAGCTTGCTGAGCAGAAGCTGGGCGAGTATAAATCCCTTCCCGATTTTAACGAAAAGGAAATTTCTGTTGCGGAATATAAGCTTATGAGAGCGCTTAATAGAATTGAGGCGGCTAAGCTTATTAAGAAGTAAATAAAGTAACGGCGGTAGATTATACCGCCGTATTTTATTGCAGTATTATCTCGGTCGTTATCCTGCACAATAAATTCAAGATTTATTTGTCAAAATTGTAAAATTTTGTGGTAACGTTTTCATCTATTGCTATTTTCATAGAAATATTATATAATAGATGTACAAGTATGTTCGCATACGTTATAACGAAAGGATTGGTAAATCAAATGAAATTCGGATATTTTGATGACGCTAACAAAGAATATGTCATTACCTCCCCCCAGACTCCCTATCCCTGGATCAACTACCTCGGAACACAGGGTTTCTTCTCCCTTATCTCCAACACAGCAGGCGGCTACAGCTTCTATAAGGACGCTCGTCTTCGCCGTATAACACGTTATCGTTACAATAACGTTCCTGTGGATATGGGCGGACGTTATTTCTACATAAATGACGACGGTCACGTATGGAATCCCGGCTGGTCCCCCGTTAAGACACAGCTCGACAACTACGAATGCCGTCACGGTATGGGCTATACAATCATCAAGGGCGAATCCAAGGGCATCGAAGCTAAGGTTACCTTCTTCGTTCC
The DNA here is from genome assembly GCA_045579625.1 of Ruminiclostridium sp. Classification (GTDB taxonomy): domain Bacteria; phylum Bacillota; class Clostridia; order Oscillospirales; family Ruminococcaceae; genus Ruminiclostridium_E. Next base: position 65,891 of record JAZNMN010000074.1, read on the forward strand.
CCAGGATTTCAACGGCGAAATCCAGAAGGTTACTGTTACAAACAAGACAGGCGCTTTCAAGAAGATTAAGCTCTTCAGCTTCCTCGAATGGTGTCTCTGGGACGCTAACGACGACTCCACAAACTTCCAGAGAAACTATAACACAGGCGAAGTTGAAATCGAAGGCAGCACAATCTACCACAAGACTGAATATAAGGAAAGACGCGACCATTTCGCTTTCTATTCCGTAAACGCTAAGCTTAACGGCTTCGATACAGACAGAGAGTCCTTTATGGGCCTTTATAACGGCTTCGGCAACCCCCAGTCCGTTATGAACGGTTCTCCCTCCAACTCTGTTGCTGACGGTTGGTCTCCTATCGCTTCTCACTATATCGAAATCGACCTTGAGGCAGGAGAAAGCAAGGACTTCGTTTTCGTTCTCGGTTATGTTGAAAATCCTGTAGACGAAAAGTTCGCTCCCGACCTTACCGACGACGATAAGCTTATTACAACAGCTAACTCCAAGAAGAATATCATCAATAAGAAGAAGGCTCACGAAATGATCGCTATGTGCGATACTGCCGAAAAGGCAGATAAGCTTTTCGCAGAGCTCAAGGCTTACTGGGATACTCTCCTTTGCCAGTACCACGTTGATTCTCCCGATGAAAAGGTCAACAGAATGGTTAATATCTGGAACCAGTACCAGTGTATGGTAACCTTTAATATGTCCCGTTCCGCTTCCTACTTCGAAAGCGGTATCGGTAGAGGTATGGGCTTCCGTGACAGTAACCAGGACCTCCTCGGTTTCGTTCATCAGATTCCCGAAAGAGCAAGAGAACGTCTTATCGACCTTGCTGCTACTATGCTTGAGGACGGCGGCGCATACCACCAGTATCAGCCTCTCACAAAGATGGGTAACCACGAGCTCGGTTCCAACTTCAATGATGACCCGCTCTGGATGATTCTCGCTTGTGCAGCATACATCAAGGAAACAGGTGACCTCTCTATCCTTTCCGAAAAGGTTCCTTACGAAAACAAGGAAGAGCTTGCCGATACAATGCTCGACCATATGAAGAGAGCCTTCAACCACGTTATCACAAAGGTAGGACCTCACGGCTTACCTCTTAGCGGACGTGCAGACTGGAACGACTGTCTTAACCTCTCCTGCTTCTCCGATAAGCCCGGCGAATCCTTCCAGACTTATAACAATAAGGAAATGTTCAAGGAAAAGCCCTTCTATAGCCAGACTGCCGAATCCGTAATGATCGCAGGTATGTTCTGTTTCATCGCTCCCGAATATCCCGCAATGTGCAGACTTATGGGAGACGAGGCTGAAGCTCAGAGAGCTGACGCTGAAATCGCTAAGATGAGAGAGCTTACTATGCAGTACGGTTACGACGGCGAATGGTTCCTCCGTGCATACGACAACTTCGGTAAGAAGGTTGGTTCTCACGAATGTGAAGAAGGTAAGATCTTTATCGAGCCCCAGGGCTTCTGTGTTCTCGCAGGTCTCGGCAAGGAAACAGGCGACGATATCAAGACCCTCGACAGCGTAGATAAGTACCTCAACTCCGATCACGGTCTCGTGCTTAATAATCCTGCATTCACAAAGTACTATATCCAGTACGGTGAAATCTCCACATACCCCGGCGGTTATAAGGAGAACGCAGGTATCTTCTGTCACAACAACGCTTGGATTATGTGTGCGGAAGCCTTCGCAGGCAGAGGCGACAAGGCCTTCGAGTACTATTCTAAGATTGCTCCCGCATTCAGAGAAGAATTCTCCGACCTCCACAGAACTGAGCCCTACGTTTACGCACAGATGATCGCAGGTAAGGACGCTCCCAGACACGGCGAAGCTAAGAACAGCTGGCTCACAGGTACAGCGGCTTGGAACTTCGTAGCTATCTCTCAGTATATCCTCGGTATCAAGCCTAAGTACGACGGCCTCGAAGTAAGCCCCTCCATTCCTAAGGCTTGGGACGGCTTCTCTATCTCGAGACTCTTCCGCGGCGCTACTTATAATATCACAGTTAAGAACCCTGACCACGTTTCCAGCGGCGTTAAGGCTATGACTGTTGACGGTAAGGCAGTAGAAGGCAACCTTATTCCTGCTTTTGCTGACGGCACACATACTGTTGAAGTAATCCTCGGCTGAGGCGAAGCGCCTCTCCAAGTTCCTGCCTTTAGCTAAACTCTGCTATACTTGAGTGAAGTGAAACGGCAGGGGGACGACTTACATCTTGATGAAAACAAGTCAAGGCGAAGCGCCTCTCCAAGTTCCTGCCTTTAGTTAAACTCTGCTATACGTGAGTGAAGTGAAACGGCAGGGGGACGACTTACATCTTGATGATAACAAGTCAAGGCGAAGCGCCTCTCCAAGTTCCTGCCTTTAGTTAAACTCTGCTATATGCGAGCGAAGCGAAACAACAGCAGTACGGAACGAAAACACATAAATAACGGCGGTAATCGAAGGATTGCCGCCGTTTTAAACAGAACAGGAGAAGAAATGAACAAAGAAAAGAAGGATTTAATTGAAGGCATTTTCGGTATGTATCAGAGCGGTTCCGACAGGACTTCGATTACTGATATAGGGCCATACTCCGACCTTGGAAGCTACATCAACGAAGGAATAGTTGAGGTTATAAGAACAGGCAGACCTACCACGGTAAATGATATGGATTATAAAATTTCGGGAACCTCTGCCACAAGGACAAAGCGCACGCCCTCACAGCTTCTCGCTTTCCTCTCGGCATTCTTTTTTGCGGGATTGGTTATTTTAATAATAGCGAGAGGAGTAGATCCCGTTCCGAATAGCCTTATACTTCTTCTGGCAGTAGCCTCCGCTATAGGAGCAATACTGCTCAAAAATCAGGGCATAAGCGCTTCCGCAATGCTTCAGGAAGGACAAAGGGAAGCCTATGTCCATACAATACAGCAAAAAGAATACTACGTTATGAAATCGGGCAAGAACGGAAGATATATAAAGCATTGTATCGTAACGCTAATGGGCTTTAAGTTCGAAATCCCCGAAATAATCTATAATACCGTTTCAGAAGGCGATAATATAACCTGCGTAATCTTCACGAAAAACGGAAGATACTATATAACCTTCGTAAAATGCCCTAAATATTAAGAATAAATAAAAATCCCGCAGTCAGTAAGACTGCGGGACAATTTTATGTGATTAGCCTCTGTGCTTGAATAAGTTTTCAAGCTCGGAGTATGCGTCATCGGAATCGTTGGACTGGCTTCTTGTAAGGAAATCAGCAAATTCATTTCCGCCCATACCTGTTCCTGCGGAGCTGTTGATGATTTCTTCGGCAACGCTGGGAGCGGGCTCAGCAGCGATTTCTTCCTTGAAGCTTGCTGCGATAACGGAGATAATGATGGAATCCTTCATATCAGCCGCACCGTAGTTAGCACCGAAGATGATTTCTGCGCCTGCGCCACAAGCCTTTGTAATAGCGTCAACTGCGTCGTTAACGTCGGAGAGAAGCGCATCCTGAGAAAGTGTAATATATACGAGGAGACGTTCCGCATTCTTGATAGAGGTTTCGAGAAGGGGGCTGTTGACAACCTGGAGAACTGCCTCTTCAACCTTCTTATCGCCTGTACCTGTACCGATAGCGATATGAGCGTCGCCTGCATTTCTGATGATTGTGCTTAAGTCGGAGAAGTCTACGTTAACCTGTGCGGTTGTGTTGATCATATCGGATACAATCTTTACCGAACGGTGGAGAACGTCGTCAACCATAACGAAAGCCTGCTGGAAGGTGAGCTGCTTCTCGTTGAGCTGTAAAAGACGCTGGTTAGGGATAATTACGAGAGCGTCAACGTGCTTACGCATTTCGTCGATACCCTTCATAGCCTGATTCATCTTCTGCTCACGCTCGAAGTTAAAGGGCTTTGTAACAACGCCTATTGTGAGAATGCCCATTTCCTGTGCGATTTCAGCAATAACGGGAGCCGCGCCTGTACCTGTACCGCCGCCCATACCTGCGGAGATAAATACGAGGGACGCGCCCTTTAAGTACTTTTCGATTTCTTCTCTGTCTTCTCTTGCAGCCTCAGCGCCTACCTCGGCACGTCCGCCTGCGCCTCTGCCCTTTGCGCACTTACGGCCGATCTGTACACGGCGCATAAGAGTCTTATCCTTATTCTTAAGGGCAGCAACGTCAGTGTTTACTGCAACGAATTCTATATCCACGTCTTCGCTTCCCTTATCCTTAGCGTCACGAAGACCCTTCTTGGCCATACTTTCAACAGCGTTTCCGCCGCCGCCGCCTACGCCGATAACTTTAATCTTAATATTATAAACCGCATTGTCGTCAAGATGGTCGAATTCGGGCTCTTCACTCTCTACTGCGAATCCTTCTTCATCGATTTCTATTGCCACGATAATATACCTCCTGAGTTTTTTCCGGACAGCAAAAACACTGCCCGACTATTCCTTATAATTGTAGCAGATTTCACGTTAAATTTCAATAGTTTTTTCAAAAAATTTCGATATTTGGTATAATTTTTTTCATTCTACGACTAAATATTGTGTGTTCCCCTATAAAGTGTAATCAAACTGTTACTCCGAGGGAGCTTCCGTTGTCCCCTCCTCAGTATCCGACTCCTCGGGAGTAGATTCGGGAGCCGTAGTTCTTACGGGAATACTTGTTATAGGCCTCTGAACAACTCTTTCGGTATTCGATATATCGAGAGTAACCTTTTCGGTACCGCTTACGTGATTTTCGAGAAGCTCCTTGGCTATTACGAGCTTTTCCTGAAGCTGGAGAGTTGTTCCTATGGTGATTTTTACCCTATCCTCATAGGTAAGGATTATATTAAGCGTATCGCTTATATCGAGCTTTGTAATATTGGCTATTCCTGCCTGCTCGAGGGAGCCGCTTATAAGGGAGATAAGCTTGTCCTGTTCCGGGTTAGCGGCAGTAATATAGTCGCCTATAACTACGCTTTCGCCGGGCTGGTATCCGATTACCTCCATACAGTCCGCCTTTTCGCTTTCGATAGACATTACACGGCCAACGTGGGAGATTACGTAGTTTTTACCTGCATAATAGAAGTTTGCCATAGGAACGGCAGGCTCGACGGTAATTTTAATCGTTGAGGGGAATTCCTTAGTGACCCGGGCGGAGTCGAGACTTACCAATTCATAAAGAATCCTGTCGGGGATACCGCTTGTATTGAGTCTTACGAGGTTTTCGTCGCCCTTAAGGCCGCTGGCGGCGATAATTTCCTCATCGGAATAGATCGTTTCGCCTACTACGACTATACGCTCCGCATTAAACAGTACTGTAACGGAAAGAATAGCGAAAATTATGAAGGAAATAAGGCCGAGGGTTATATAATAAATTACATAGCTTCCTCTCTTACGACGCTTTTTGGCCTTCTGAGCCTTTTTCTCCTGTTCCTTCAGCTCCTCCTCCCTCTTTTTACGGGCAGGACTCTGAGGCGGCATCTGTTTCTTCGTTTCGGCAGAAAGCTTCATCTGCTTCTTCTTTTTATGGTCGGGCTTTGCGGCTATGCTTTTATTAGCTTTCGCAGACCTCGCCTTTTCAGCCTTAGCCTTCTCCTTTAAGGAGGACTTCTCCGCTTCCTCACGAAGCCTGCGGTTAAGCTCTTCACGGCTCATTTCTGTAGTTTTTGTTTTATTGAGCTTATGAAAATCCGGCATATTACCACAATCCTTTCTCGGAAGAAGCTTCCTGTTTTTTAAAAATCCTTAGTATTAAATGCTGAAATACTGCATATAAATCAAATAGTTTTAATATCGGCGCCGAGACGTCGGAGATTACCCGCTATATCCTCATAGCCACGATAAATATAGCCCGAATTTCCGATTTTAGTAACCCCCTCGGCGAAAAGGCCCGCTGTTACGAGGGCGGCGCCGCCTCGAAGGTCGGTAGCCTCAAGCTCCGCGCCCGAAAGCTTAGGAGCGCCTTCTACCACAGCCACCCTGCCCTCCACGTTAATTTTTGCGCCGAGCCTTCTTAGCTCGCTTACGTGGCGGTAGCGGTTTTCGAAAATTGTTTCAACAAAAATAGTTGTCCCCTTAAGGGTAGAACAGTACGCCATAAGAGGCGGCTGTGCGTCGGTAGGAAAGCCCGGGTGGGGCGCCGTTCTTATTGCAGGAGGCGCCTTAAGGCTTCGTCTTGCATTAAGATAGATATTATCCTTTCCGAAGCTGTAAACGCTGCAGCCCGTCTGTTCAAGGACAGGGACGATAAGCCCGAGGGAATGGTAGTCCGACCTGGTAAGAATGATTTCGCCCCTTGTTGCCGCGCCGCAGCAAAGATAGGTAGCGGCGGCGATTCTGTCGGGCATTACGGTATACTCACAGCCGTCGAGGCTTTTAACCCCCTCGATTATGATAGTTTCCGTACCACAGCCCATTATCTTAGCGCCGCATCTTACGAGAAAGGCCCCCAGGTCTGAAATTTCGGGCTCCTTCGCCGCATTATGTATTTCCGTTATACCCTCCGCAAGCACAGCTCCGAGAATGACATTCTCCGTAGCTCCCACCGAGGGAACAGGGAAGGATATTACTGCGCCCTTAAGCTTTGGGGCGGTACATATAAGATAACCGTGTTCTTCCTTTATTTCCGCTCCCATTTTTCTGAAGGCGGCTATATGGAAGTCTATGGGTCTTGCGCCGATTTCACAGCCTCCCGGGAAGGAAAGCCTGCATTGTCCGCATCGCCCGAGAAGCGCTCCCATAAAAATAATAGAGGAACGCATTTCACGCATAAGAGCTCCCGAAATCTCGGTGCTGTTAAGAGACGATGCATTTACTGAAACCGCTCCTCCCTCTCTCCGACAGCCACAGCCGAGAGAGCTCAGTATTCTACAGGCGGCATTACAATCGGTAAGACGGGGGCAATTATATAAAACCGACTCGCCACGACAAAGAACGGCGGCCGCAAGAAGCGGAAGCGCACTGTTTTTTGCGCCCTGAACGGATATTTCTCCCTCGAGACGCTTTCCGCCTTTTATAATAAGCTTTTGTTTATCCGACATCTATATCACCCTTTCCTGCATTTTTCTTATCTTATGCAGTAATGGGTGATTTTGTGATTATAGCTTAGCTAAGCTGTTCCTTGACTAAATCGAGAATGTTTCCTACTACAAGGTCTGTTGAATTTTCAACACGCTGGGATTTTGCCTGTTTTCCCATTTCTATAAGCCTTTCACGGTTTTCGTAAAGCTTCTTTACCTCAGCCAAAAGCTTTTCTCCCGTTAAGTCCTTATCCTCGATAAGTATTGCCGCTCCGCTTTTACTTAACGTAAGAGCATTATAATACTGGTGATTTTCGGCGGCCTGTGGGAAGGGGATAAGGATGCTTGCTCTTCCCGCTTCGGTAATTTCCGTAAGGGTCATAGCTCCTGCACGGGAGATAATTAAATCCGCCGCGCTCAGGCAGGTATACATATTGTTGATATATTCCTTAGTTACGAGCCTTTCACTTACCGAAAGACCGTTTTCCTTCATAAGCCCCTCGAACATATCCTTACCGTTTCCGCCGTAGGAATGGATATGGTTTACATCGCCCACTTCCTTTTCCCACTTGAAAAGCTCGATAACGGCTTCGGTGATTCTGTTTGCGCCGAGGCTTCCGCCGAAGGATATTATCGTCATTCCTTCGGGCAGTCCCAGCTTTTTACGTGCAGTTTCCCTGTCCTCGATAGGAAGGTTGTTACGGAGAGGATTTCCCGTTACTATGCAGTTATCCGTTCTTGAAAGATGAGTTATAACGTCGGGATTTGAAACGAGAACCTTATCGGCGTGCTTTGAAACTATATTGGTAGTAACTCCGGGGAGGGAGTTGCTTTCGTGGATAGCCGTCTTTATTCCCATTTTAGAAGCGGAAATAAGTATCGGCGCACAGGCATAGCCGCCTGTACCCACCACGACGTCGGGCTTAAACTCCTCGAGAAGCTTTTTAGCCTGACTTTTTGCGGTAAGGAAGCGGTAGGCCGCCTTTACATTACGCTTGATATTGGTAAAGGAGAGCTTTCTCTGAAGCCCGTACATCTTAAAGGCACGGAAATCATAGCCTGCCTTTTTAACGAGCCTTTCTTCCATTCCGCCTTCTGCGCCCACGAAGAGTATAACGCTGTTCGGGAAGAGCTCTCTTATTTTATCCGCTATGGCGAGAGCGGGGTTTATATGACCGGCAGTACCTCCTGCCGCAAGGATGATTCTCATTATTCGAGAGCCGCCTTTCTTGAAATATTAAGTACGATTCCTACTTCGCCGAGCTGCATAATAAGCGCAGTACCGCCGTAGCTTATAAAGGGAAGGGATACGCCTGTATTGGGTATTGCGTTGGTGGTTACGGCGATATTAAGGAACGCCTGTACGCCGAGCTGGATTACTATACCCGCACAAAGTAGCATACCGAATTTATCGGGAGCGTTAGAGGCAATATAGAAGCCTCTTACTATAAGGATTACGAAAAGGAGTATTACGAACATAGCTCCCACGAAGCCGAGCTCTTCTACGATAACGGGGAAAATAAAGTCATTTTCCGTTACGGGGAGATAGCTGTATTTTTGTCGTGAATTTCCGAGACCCTGGCCGAAGATACCGCCCGAGCCTATGGTAACGAGAGACTGATAAGTCTGGTAGGTTTTACCCTGTATATCGGCTTCGGGATCCTGCCAGCTCATAAGTCTCGTATTAACGTAGTCGAAGCCGAGAGCCGGGAAGACTACGAGAATTATAAGGCCGAGGATAAGAACTCCCATACCGATAATGAGAAGGTGGCTTCCCTTAGCTCCGCCGATACAGAACATACAGATCGAAACTATAAAGAGAATAACCGTACCTGAGATATGAGGCTGGAAAAGGACAAGAGCACAGGCTATACCTACTCGGAGAAGTATAGGGAAAAAGCCCTTTTTAAAGTCGCCAAGCTTGTCATAGTTACGCTGCATATATTCGGCGATTATCATTATCGTAACGAATTTAAGAATCTCCGAGGGCTGAATGGTAATTTCACCGATACGGATCCATCTCTGCGCATTACCCATTGTAGTACCGATAAGTCGGGTAAGGACAATAAGGAATACCGAAGCGAGAGAAGCAATCTTTATGATAATCTTATTCATAAAGATATGATAGTCTACGAAGGAAGCGACAATCATAACCGCTATACCGAGCCCGGCGAAGATAAGCTGACGGTTTATGTAGAAGAAGCTGTCATAGTTACTGTCGGCGGAAAGCTTCGCCGAAGCGTAGGTAGCCGAAAATAACATAACAAGCCCGAAGGCTAAAAGTATAATTACAACAAGGAAGAAGGAGAAGTCGAACTTACGGCGGTAATTATAGTTGAAGTATTTCTTGCTTTTCAGTGCGGCTGCGTCGCTGCTGTTCTTATCGATAAGAGTAAAGCCGCCTAAAAGACCGTTTTTACGCTTTTCCGTGCTGTTCGGTTCAGCCTGCTGAGGGCGGACGGGAGCCGTTCTCTGCTGAGGCGGACGCTGTCCCTGAGGGCGTCTCTGAGCCTGCTGTACAGGCGGTCTCTGCTGAGGCCTCTGAGCCTGTGGGCGAGGGCCGTTTTGGGCAGTACTGCTCTTTTTTCGCTCCTGTGCCTTTTTACTTCCTGTATTTCCGAATAAAGCCAAGCTTTACGCCTCCTTTCCTGAAGTAAGAGAATAATTATAAGCCGTTTACGAGAAGAATTGACGCAGTTCCTGCTACTGCGCCGATGAGGGAGAATACTATAACGATTTTATTCTCCTTCCAGCCTCTTATTTCGAAGCTGTGGTGGATAGGGGTCATCTTAAAAAGGCGCTTTCCGTGAGTAGCCTTGAAATATGTGGTCTGAATAAGAACGGTAAGGGCTTCCCAGATATATACTGCCGAAGCGATAACCATAAGCACCTCAACATTCATAGCTACGCCCATAACCGCAACTATTCCGCCCAGGAACATAGAGCCTGTATCCCCCATAAATACCTTAGCGGGGTGAAGGTTCCAGATGAGGAAGCCGAGACAGCCTCCTGCCGTCGCTACGGAGAGTACGGTAAAGCCGTAGAAGTTCAGCATAGCGGAAATTACAGCGAAAACTATACAGTATATAAAGGTTACGGAGGAACAGAGCCCGTCTATACCGTCGGTAAGATTTACCGCATTAACGATATAGAGAATGCCGAGTCCCATAACGATATAGTAGAAGTACCAGAGGTCGAGCTGTCCGAGGAAGGGAAAGCTTATAACGGTGGAGGTGTCTCCTGCCATATATCTTACGGTAAAGAAAGCGGCAATAACGAGAACCTGGAATATAATCTTCTGAATTGCGGTAAGACCCTCGTTCTGTTTTTTCTTAACCTTGATAAAATCGTCCACGAAGCCGATAAAGCCGAAGAGAAAGGCGGCGATAATACTTGATACCGTAAGGATGAACTGCTGTAACGAGGCATTTTCGAAGGAGATAAGCCCGTTTACGTTAAGGAGAATCATACCTGCGATAAAGGCGGCGACAGTTCCTATTATAAAGAGAATACCGCCCATAGTGGGAGTACCCTGTTTATCCTTTTTATGCCATATCGGCCCGATATCGAGAATAGTCTGACCGAATTTAAGCTTCCTGAGCCAGGGGATAATAAGAATCCCGAGAAGTCCCGTTATTATAACCGCTGTTAAGGCAGTTCCTATTATTGTAACCAGCATTATTTTTCTTCCTTTCCCAAAAGCTCTTTAATAATATTATGCTCGCTGAAGGGGATATAGTCGTCCCCGATAACCTGATATTCCTCGTGTCCCTTACCGCATAAAGCGATAACGTCATTTTCAGCCGCTATCGAAACGGCGTATTTTATAGCCTCAAGCCTGTCGGTATACGTTTCCGTCCGACAATTTCCCGAAAAGCCCGAGCGTACCTGTTCGATAATCGAATCGGGATCCTCGAAGCGAGGGTTATCCGAGGTTATTACCGCTATATCGGCGTATTCCGAAACACATTTTCCCATAGCGGGACGTTTTCCTGCGTCTCGCTCTCCCGCCGCGCCGAATACCACAATAAGCCGTCCCTTAGTAAAGCCCTTTAAAACCGAAAGGGTCTTATGAAGTCCGTCCTCGGTATGAGCGTAGTCACAGATTACAGTAAATTTCCCGTCGAAGAGCACCTCGGCTCTTCCCTTAACGCCCTTTGTTTCCGAAAGGGACGCGGCGGCTGTGGCTGTATCTATACCTGCTTCCTTAAGGGCGGCGACGGCGGAAAGCCCGTTCATAACGTTAAAGCTTCCTATCATAGGCATCTGTACAAAAAAGGCCTTTTCCGTTTCCCTGTCCGAGAGCCAGAAGGAGGTACCTCCGCTTTTAAGGGTAATTTTCGAGCCGTATATATCCGAGGGTGCAGTAATACTTACCCCTTTAAGCCTTATGCTCTTATTTTCGGCGGAAAGCTCCTTAAAAAGTCTCCTGCCCCATTCGTCGTCCGTATTTATAATACCGCAATCACAGCAGGAAAAGAGGGATTTCTTCGCCTCGTAATAATTTTCCATTGTGCCGTGCCAGTCGAGATGATCCTGTGTAAGATTTGTAAAAATTCCGCAGATAAACCGTTCTCCCGAAAAGCGGAACTGGGAGAGCGCCTGTGAGGAGGCCTCCATTACGCAGTACCCCGCACCGTTATCCGCCATTTCTCTGAAATACCTGTATAAATCCATCTGATATGGAGTTGTGAGTCTTGCTTCGTATACCTTTCCGCATACGTCATAGCCCGCCGTACCGAGACAGCCGCATTTTTTTCCTGCAAGAGAAAGCATATCCCTTATAAGATTGGCTATGGTTGTTTTTCCGTTGGTGCCTGTTACCGCTATAAGCTTAAGCTGTTTTGTGGGGTAGCCGTAGTAGCGTGAGGCAAGCACGCTGTAAAAAAGCCGTGAGTTTTCAACGATAATCTGCTGTCTTAAGCCAAGGTCACGTTCAACGACTACTGCCGCCGCGCCCTTTTCAAGCATTTCGGCGCAGGCGCTATGGCCGTCGAAGTTTTTTCCCGTTATAGCCACGAAGATATCATTTTCCGAAGCCTTTCGTGTATCGTCCGTAACGGTATTTACCTCACAGTCGGAAAGACCCTTCATTTCTTCGGTTGTCAGCAGCTCAGAAAGCTTCATATAAGTCTTTCCTTTCATAATATTATATCCTTCAAGCCGAAAAGGGCTGAGTTTTCAGCCCTATCAGTCAAGGTTAGCCTATATCGCCGTTTACAAGGAAGGTTACGCCTATAACGGTACCCTTCGAAACCTCTGTACCCTCGGCTACAGTCTGAGAGGATGCTACTGCGTCGGCGTTATTGATAGCGCCGCCCGAAAGGGATACGTTAAGGCCGAGATTTGTAAGCTTTGAATTTACCTGTTCAACGGTAAGACCTGTAAGATTGGGTACTGTTACGGTAGTTTCCTCCGCACCCTCCATATAGATCATAACCGTACCGCCCTTACCCATATATTCGGTAGCGTGGGGAAGGGTATAGTCTACTATACCGACGTTTTCATCGCCGATAACCTCGTATTTGAGACCCTTACTGTTTATGGTGGTAATAGCGTCCAGGAGAGAGTAGCCGTAAACGTAGGGTACGGAAACCTCCTGCTCCGCTAATTCTTCGGCAGTATACTGAGGATAGATACCGAGATATTCGAGACATTCACTGAACACGGCGGATACAACAGGCGCCGCCACCATACTTCCGTAGTATTTTCCGCCTCTCGGCTCGTCAACGCATACAAGCATTATGTATTCGGGGCTGTTGGCGGGGGTATAGGCACAGAAGGAGCCTATATAGCGCATATTGTTCTTTCCGTATATATCCAGCTTTTCCGAGGTACCCGATTTTCCGCCGATACGGTATCCTGCAATATAAGCGTTAGAGCCGCCGTTATCCGCAACGATAGTTTCCGTAATCTGACGCATAAGCTCGGAGGTCTCTCCGCTTATAACCTGACGCTTTATGGTTGCTTCGGTTGTTTTAATAACGTTTCCGCTGCTGTCGATGATTTTATCAACAACGTGGGGAGTAACAAGATAGCCGCCGTTTATCGCCGCAGCATAAGCGCATATCATCTGGATAGGCGTAATTTTATTGGTCTGACCGAAGGAGGAGGAGGCGAGCTCAACTCGACCCATTCTTTCATAAGGAACATAGATAGGGCTTGACTCTCCGGGCAGGTCGATGCCCGTTTTCTCGGTAAAGCCGAAGGCCTCAAAGTAATCGGTAAAGAGCTGTTTTCCGAGCTTTAAGCCTATCTGAATAAAGGCAGGGTTACAGGAAGCGGTAATAGCGCTCTGTAAATCCACGTCGCCGTGACCGCCCGAGTTCCAGCAGTTGAATTCCGTATCGTCAACCGTATAGGCGGCGAGACAGGTGAAATGGGAGTTAAGGTCGATAACCTCTTCTTCAATTGCGGAGGCGCAGGTTATAACCTTAAATACGGAGCCGGGGAAGTAAAGCTCAGAGATAGCCTTATTCTTCCACTGTGTCTCACGAAGCTCAGCGTCCTTCGCTTCAACCTCCTCGTCGATAAGCTTGTTGATTGCGTCCTGGTCGGTCATAGAGCCCGCCGCATAGTCCATAACAAGCTGTTCTCTCAGCTCTACGAGAGCGTTAAGGTCGTATTCCGAAAGCTCGGAGGGGTTGTTGAGGTCATATCCGGGGGCGGTAGCCATAGCTACGATTGCTCCTGTATTAACGTTCATAACTATTCCCGTTGCACGGTTGGCAACAGCGTGCTGGGAAAGGGTAATTTCGAGATTTTTTTCGAGATAATGCTGAACTACCTCGTCTATGGTGAGGATGATACTGTTACCGTCGCTTGCCTCATAGCGGTTTTCGTAGTCGTAGGGCATAGCGTTGCCTCTTGCGTCCTTAGCCATAACTATAAGACCGTCGGTACCCTGAAGATAATCGTCGTAGTAGGCTTCGATGCCGTAAACGCCGTCGCCGTCATAGTTGGTAAAGCCGATAATCGAGGAGGCTAACTGGTCATTGGGGTAATATCTCTTGCTTGTTTCCATAAGAGATATAGAGAAGGGCATTATATCCTTCTCGTCTATAAAGGCCTGGATACGGTCACGGGTAGCCTTATCCACCTTCTTCTGCACAATATAATATTCCTTCGAGGTATCGCCGCAGGCCTCCATAAGCGTAACGTAATCCTTCCCGAGCATAGTAGAAAGAGTACGGCAGATAAGCTCGGTATTTGCGGCGTCGTTTTCCGATATGTACTTAGGGTCGAGAACTACGTCCCATACAGTTGTACTCTGGGCGAGAATCTTGTTGTTACGGTCGTAGATAGTACCTCTGTTTGCAGTTATCGTGTAGCTTCTGAGCTGCTGTGAATTAGCCTTTGCACGGTAATATTCCGACTGTGACACCGAGTAATAGTAGAGAACGCAGGATATAGCGATAGCTACTGCAAGAAGCGCAGAAAGTATACCGAGGAAAAGCCTTCTCCTCATAAGGGGAGTAGGCGCTACCATAGGCGTACTTTTTATGTTGTCGGGCATTTTTCTTGTTGCCATTTGAATCTTCCTTTCGGGAAAGCGGGGGGTGTTAATAACGCCGTCTTTTTTCAGTATCCCTAAAGCTTACGTTATACTACTGAAGAAAGGCGGCGTTTAAGTGCTTTTGTTGTTGTTTAAGGACTCTGTTCTTGTCCTTAAATTATATTGCGTCAGAAGCCGAGATATTCCAGTATATCATAGAACCAGTTCTGGATAGAAACGAAGATATTCGAATCCTCCTCCGCTACCTCGGTCATCTGTTCCGTATTAAGTGAAACGAAGGTAATCTGTGAATTTTCGGTTTTCTGAAGCCCGAGCTCCTCGGAAGCGATTTTTTCAACGTTATCGAGGGTAACCATACTGTCAAGCTCGGCGTTAAGACGGAGATTTTCTCTCTCGGCCTGTTCAAGCTGTGTTTTCGTTTCGCTTATCATACTGGTATAATCCGAGAGCTGAACCTTGCTGTAGAGGATAGAGAAGGCTACTATAGCGGCGCAGGATACTGCCACAAGGGCACCGAAGGCGCTTCCGTTACGGCCTACCGCCTTCTTTTCCGTCATCCTTATAGCGGCTTTTTCTTCTCTTTTCCGTGCCTTCTTACGCTCTAACTCTTCGTCAACATCGAAAAGCGAAAGGTCATAGGCTAAATTCGAGTTATCGTTATACATCTGTTATCCTTTCGGGGGAGTCTCAGGGATTAAAGCTTCTCTAAAACTCTCAGCTTTGCACTTCTGCTTCTTGGGTTATCCCGAAGCTCATTTTCGTCCGCCGTTAAGGGCTTACGGTTGACAAGCTTCGCCTTCGGGGTATTTCCGCATACGCATACGGGAAATTCCTTCGGGCAGGTACAGCCCTCGCAAAGCTCACGGAATTTAAGCTTTACGATTCTGTCCTCGAGAGAATGGAAGGTAATTATAGAAAGCCTTCCACCGGGATTAAGAAGCTCAAAAGCGTCGTCAAGGGCGGTTTTAAGCACTCCCAGCTCGTCATTTACTTCTATTCTTAT
>JAZNMN010000075.1:0-18086 GCA_045579625.1 Ruminiclostridium sp.
AAGAACAGCTAAATTATCCAGCAAGCCTATTATACCGCTGAACAGTAATGCCATTGCGATAATAAACATTGCTTTTCCAAAAGCTTTCCCGTAGGCTGATTTATCCGTAACTTTTGTTTGGTGGTAATCGTGAATTAAATCAGTTTTACCTCTGTATATTGCAATGCCCATTCCTATAAAAATCACTGCAACTATAAACATAATAATAGAGTACAACAACATATTGATACCTCCACAAATTCTTATTTATCGCTGAGCTGATTATAACAAACATATTATAAAAAATCAACAGTAAAAAAATTACCGTGCCTTAAATGAAGTAGTAATAAAGAAGTATAACCCGTGAAGGTTTTTCTTCACGGGTTATTTTAATATCTCACAGATAAATTGGGATTTGTTGCTCCAACAAACTGAAATTTGTCAATTAGCATATCTTGGGTCAAGCAAAGGTTTTCCATCCTTATCGACCAACACTGTGAGTCCGCCTATATTGGTCCAATGAGCTAATAAATACTGAACCCCTGTCTCTTTGTCAACAATTATACGAGTTCCTTCCATAAGACCTTTCTTTTCAATAAATTCAAACCTGTCATCCATTGCGTTTTCCTCCTTCAAATTCTTATTTATCGCTGAGCTGATTATAACAAACATATCGTAAAAAGTCAATAGTGAAAAAAATTACCGTGCCTTAACAGCACGGTAATTTCATTTTACTTATTGTCCTCGAACCACTTAGCGGCGAGAAGGGGAGAAAGAATGATATCAAGCTCGCCCTTTTCGGAATCGAACATAACCTCTCCGGGAGCGGAGCTGTTACCGCCGAGAATATCGTTGGTGAACTGAGTTCTGTAGGTAATATGACAGTACAGGAATTCAGGGGGAATACTGTCTGCCTTTTCAACGGATTCAAGCCACTGGATAGGCGACATTCCGCCGATGCTGATATTGCTGATTAACCAGCCTCCTGCAATAGCGGCGTCGTTAGCGCAGAGGTAAAGAGAGAACTTAAAGCTTTCTTCGCTATCCTCGGTAAGAACTTCAACCTCAAAATCCTTTAAGGCGAAGCTGTTTACCGCCTTCGATTCGAAACCGCATACAGGACACGCAGTTCCGTAGCCGAAAAGCTTTCCGTTAATATCCTTAGCGAAGTAGTTACGGTAATTTCCGCTTTCCTTATACTTTTCGATTTCCCTGCATTTTTCGCGGAGATAGTCGAATTCCGCTCTTGTGATAGTGGGGAGGGGCTTAAGGTAATAAGGAATCTGGTCGGGGATAATCTTGTTGGGCTCTTCGGCAGTAAGATAGTGCTTACTTAAGAGCTTGTTATCCTGACCTGTTATAACGAATTCCGCAACATCGGCAAATTCGGGCTTTGTATAATCGTTTCTGAGGGCGATATACTTCTGAGCCTTTTCACGGAGCTCCTGAGGAATTTCCGCGCCTATTTCGATAATCTTCAGTATCTTATCCTCGTCGCCGATGATAGCAACTCTGTCTATCTTAAGGTCGCAGGTATAGAGTCTTGCGGCTCTTTCATTGATGACTGTATCGGTAAGGTCGTCGGAAGCGAACATCTTCGAAAGGAGAGCGCTGTCGAAGCCGAAGCGGCTCTTCGAATAGGGGAAGTCGAATACTCTTCCGTCAAGCATTCCGCACTTGATAAGCATACCTGCGTCGCCTAAGATTTCAACCATATCGGCGTTGGAAACCGAGGGAGGAATCATAAACTGCTTGTTATATGCACAGAAGCGGTAACGCTTGTTGATATCGAGCTGGAGGGTGATTTTACCGCCCTGCTCCTTAATTTCCTTAAGGAAGGTAAGAGTGTCCTTACCCTGAGTGAAGCTGTTCATTATCATAGAAACAACTTCGTTATAGTTCTGGTGTGTATCGAAACGATGCTGGCGCTTACCTATCGCACGCATAGCGTTGTCGATATTCCGGATATCCATTTTGGATACCTCGTAGCGCTGCTGTTCCTCGCCGTGAGAGATATAGAACTGATAGTACTTCATTACTATCTTATAGTCCTCGTGATAAATCTCGTCGTACATAGCAAGGAGACGCTCTAATTCATCATCGTTATGAACGATATTATCCTTTAAGAATTCTCCCGCCATTCTTTCCGCTACGGAGGTAAAGCCGTAATAAAGCTTATTATCGGAGCGGTTGGGGGTTACCTTAGAGTCAACGAAGAAGGTCTTTCCGTTATGAAGGAATTCATAGAGATACTCTCTACCCTTACGGTTAGTTTCCTCGTTTTCCCATTCGTAGCCTACGTAAATTATACGGTCGTCAAGATCGGATAATTTCTCGTGCATATTCTCGAGAGCGTCGGTTACATATTTCTGATATGCAGTACCGTTGGTATGCTCAAGCTGTGAAATATGCTCGGCCTGGTCAACATAACCGATTTCCTTCAGCTTTTCGTAATTAACGGGCTGAGCTTCGCCGGGGTAGATAAGGGAAAGGCTGTTCTGGAACTTTGATTCGAGCTTTGCGCCGAATTTACTTGTCTTTATGAAATTCTTGAAGAATTCGAAGGCGTAGGACTTAGGATAGAAGAAGTACTTATCCTCCTTCTCGGGCACAGCCTGCATATCCAGGACGAAATACTGCTTATAAGCGTCAATCATTTCCTGGAGATCCTTTTCGAGATGTGTTGTAACCTCGGCCTCGCTGTCGTGTCTTATACCTGTTCTGTGAGGAGTGATATACTTATTGGGCACGCTTATGAAGAATGCGGAAAGATGCTCTTCGATAAAGGCCTCGTTGTCCTCCTTATAAAGACCTGTAAGCTCATAGGTGGAGAAGTAGTTATACTTCTGTACAAGAAGCTTTACAAGCTCGGCTCTCTTGGTGTTGGCTACCGCATAAGGAATCAGGTAGGAGAAGCCGTCGCTTTCGTAGCAGAGGAAGTCGATAATGCTCTTATTATTCTGGAGGAAGCGGATAGTGGGATTTTCGTCCCCTTCCTTCTGATACTGCATTATCTTATAGATAGTCTTAAGCTCGTCGTTTACCTTTACTGCAATATTAAAGGTACGGTCCTTACTTTCTTCGAGCTTTCTTACGTCACGGATATCAAGAATTCTCTTACGGTTAAAGGCGAAACAGAGCTCGGTAAGATTCATATAATCGCCCTTCTTATCCGTAAGGGTAAGGAGGTTATCCATCATCGCATTGAATTCGTCGCCTCTTACCTTAAATACGATTTCGGTACCCACGAACTGGGAGCCGAAAAGGTCGAGCTCGAGAATCTTAAGATTTCCGTTATCATTCTTTATCTTGAAGCTAAAATTGTTGGACTTTAAGGAGAGCCATTCTACGTTAAGGAATACGCTCTTGGCACCCACACCGAAACGGCCTTCACGAGTCTGCGACTTATCGATTTCGCTTCTTCCGAAGCTTAAGTAGTAAAGAATCTGTTCCATAGTAAAGCCGACTTCGTTATAGGAAAGGCTTACCTGATGGGTTGAGGTATGGAAATTAAGGAGAACCTTAATGTCCTTTGTTTCGTAGGAACAGCCGAAGGTATTCTGGAGAAGCTCACGGAGAATACTTTCCTTCGGATAGTCGTTGATGCTTAAAAGTGTGTTGAAGGCAGTTCTACCGCTAAAAGCCTCGTTAAAGTAATCCTTGAAGGGTTCGCTGTCGGAGGAGCCTGTAAAGAGCGCAGTCTGAACTTTTTTAAGCGCGGCGTCTCTCTTTTCGATATCCTTGGCGGCATGACCCTCATAGAAGTCGCCTATGTGCTGCTTAAGCGCTTTGGCTAACTCTTCTCTTGCCTTATTTTCTTCGTAACCCATCTCAGATCACCCCCTTATTATAGGCTTCAATAAATTTATCATAGGAACCGCCGATGCCCAGGGTTTTATGCCAGTAATACCAGGCGTTATAAAGCACGGCGGGCTTTAAGGTGTCGGAAACCTCAGCTATTGCGTCCTTGATCTGGCCGAAGGAGTTATTCTCTCCTACTGAGCTCTTAAGGCTTTCCTTAGCGGCGGTAAGGCCGAGATTTATGGGATTTCCGTCGAGATAGCTTGCGAACTCCTTAAATTCGGCAGTATGTGCGGCATTTCTCGGAACCGTATGTACATTCATATTTTCGTCGAAATATGCATAGCCTTCACGGATTTCCTTTACCTTAGCGGAAATAGCCTCGGAAAGAGCCGCCTTATTTATTGTTTTTTCCTCAACAAGCTTCTTTACTCCGAGAACCGAAGCGAGTACATCAAGCTTTCTCTTGGAATACTCGTGAGTTCTTGCCGCAGTAGTAAGGTTACGGCTTGAGGGGATATTATATTCGTTCTTGAAACGGGAGATAACATCAAAGCTTGAGCCTACCTCGCCTGTATAATCGGCGATATACTTTATGTCACAGAGCATATCCGCAAGGATATCTTCCAGTCCATCCACATACATAAGTATATTTTCCGAGGGAATATTTCTGCGGAAGGCCTTATAGAGATTTCCTGCAAGAGCCTTATCGAGGATACGGCTGTCGAAAAGACCGTTTTCATCTCTGAAGATGATGAATTCGGGAGTACCTTCGGAAATTGTTCCCCTGCGCATATATCTCTGATGAAGGATAACGGGGTTATCGGGAAGCTCATAGTTGATTATATGGGTTACCTTTCCGATTATGCCGCTTGCCTCGCCGAGCCTGTCGGTTGTAAGGATAACGCGGAGAGGCTGTTCCGAAACAGCTTCGTAAATCTGCTTAAGGCGTCTTATATCGAAGCGGGTCTTGTAGTAATAAGCCATATTATCCAGCTTATCAAAGTAAATAGCGGAAAGAATCTTTTCGATATAGCTTACTGTCGCTTCGGATTCAAAGTAAACGAGAGCGAGCTTATCTTCGGAATTTAAAATGCCGTCGATAATTCCGAGGAATTTCTCGAGCTTTTTATCCTTATTCTTAAGAATTTCGGCTTCGCTTCTTGTATAGACGGGCTTTAAGTAAATCTTACGTTCCTCGAGGTTATATTCCTCGAAGATATTTCCGCCGTGAGAATAGCGTTCGCCGCTCTGAAGCTCCTCGATATGTAAATTCTGGGGAATATCCTTTTCCTCGAAGGCGTATTTTACAGTAGTAACCTTATTGTTGCCTTCGCCTTCCTTAGGATAATTAACGAAGGGAGAATCCATAGTAAAGCTCATCACGCTTTCGTCGATAGCGTAGGAATCTATACCGTCGGCCATAGCGGAGCTTCCGAGGATTTCCTTTACGACGGACTTTATTCCGTCGGGGCTTTCGGTATATTCCGAAGCGTAGGGGGCGAACATAAGAAGCTTATCGGTCTTCATACCGATATTTTCCGTATAAACGGAAGGATCGATTCCGTCGAGAGAGCCGGAGGCGTCGATTATCATAAGATCCCATACCGTTCCGCTCTTCTTTATGTCTGCGTAGATACAGTTTTCTCCGTCCTTAAGAACCTCCTCGTCCATAATAAGAAGATTGGACATTTCGGGGGCGAAGAAGAGTATTGTATCACGTCCGCCGTTGATGAATTTAAAATCCAGTCCGAGACCGATAAGGAGAGCGCTGTACCAGCTCTGCTTGCTTCCTGCGGGACAGATTATGAGGATATTGGGCTTTTCCTTTTTATGAGCGATATCGAAGATAGAAAGCTGTGCTTTATCGAGCTTTCCTTCGCCGTAACCGCTGAAGTCAATACAATAGCCGAATTTATCGAGCTTTTCGGGAACACTGAAATAAAAAGGGTTAAGATTAAGGCTGTTAGCCGTTATCCATTTGATTTCATTTCCTTTCATAAGGCCTTCCTTTCCGTCACGTTCCTGGGTAATACTGCACAAAAATATTATCCTGAAAAACTGACGTATATAATATATCAACCTACATTATACTACATTTTTACGAGTAATGCAACCGTTTTTGGCCCATAAAGGCGAAATAAACGTTTTCACCAAAATTCCCCGCTGTTTTTTGTTCAAGTGTTCTTTATTTTCGGCTACACCTTTATAAATAAAGAATGAAGGTGCAGTATTTTTTACTGCACCTTCATATAGAATTATTATGGAATCAGATTGAAGAATGATTCTTAACGTACTCAACAACCTCGTCAACTGTACAGAATGCCATAGATACACAGGTATCGGCACAGCCGTAGTAGATTGCGATTCTGCCTGTATCTGCGTCGCAAAGAGCTGCGCAGGGGAAGGTAACGTTCTGAACGTCGCCTACACATTCGTAATACTCTCTCGGGTT
The DNA here is from genome assembly GCA_045579625.1 of Ruminiclostridium sp. Lineage (GTDB taxonomy): Bacteria > Bacillota > Clostridia > Oscillospirales > Ruminococcaceae > Ruminiclostridium_E. The sequence goes on from JAZNMN010000075.1 coordinate 6,236, forward strand.
AAGGAGATATTCGCCGCAGCGGTACTTAACGATCCAGGGCTTATCGATATCGAGAATGCAAGCGCCGAAGCTGTAAACGAAGCCGTTGCAGCTTTCGAGAACGCCGTGATAGAATACGAGCCAGCCTTCGCTTGTTTCAATCGGGATAGGACCTGCGCCGATCTTCTTGGATTCCCAGCCCTTCATAGGAGCCATAACGTGTCTGTGCTTGCCCCAGTAGGTCATATCCTTGGAGTGAGAGAGGTACATATCGCCGAAGGGTGTATGACCGCTGTCGGAAGGACGTGAGAACATTACATATTCGCCGTTAATCTTTCTCGGGAAGAGAACGCCGTTTCTGTTAAAGGGAAGGAATGCGTTTTCACACTGATGGAATTCCTTGAAATCCTTTGTCCAGCCCATACCGATTGTGGGCTTCCAGCCGTAAGCGTTACACCAGGTAATCCAGAAACGGTCTTCAATCCATACGCATCTGGGGTCGTAGCCGTACTGCCAGGGATTGGCTTCAGCGGCAGAGGGATCGTCGTTTATCCAGTCAACTCTCTTTTCGTTGATATCCCAGTGGATACCGTCCTTGGAGAAGCCTGCGTGGATAGCCATATTTCTTTCCTTATCGTCAACTCTGAACACGCCTGCGAACTTATAGTCGCCGTTCTCGAAGGGAACTACCGCGCTGTTGAAGATGGAGTTGCTTGTAGGGAGAAGGTCTCTCGGAATTACAGGGTTGGCGTCGTAGCGCCAGATAACATCCTTACAGCCTGCGGGCTTGTCCTGCCAGGGGATGTTGGGGAGAGAGGGCTGATTAAAAATTTTAACGTTCATTGTAGGTACCTCTTTCTGTTTATTTTTCGGTGTGTAAAGCTCTTCACACCGTTTCTTACCGTAGCTTAATTATATAATACGAAAGCCCCTTGTGTCAATGTACTTAATGACGAATTTACAGCTTCTTTTTAGGTAAATATCAACAATGAGTTACTTAAATTAAGCTAATATTTACTTAAATTATTTGCAGTATGCATAATCTTCGGAAACTGCAATAAATATGTTGATTTTGGGTGGCAAATTATGTCGTTGGTAACCCAACTGTAACTATAGAAAGGTAAATCTTGCTTTTTACACAAATTACAAATTAAATTTTTGTAACTCTATACTATTGTGGTGTAACTTGTTTTATGATATAATTTACTGTGTGACTATGCATATTATTATACTGAATGGAGGGTATACATGGCATATTTTACGTACGTGGCTACCGATGTTAACGGTGGTAAGGTAAAAGGTAAGGAATACGCCGACGATTATCTTGACTTAGCGGCTAAGTTAAGAGAAAAGGGCTTATTCTGTACACAATATACCGAAATCATCGAAAAACAGGAGCAGGCCAAATTCAAATTCAAGACTGCTGACTTAGCGTTCTTCTGCCGTCAGCTGTCGTCAATGCTTACTGCCGGTATAAGTCTGGTAAGAGGTCTTCACATTCTTTACTCACAGGAAGAAAAGAAGAAGGCTAAGGCGGCATTGCGTGAAATCTATGAGGACGTTCAGAAGGGACGTTCGTTCTCTGAGGCTATCCAGTCCCGACCCGGCGTTTTCCCCGAGCTTTTCATAAGCATGGTTGCTGCCGGTGAAGCTTCCGGTAACCTTGACGTTATTATGGTTCGTGTTGCCGACTTCTATCTCAACCAGAACAAGACCAACAACAAGATCAAGGGTGCGATGATTTATCCTCTCGTACTTCTCGGTATGCTGGTTGCAGTATTCTTCGGTCTCTTTATTTTCATCATGCCTACGTTCCGTGAACTTGCGGGTGAAGATATACCGCCGCTGTCACAGGCGATGTTCGACATAAGTGACTTTCTTATTGAGAAATGGTGGCTGCTTATTATCATTATTGCGGCGCTTGCGTTCGTAATCAGACTTCTTGTGGTTATGCCCAAGACAAGACTTAAGGTTGACGAAATCTTACTTAAGATACCTAAGGTAGGACCCCTTCTTTCGGTTATCTACACAGGTCGTTTCGCAAGAACAATGGCTAACCTTTACGCTTCCGGTCTTCAGATGGTTGACTGTATCGAAAAGTCCGCCGGAACTCTCGGAAACTCCTATATCAGCAAGGTGTTCAGAACGAATGTTGTTGAGGACGTAAAGCACGGTGAAGCGTTATCTACTGCCGTTATAAAGACAGGTATATTCCCCGGCGTATTTACCTCTATCATTATGGTCGGTGAAGAATCCGGTGCGCTCGACGATATCCTTAACAGATCCGCCGACTACTACGAAGACGAATCGGAAACAGCTATCCAGAAGCTCGTAGGTCTTATGGAGCCTGCAATGATTATTCTTCTCGGTCTTATGATCGGTTTAATCTTAGCCGGTATCTTCCCGATTCTCTACGGTGGTATGGGCAACGTTGGTTAATAAGAAAACAAAAATAAATTTTAAAGAGGTGCTATATGTTATCTATTGATATTACCGACAAGCAGGTTAAGCTTGTCCGTGGTGCACTTAACGGAAATAAAATCCGTGTGCTCGAGGTTGAAACAAGAGATCTTACCGTAGGCTGTATCAGTAACGGTTATATTACCGATATTCCTATGGTAGCCGGTGAAATTACCGATATTATCGCTTCCAAGAACATTAAGGATAAGGACGCTATCGTATGTATCAACTCCGGTTCTATCCTTTATAAGGAACTCGTAGTTCCGAAGCCTAAGAAGATTTCCAACTCTGCGGCTATCGAATCTATGATTATCAACACTATGGGTATCACAAACGAATATAATATTTCGTACTCTATCATCGGTGAAGATAAGGATGAAAACGACGTTCCCACATTAAAGATTATAGCTACTGCCTGCCCCCAGAGAATGGTTGACGGCTATATCAGACTTTTCACACAGCTCGGTATCAGCTTAAAGCAGATTAACGTTTCCAACAACTGTATCACGAGACTTATCCTCAATACTCCCAAGCTTGAAAGCTCTATGCCTTTAATGCTTGTACAGATTGACAACGACTTCCTTAACATCAACCTTTATGAGGACGGTCAGGTAACACTTTCCCGTTACGTAAGAATCGACCCCTACGATTACAACAACGACGACGACTATGTAAATCAGGCTGTTTACGATAACTTATTCCGTACAATCCAGTTTACAGGTCAGCGTCCCGGCGCTAAGCCCCTTAAGGAGATTATGTTCTACGGTCAGGTAAGAGACTTTATCTCCCTCTCCAACTCCGTATCCTCCTTTAACGTTCCCGTACATATCTTAAGCATTCCCAACAACGTTGTTACCTTCTGTGACTTTGACTTCGCTGAATATGCCAACGCTATCGGCGCATTCTTCAAGGTAAGAAAGGACTACGACCACGTTAACTTACTTGACGCTGCTGCAGTAAAGGAAAAGAAGGGCGCTAACAAGTACATAATCGGACTTGGTCTCGGCGCGCTCGCCTCCGCAGCTGCCGTTGCAGGCACAATGTTCGTTTTCGACGGCATCGCAGCAGGCAAGAACGCACAGGCTGACGCTCTCGACAAGGAAATTCACAGCGAGGAAATCAACAACAGAATCGCTACTCTCGATACAAAGATTGCGGTATACGACGGCATCAAGCTTTATCAGGGTAACTTAGTTGAAGCGGATACACTCTTCGATTACTCTCCTAAGGCTATCACAACCGTAAGAAATAAGCTTATGGAAGCTACCGAGGGTCTTGAGGATACCTTCCTTATGGGCGATATTATGGTTAACGAATACGACGTTACAGTAGAACTGAGATGCTATGATAAGAACCTTCCTACAAAGTACGTAAGAAACCTTATTGAACAGGATTATTTCGAAGGAATTACTTTCGTAGGCTTCGAAGGAGAGAAGATTTCGGAAGACGGCGACAGCTTTAATATAAAGGAAAAAGCCGGCGATTACAGATACTCTTTCGGACTTAGCATGAAGATAAGAGGAGGAAACGGCTGTGAACTTAGGTAAGATTGAAAAAACAATAATTGCGATACTTGTTATCGGTGCTATTATCGGCTTCGGAATTTTCCTTTTCATCGTTCCGAGCTTCAACAAAATCGGAACGGCTGACAAGAGATACGAAAGCCTTTTAACAGAGCAGCAGACAATTTATGAAAAGCTCGAACGTGAAAACACTATCGACGAAGAAATAAAGACTGCAAAGAAGGAATCCAAGGATCTCGAAGGCTCCTTCTATCCCGACCTTACAACCTATGAAGCAACAGAAGCTACACTCGCTTATCTCGAAAAGAGCAACCTTGTTACTCACAGCATCAGTGTAAGCGAAATGACAACCTACGAGCTTATGCTTCAGGCTTATGAGGCAGTTCCCGTAGAATATCAGTTAAAGACTTATTCCGAGGAAGCAAGAGGCATTGACGAAGGCGCTCTCTTAGAAGGCCAGTTTAAGGACGGCAACAAGGTTTATACAGTAACAAGCTCCGGTATAACCGATATCGAGATTACCGACGAAGAGGGCAACGTTATCGAAAAGACCAAGTATACCGATATGATGAAGAAGGTATACAACAAGACTCTTTGTACAGTAGCGGCTTCCAGCGAAACAATGCAGGTTGTAGGAGCAATAACTCTTGACTTCGAAATCGATGGTCTCTATAAGGATTACCTCGCATTCCTCGACTATGTCAACAGCCTCGAAAGAGCTTCCCGTCTCAACGAGGTAAGAATTCCTATGACAATCGAAATCAACGAGGATTCAGATTCCAACGCATTATACGTAGACGAAGCAGGTAACTTACTTACAGGCAGCGAAGCTAACGGCGGCGAAACAGTATGTGAGGACGATACTCCTCTCACGGCTATCAAGGTTAGTCTCACATTCTTCTGTGTTGAGCCTATGGAAGACCTGGCAACAATCGATGCTGCTGACGCCAAGATCGTTGTTAACCAGTAATTTGCTCCCTGACATTCAAGAGGAGATATAATAATGATATTAACAAAATTATACAGACTGCAGAAGAAAAAGGGCGCAGTTCTGTTCGTTGTAATAGCTATGATGACGTTACTGATCATTATGGCGACGACAGCTTATATGACTGCACGAAGCTCGTATAAAACAGTAGTCAATAATTACGACTTTTCACAGCTCTATTTATCGGCTGTGTCTGTGTCGGATATGATGGTTGCTGCGGTAACAAACGACACCGTAGACAGCGGTTCCTCCGCACAGAACAATTTTGCGGATCTTAAAAAGGCTGTTACCTCTAAGAATTTTGCGGTAGGTGAAACAATTACTGCAAAATCCAATAATATCACAAGCTCTATGACCACCCTCGAGTCTATCCTTAAGGGTACAGCCAACAATCCTATCGAGGCGGGCGTTCTCGACGGCGTTGAGGTAGTTATTACCCACGAATCCAAGGAAGACGTTCTCGATGACGCAAAAAAGCCCACAGGTAAGAGTCTCGACTATTACCTTTTCACAACAACAGCTTATTACAGAAACAACACCGTTCAGATTCAGGACAGAATAGCGAGAGAATCGGGCTCTAAGCCTAATTCCCCTAAGTTCGATACCTTCTTTACCGCTACAGGTCAGATTCTTAACGGCGATAAGGCTGAAAAGGACGCTTCGAGATGTGCGGTTATCAATACCCATAGTATTTCCGACGACGCATATTTCGAAAATACCTATACCGCTTTCGTAATGGCCAGCGGTTCAAACAAGTTCAAGGGCGGTATCACTACTGCGGGACATTTATACCTTGATAAAATGGATAGTGATATTCCCAATGCGACGCCTGCTACCGACCCCACCGACTGGAATGCGGATTCTTCGGCTAAGGTAAGCGGCACAAGAAACGACTGGTATGTAGGCGGCTCCTTATTCTTAGCCGAGCACGCAGAGATAAAGCTTGGTAATAATAACCTTTACGTAAACGGCGACCTTGTTATTCTCGACTCTACTCCCATTACCGCAAAGAATGTCTATGTAACAGGCAACGTATTTTATGCAGGAACAGCTACTGCAACATCTACCCTTAACTGTAATTTATATGTAGGCGGAACAGTTTGCTGTAATCTTAACACGATGACAAAGGAAGAGCGTGAAACGGCGGAAAAGAATAACGAAGTGGATAAGATTCGTCTCGACGACGCTAAGATAAAGGCGCTTAACGATATGGGCTCCTTTAATAACGCTTATAAGAGCGTAATGGCACAGACCGGCGGTACGGTTGCCGACCTTCCCAACACAAACGCAAAGGGCGACAACACAGGCATTCTCAGCATTTCAGGCGGTCTTTACGTAAACGATAAGGCCAACCTTCATTCTGCTTTAAACAGTGCTTGGGATGGCAATTGGTCCGCTTCGGGTATTAGGGTACCCTTCGAGTTCCAGGAGGTTACCGATACAGACGGCGATGGTATCGGCGATAAGTATTCGAATTACGTAAACTATAAGGATTATAATTCATTCAGCGCTTCCGATACCAAGACTCAGACCTCCGTATTCTCCAGCTATTCCGCAGGAGACGGTTCTGACGGTACCAAGAACACTATGAATAATTTCCTTACTATCGATTTCGGCTCTCTTACGGCTGATGACGCAGGAAATTATAATGCAGCCTTCGCTTCCACAGGCGGCGAAATAGCGAGAGTTACAGGCAACAAGCAGAATTTAACCGTAAATCTCCCCTATAGCGCTAACGGCTATGTGCTGGATCTTAAGGTTAATGACGGCTATAATGCAGGTAAGCTCATTAACGGACAGCTTAATGTCACATACAAAATTGATAGTGACAACAGCGGAGCAGTTTCAGGCGCAGTTCTTCCTATCGTATTAAAGGCTAATTTTAACGATAATTCGGGCTATCCCTTAGACAGCGCAGGTAACAACTCCTTCTCCTGGACAGGAGGCGGTGTTAACTGGGAAGGTAAGTCAGGACCTTATGGCGCAGACGGTTATCCCGTTAAGGTAGAGGTACAGGGCGGCGGCGACGTTTTCTTCGAAATGGGTAATTACGACGCTACAGGAAATTACACCAAGTATGAATTAGGAAAGGGTCTTAATACCGCTACTTATTACACCTCCCCCCATTCCGTAGTAGGAACTACAAATCAGGTAAGCAGCATTACTCCCGGAAGTCAGGACACAGCAACTTATGACAGCTTCTTTGCTGCGACAGGCTCTGCAGACCTTAGTTCGACTCACGACAACCAGATTATGCTTATCTCCAATAAGAACGGCGGTAAGGCTATAGATAATAACAGAAAGGGTACAAACTTCTGTGGCTATATCTACGCTCCTAACGGAGATTATATGAACTGGAATACAGGCGGTGGCGGCGCCCCCGTTTTAGGCGGTATGATCGTTTCTAACTATGCAGTAGAGCTTTCTAATTTCGTTTATGCGGAGCCCGATCCTACTCTTATCGAGAATCTTAATAAGGCTCTCCCGAATAAGGATACTCCCGGCGAATTAGGCTCGGAAATCTGGTATGTTTCCGATCCCGATAAGGGCGCAGGTTCAAACTTCTTAGGCTAATTTATACGGCTCGTTCCTCCCCTTTTTAAGGGGGAGGAAAACCGAGAAAGGATATATCAATGAAGAGTTTATTTAAGCGCTTAAAAGAGCGCAAGGGTTTTACTCTGGTTGAGTGTATCGTTGCGATAGCCGTATTTGCTGCGCTTTGTCTTATGGTTGCTATGATTATAGGCGGAGCACAGCGTGAGTCTATTAAAGCCCACGATACAGAAACCGAGTTAAACGGTCTTATCGATAACGTCCTCGACGACGATCTCGATAGAAGATATAACAGCACTTATTCCAATAAAAAGCTCGAAATGAGTTTTTCGGGCGACGCTACAGGCAATTTCGCAATCACCTATGACCTTATCGACGGTCATAAGAATCATATCGTTTGTGATAGCTGCGGTTATTTTGCCAATAATGCAGAATTTTCTCCCAACGGCAAAACCGAGCAGTTTTTACAGACAGCTATGAACTATGTCTGCCCCGTTTGTAAGCACCAGCCTGTAAAGGTTACGCTTAAGTGTGCGGATTGCGGCGCTACAGGAAGCTATAGCAACAGTGCTGCATTCCTTTACGAAAAAACAAGCGGAAGCTATATGTGTAATACCTGCGGAAGCGGCTATGTAAGCTCTACGGAAATCGACGAAAATCTTATGATTTCTCAGAGTAATGTATCCGTAAAGGGTATTGCCGCAAACGCTATTCGCTACGGTACATTAAAAAAGCCCGAAAAGGCTAATGTAATTACCGTTACCGATGATTCGGGAGCTCCCAGCGATAAGGCTTCGGCGAACGTAAAGGTAAAGTATACCACAACAAACGCTACCAACCCCAATGTTATCGGCGAATACAGAATTGATATCGGAAGCGTAATCGAGCCCGACGACCCTGATCCTTCTGACGCAGTAAAGCCTCATACGACAGTTCAGATATCAATTCCCAATGGCTATTTTATTGAGGATTTCAAATGCAACAACAGCTCTACAATTCCCGATAATGTAACATTATTACAGCCCGATTATGCCAAGGATGAAAGAGGCTCAATATCCTGGACCTCTACCGATTCACAGAAGACCATTTATTTCACCTTCAAGCTCAGAAATTATAAGACAGGCTTCAGCTTCGATTATGATTATACGAGCGTTCTCGAAAAGGAAGGAAGCTCTAAGTATGTAAGCGGTCTCGCTCAGTACTGGTTTGGTCTCGCAAGTAACGGCGGCGGCGAAAAGTGGCCTATTACGTAATCGAGGAGGGGTAATATGATTAAATTGAGAAAATTAAAGCATAAAAAAGGCTTTACCCTTTCCGAGCTTATCGTTGTTCTTGCGCTTATAGGTATTCTCCTCGGAGCGGTAGCCGCTTTCGGAGATCCCGTGCGTTCTATGGTAAACGGAGCTAATGCGAGAAGCGATACCATAAATATCTCAAAGATTATGGGCGACTATATCGAAAGAAGACTCGCCTTCGCTAAGAGCATTGATATCGTGGTGGGCGTTAAGGCTGACGGTGTGGATGTTGACGTAAACAAGACCTATACCGATAAGTACCTTAAGTACGTAAACGATAAGACAATAAGCGGTATGCTTATTTTCAAGTATGAGGAAAATACTGAGGATCCCTTAAGATCAACCTATAAGCTTTATGATATCCCGATAAAGTCAGGCACAACCTTCAGTAGCGGCTTCAACGCAGGAGCTCCCAAGAATCCTGTGTTCAGCGACGCTTTCTATGGCAAGTATTCGTACTTTGTTACTGTTGACCCTTATATGTCAGGCGCTTCGGTTCCCTATACAAAGGATGTAAAGATCAACAATCTCAAGGATGAGGCTTACCTTAATTTCAGCATCAGAGCCTATGACTGTGAGGACACCTCCGCTTATATCACTGACGATATAATGGAGAAGTATCATAAGAATGCAGAAGACCCCACAACAAATACCGATAACGGTATTGATAGCCTCGGCGTATATCGTACTGCATTAGAAGAGGTTTCCTTCGCTCTCGAAAACATCAAGGTTACAAGAACGATGGGCGCTTCTCCTGTACAGAGCGGCGTAAGCTATAGCGGTTGTACTGAAAATGGAAGTGACATAATCATTTTCTACAGCGTTCAGGACTACTCGAAGGCTTAATCACAACACAAAAACACCCGGCGCTTAAATGCGTCGGGTGTGAATAGTGATTAGCATATACAAGCTGTATGTTAATCACTGTTTCTTAAATAAGTCCGAGATACCAGTCGATTATAACTCTTCCGAACATATAGCCAACGGAAATTCCTACGGAAAGGTAGGGGCCGAAAACTATCTGTTTCTTGCAGGAGGTTGTTTTTACATCATTGTTGTCGAGGACTATCGAAATTCCGTATTTGGTAATATCTCCGAGCTCCTTATCGAGCATTTCGTTAAGCCCCTTTATATCGGGGGTACCTGTCCAGAGCTTAGGATCAACGCAGTCAGCCTCTATATCGGATTTACCGTTAAAGATACTTCCGTAGAGAGCGTCGCTTTTTCCTTCGATTACCGAGATTCCGTTCTCCTTCTGGAGCTTATACCATTCCTTCGCTATTTCAGCGGATTTTTCGCTTACAAGTTTCTTTGTCCCCTTAGGTACGGAAAGAAGACTTATCGAACCGCCGATTGCGCCGAGAACGATTCCAATTGCTGCGGCGGGTACAATATCCCAACCGAGAAGAAGTCCCGCAGCCGCCATAAGCTGGACATCGCCGCCGCCCATAGCGCCGAATAATGCGAGTACAGCGAAGGGAACAGCGATAACTACTGCGCCGATAAGATGCTCGTACCAGGGCATATCCTTTGTAAAGACAGAGATTACAGTAGCCGCTACGCCGAGTATGGCGATTAAAAGGCTTGCGCCGTAGGGAATTTCCATTGTATCAACATCAATTCCCGAAGCTACTACCAATGCGGAAATAAGTATAAAGGCGAAAATAAGCTCATAGCTTATTCCGAAGGCAATAACCGAAAGAGTGAACATTATTGCGGTAGTAAGCTCAACTATCCAGTAGCGGGGCGAAATCCGAGCCTTACAGTACCTGCATTTTCCGCCTAAGAATATGTAGCTGAAGATAGGGAAGAGGTCGAAAAATCCGAGCTTATGGTTACAGCTCATACAATGGCTTCCGCCGTCGTTATTTCCGATTATCGACTCCTTACGCGGTATTCTTATTATTACCACGTTTAGAAAGCTTCCGATTACTGCGCCGAGAATAAAGGCCATTACGATAAATATAACCGTAAAATGGGTAGGCAGAGAAAAAATATCAGATAAATTCATCTTTCTTATTTCCTTTCAATTCTTTTAGACTATTCTACCATAAAAATCATTCAATATCAACTATTTTTTACTTTATAATTTAATTTCAGGACAATTCCGCCGCAGCATTTGTTATACTACGGAAAAATCCGATAGAGAGGTTTTTCTGAGCGGCGTTTTTGATAAACAGGGCGATGCCCTTAAAAACGGAGGTTCACGAATGAAAAATGTACCAATAGGACAAATCCTTCTCGAAAGCGGCTACATTACCAAGCAGCACCTCGAGGACGCTCTCGTTAAGCAGAAGGAAACCGGTAAAAAGCTGGGTGATATGCTCCTCGAGCTCGGTTTCGTTTCCGAGACACAGCTTGCACAGGCTCTTTCACAGCGTTTAAAGGTTCCTTATATCGATCTTACCACTACTAAGATTGAGGCCGAGGCGGTTAAGAAGATTCCTGAGGCTATCGCTAAGAAGAATACCGTTATCGCATTCAAAATCAATAACGGACGTCTTTATGTAGCTACGAATGACCCCGTTAACTTCTATATATTCGAAGAACTTAAGATCCAGACAGGTATGGAAATACACGCTATGCTTGCTACAAAGTCTTCGATTATCGACGCTATCGGTAAGGTTTATACCGCTTCTAACGTGTCTAACGTTATGAACGATATCGATAAGGAATATGACGCTAACGAAGCTCTTATGGAAGAAGTAAACGATTCCGAAGAGCGTATCGATAACGCACCTGTAGTTAAGCTCGTTAATACTATTATCGAGTCAGCCTACAGAGACGGCGCGTCGGATATTCATATCGAGCCCTTTAAGGACAGAACCCGTATCCGTTACCGTATCGACGGCGAGTGTGTGGAGAAGATGGCAACCAAGCCCGCAGTTCACAACTCTATCATAACACGTATCAAGATCTTAGGCGGTATGAATATCGCTGAAAGACGTATCCCTCTTGACGGTCGTTCTTCGGCAGTTATCGACGGCGTTACACAGGACCTTCGTATTTCTACAATTCCTACCGTTTACGGCGAAAAGTGCGTTATCCGTCTT
>JAZNMN010000076.1:0-57495 GCA_045579625.1 Ruminiclostridium sp.
TAATTTCATCTTCGAGAAAGAGGATATAACTCTTAAAGGCGGAACATATATTGTCCAGAGTGATATTTCAATGAACTATTTTCTTCCTGACGGAAGTATTCTCGAAACTGTCAAGCAGGGTGAATTATATATGACGGAGGGCAAGGCTGATGCCCTCGGTTTAGAAATCGGCGATAAGCTTACTATCGAATTGAATAACGCAAGCTGTGATGTTATTCTTAAGGATAAGATAAAGGACGCGCTTTTCGGCTCAAATCAGATGTCGATGACTCGATATATCATAAGCGAGGAGGATTATAACAGTCTTACTGCTCCCGAAAATACAGAAACACTTTACGGCGGAAGCCTTGTATACATACATTCTTCCGATGTTGAAGCAGTTATTCCTCAGATAAAACCGCTTTTAGACAACAGCATCCTTACAATGGACAGAGCCTATATGAAATTCACTTATGTTTTTGATATGATAGTTGTAGGCATACTCCTTGTTGTAAGCGTAATACTTATCGCAGTAGCTTTCGTAGTTTTACGCTTTACGATTACCTTTACTCTTTCCGAGGAATTCCGTGAAATCGGAGTAATGAAGGCTATCGGTATAAGAAATTTCAAAATCAGAGGCTTATACCTTGTAAAATATATGGGGCTTTCGATTATCGGCTCCGCTATCGGACTTGTTTTAAGCTTCCCCTTCAGCAGTATGCTTATGAGCGTATCCTCAAAGACAATTATTATCGGTAATTCAAATCCCGTTATAATGAATATCCTTTGTGCAGTACTTGTTATTGCGGTAATACTGCTGTTCTGTTACGGCTGTACAGGTAAGGTCAAGAAAATGACTCCTATCGACGCAATCCGAAACGGTCAGATAGGCGAGCGTTTCAGAAAAAAGAGTCTTATGAGCCTCGGAAAATCAAAGCTCGGCGCAACACCCTTCCTTGCACTTAACGACATTGTAAGCGCACCGAAGAGATACAGCATTATAACTCTCACCTTTATGCTTTGTATGTCCCTTATATTCATACTTTCAAATACTGTTACAACAATGAACAGCGGCAGCCTTTCAAACACCTTCGGCTGGGCAGACTGCGATATATATTTAGACAGTGAGGTAGCCGGCGACTGTATGCTGGAGGACGGTCACGAAAAGCTTTCAAAGCACTTGGATGAAATGGAAAAAACTCTTGCCGAAAACGGTATGGAAGCAAAGTGCTATCAGGAAATGATGTTTTCTCTCCCTGTGGTTTACGGAGAAAACGAAAGTAATATTCCTCTGTATCACGGAGTAGGTACAACAATGGATATGTACGCCTACACAGCAGGCTCAGCTCCTCGTAATACAAACGAAATCGCAATTACAAGAATTTCGGCGGATAAGCTTGGTGCGGATATCGGCGATACCGTTACAATCAAAACTGTTGACGAAGATAAGGAGTACATTATTTCCGCCTTCTTCCAGGGTATGAATCAGCAAGGAAACGGTATAAGACTCCATTCAGACGAAGAAATCAACTACATTCAGGCCAACGGTAGCGTCGGCACTCAGATTATGTTTACGGATAATCCCGACGATAAAGAGCTTGAACGCAGAATTGATGAAATTCAGAGAATTTTCCCCGACTATGAAAATATAAAAACCTGCGCCGAGACTACGGCGGATATGCTTGGCGTTACCGAAACTCTTACTGCGGTAAAATCCCTTGTGGCTGTTCTTACAATCGTCTTAGCCGCCCTCATTACCGTACTTATGGAACGTTCCTTTATTGCGAAGGAGCAGGGCGAAATCGCTCTTATGAAGGCGGTCGGTACACGAAACGGAAGAATTTACGCTTACCACGCATTACGCTTCGCAATAGTTGGAATTATTGCGGTAATAATTGCTGAAATTATTGCAATGCCTCTTACTCACCTTTGCATTGACCCGATTTTCAGAATGATGGGTATGGAATTGGCGGTTGACTATATTATCGACCCGATTGAATTATTCCTTGTTTTCCCGATTATAGTTCTCGCCACAACAATCGTAAGCGCATTTTTAACATCACTCTACACAAGAAGAATCAAATCCTCCGACACAGCCAACATCGAATAAGAAAGGATATAACTATGAATTTTTTAGAAGTAAAGGATCTCTGTAAGACATATATCGTAAATAAGCGTCAGAACAACGTTCTGAAAAATGTAAACTTTACCGTAAGCGAGGGCGAAATGGTAGCGGTTATGGGGCCCTCGGGCTCGGGTAAGTCCACGCTTTTATATGCGGTTTCGGGTATGGACGCAATTACTGCGGGAGAAGCCTTATTCTGCGGTAAAAATATAGCGAAAATGGGAGAAAGGGAGCTCGCTGATTTACGTCTTGACGAAATGGGCTTTATCTTTCAGCAGATGTATATGCTGAAAAATCTCACAGTGCTTGACAATATTATTCTTCCTGCAGTACAATCAAAGAAGAACAAGGAGAGCCGTAAGGAAATTCTTCAGCGTGGGCAGGATTTAATGAGAAAGCTTGGCATTATAGATATTGCCGATAACGACATAAACGAGGTATCGGGCGGTCAGCTTCAGAGAGCCTGTATCTGCCGCAGTATGATAAATAATCCGAAGATGATTTTCGCCGACGAGCCTACAGGCGCCCTTAACCGCACCAGCTCCGACGAGGTTATGGAGGAGCTTGCGAAGCTTAACGGGGAGGGTACGACAATTATGCTCGTTACTCACGACGTTAAGGTTGCGGCGAAATGCACAAGAGTTATGTACATAGTTGACGGAAACATAAAAGGGGAGTATAATTTAGATAAGTACGAAAATGCTTCTCAGATGAGAGAGCGTGAAAGAGCGCTCAATAACTGGCTTATGGAAATGGGCTGGTAAGCGCTCCGATTTAACGGAGAAAACAGGATGGACGGAGTAAACAAGACCTTATACATTCCCTTATACGGAAAGTCTCTTGTAAGTAAAAAGGGTATCATTTTAAAGGATACTCGTGCTGAGGAAATATGGGAGAAGGAGAATTTTAAGCTTAAGGGTAAATCGAAGTCGAAATGGCTTGCATATTTTATGGCGATGAGAGCGAGAGTTTTCGACGACTGGCTTAGGGAACATATTGAAAAAAGCGATGATTCTGCAGTAATTCTCCATATCGGCTGCGGTATGGACAGCCGTATAGAAAGAGTCGGAACGAAGGGACATCAGTGGTATGACGGAGATTTCCGGGACGTTATAGAATCCAGGAAGAAATACTATCGTGAAACCGATTTATACAATATGATAACCTGCGATTTAAGAGACAGGGTATGGCTTGAGAAAATTCCTGCCGAAAAAAGCGCAGTCATAGTTCTCGAGGGAATCAGTATGTATCTTACTCCCGAAGAGATAAAGGAAAGCTTTTCCGCCTTCTCGGAGTATTTCACCTCGGTAAATATTCTTATGGATTGTTATACCGAATCGGCCGCAAAGATTTCGAAATACAAGAACCCCATAAACGATGTGGGCGTAACAGAGACCTATGGAATTGACGATCCCGAAGCCCTTGCGGAGGGGACGGGGCTAAGCTTTGTAACCGAGCATAATATGACTCCCGATAACCTGATCGACGAGCTTAAGGGTATGGAAAAGGTCGTTTTTAAAAAGGTTTTTGCAGGCGGCTTTTCAAAGAAAATGTACAGGATTTATGAATTCAGAACATAATAAGGAGCTTTTATGACCGACATTCTCATAGTTGAAGATAATAAGGAGCTTTCCGCTCTGCTGTGTGATTTTTTACGTTCGGAAAATTACACGGTATCGGTTGCCGAAACAGGTGAAAAGGCCTTGTCGCTGTATGAAAAATACGGCGCAAGGCTTATTGTGCTTGATATAATGCTTCCCGGAATAGACGGCTTTGCCGTGTGCAGGAAAATTCGCGAGGAGAGTAATACTCCTATCCTCATCGTAAGCGCGAAAACCGACAAGGAGGATAAGCTGAATGGGCTTGTTCTGGGGGCTGACGACTATATTGAAAAGCCTTATGATATTGATATAATGCTGGCGAAAATCGGCGGTATCTTTAAACGCAGGTATGCCATCGACGAAATAACCGACGGAGATATAAGAATAAATAAGGTGAGTCGAACGGCTTATAAAAATGACAGGGAGCTGGAAATGACGGCGAAGGAATTTGACCTGCTGGTACTGCTGGCTGAAAATAAGGGTAAGGCTCTCAGTAAGGAATATCTCTTCAATCAGATATGGGGAAGCGACAGCTTCTCGGAACAGCAGACCCTTACCGTACATATAAAATGGCTTCGTCAGAAAATCGAGGATGACCCGAAGAAGCCGCAGAGGATTCAGACAGTCTGGGGAGTAGGCTATAAATATGAAAGCGTTTAACAGAATTTCCGTTATTATAATTTTTGCGGTAATTGCAGTATTCGCAGTTGCAAATATAATACTGATAACAGGTAACGACAGCGAAGGAAGGCCTTATCTTGTAGAGATAAGCCGTCTCGTCAGCAATATGGAAAACGGGGAGACTGCCGACATTTCCGCCTGTGAATATGTTACGGGGATTTCGGAATACGGCGAGAATTTCTATAATTCAAAAAGCGATTATGTTATCCGAGAAGTAAACGGCTCGCTGTATCGTTTCGATTATAATTCCGATAACAGCAGGGATAATATGAGGCATATTCTAACGGTAAATATAATTCTCGGAATTATGAGCCTGCTGATTATATCGGTAATTATTTATATAAGGGTAAAGGTTCTTTCGCCTTTCGAAAAGCTTTCCGATGTTCCCTACGAATTGTCGAAGGGCAATCTTACGGCTCCCGTAAAGGAATCGAAAAACCGATTTTTCGGACGGTTTATCTGGGGTGTGGATATGCTTCGTGAAAATATGGAACAGCAGAAGGAGCGTGAGCTCAGCCTTCAGAAGGACAGGAAAATGCTTCTTCTTTCCTTATCCCACGATATAAAGACGCCCCTTTCGGCGATAAAGCTTTACTCAAAAGCATTATCGAAGGGGCTTTATACCGAAAAGGAAAAACAGCTTGAAATTGCTGAAAGCATAAACAGCAAGGCTGACGAAATCGAAAGCTACGTAACGCAGATAATTACTGCGTCAAGGGAGGATTTTTTAAGTCTCGACGTGAATATGGGAGAGTTTTATCTCTCGGAGCTTCTGGCGAAAATAAAGCTTTATTATACCGAAAAGCTCTCTCTTATAAAGACTGAATTTTTCGTCAGCGAATATAAAGACTGCCTGATATGCGGAGACCCCGACCGAAGCGTAGAGGTTATCCAGAATATAATGGAAAATGCGATAAAATACGGCGACGGAAAACGCATTGAAATAAGCCTTTCCGAGGAGGAGGGCTGTATACTCCTTACTGTTGCCAATAGCGGCTGTACTCTTTCGGACAGCGAGCTTCCTTATATTTTCGACAGCTTCCGCAGGGGAACGAATGCGGAAAATGAAAAGGGAAGCGGTCTCGGACTGTATATCTGCCGTCAGCTTATGGGAAAGATGAAGGGCGACATATTTGCCGAAATTAAGGACGGCTTTATGCGGGTTACGGCAGTATTTTTAAAGGTCTGAGGTCTGTTGATTTAATGATACTGCATAAAAACAAAAGCATATATAAGAAATAATCTAAAATTTTGTTATTGAAAAAATATCGGTAATGTGATATACTGTGAATATCAAAAGTGAAATAAGAGGTTACGGTTTCGAAAGGCGAAAGCTTAGTAGACTAAGAGGGAATCCGGTCAGAATCCGGAACAACCGCCATTACTGTAATTGACAAGAGGAACGGGAACGCCATTGGGATAATCCTGAGAAGGCCCCTTCCGCAGCCCTCGGGCTTCGTCATAAGTCAGGATACCTGCCGTAGCTTTATAAGGTTAACCGCTGCTTTGGTGAGAAGAGTGCAACCGATTTTATTTTACAGCTAAAGGCTTCCTTTTGCGCTATGCGTTTTAAGGGGCTTTGGTTTGCTGTGTGATAAATCAGTTGTGCTCCCTGACCTTAGGCTCGGGGAGCTTTTTATTTCCTGAAAAGGAGGGATAATGTGATTTCAGAAGAAAAAAAGGGCTGGGCGGTAGAACTTTTAAAGAATAAGAGCCACGAGCTTGGAAGAATGCCTAAGAAGGAGGATTTCGATGAAGTTACGAGATCCCGTATAAAGGCTTTCCTCGGGTCCTGGCCGAGAGCTCTCGAGGCGGCAGGATTAAAGGAACGAAAATCCTGTAAGGAATGCGTAACGGGCGGCAAGCCTACCCGAAGGAGCAGAAGGAACGACTGCCCGAAAAACTAAAACGAGGTATAAAAATGAAAAAGACATTATCAGTATTATTAAGCGGAATTTTAGCGACAGGTGCATTAGCTGTAACAGCTTCGGCGGAAGCTACGGCAGAGGTTTATGTATCTGTGGCAGATGAAAACGGAAAGCTCGCTATGGCTATGGAAAAGGTAACCGTAACCGACATAAACGGCGACGGAGCTATTGACTTGGACGAGGCACTTTATGCGGCTCACGAAGCAGGCTACAGCGGCGACGACGGCTATGAAGCCTACGACGGCGCATACGGAAGAGCGATAAAGAAGCTCTGGGGCGTGGATAACGGCGGAAGCTACGGCTACTGTGTAAATAACGCTTCGGCTATGAGTCTTAACGATACAGTAAGCGACGGCGACCACGTATATGCCTATATTTATACGGACTTAACGGCCTGGTCGGACACCTACAGCTTCTTCGACAAGAGTACCGCAGAAGCTCAGCAGGATGAAAAGCTTACTCTTACTCTCTCGGCGTCAGGCTATGATGAAAACTTTGCTCCCGTAACATTTCCCGTAGAGGGGGCAGTAATCACCTTTAACGGCGAAGCTACCGAATATGTTACCGACAGCGAGGGTAAGGCTGAAATTTCCGTTGCCGACGCAGGAAAGGTTGTTATAAGCGCAGTTTCCGATTCTATGGTGCTTGTGCCTCCTGTTTGTATTGCTGAAATCTCCGAAAAGGAGACCTCCTCCGATACCGCCGCAGAGGTATCAAAGGATACCCCCGATACAGGCGTTGAGGATGTTGCCGTTTTCGGCGGTATTGCTCTGGCTGCCGCTTGTGCAGTATACTGCGTAAGAAATAGTGTGAGAAAGAATAATGAAAAATAAGCTGTTAAAATATGCGGTGTGCCTTCTTCTGTCATTTGTTCTTGCTTTTGAAGGAATATCCGTATCCGCCGAAGGCGGAAGCTTTACCGCAGGCGAGGCTGAAGGCCTTGTCTGCGGTATACTGGATTTAAAGTTAAAGGAATCCGAAGCCGCCGATATACAGGAATGGATAGACGGCGCGTTGAGCGATAATGCGGGAGTTTCCTCGGAATGGTATATTCTCGCTTTAAGTCAGAGGGCGAATTACGATTTTACCGCCTACGGAAAGGCTCTCGAAAAGTATATTTCGGAGAATGAGATACGTTCTGCCGCTACACGTCTTAAATACGGACTTCTTCTTATTCCCTCGGGCGGAAGCGATGAGGAAATAACGGAAATCCTCGGGAACTCTATAGGCGAACAGGGTGTAATGAGCTGGGTCTACGGCCTTCATATTATGAATAACGGCTATACACCTTCGGACTTAACCTGCGACGAGGTTGTTGATAAGCTGTTGTCCCTGAGAACCGCCGACGGCGGCTGGGCAGTAAGGGGAGATACGGGCGATGTTGACGTTACCGCTATGACTGTACAGGCTATTGCTCCTTATTGCGACAGCAATGAAAAAGTAAAAAAGGCTATTGATGATGCAGTAGCATTACTTTCCTCCCGACAGCTTCAGGACGGAAGCTTTTCCAGTTACGGAGTACCCAATTCCGAAAGTACTGCACAGGTTATCACCGCTCTTTCCTCTCTTGATATCGACCCGATAGAGGATGAGCGCTTCATAAAAAACGGAAACACTGTTTTCGACGGATTAAAGCTTTTTCTTAAGGAAAACGGCGGCTTCAGTCACAGATACGAGGAAGAATATTCGGATATGGCTACGGTACAGGCGCTTACTGCTCTTATCTCATATATCCGTATGAAGGAAGGAAAAACGCCCTTCTATATCCTCGATACGTACGCTTCGTTTACGGAAAATGCTACTGAGGAGCCACAGCAGGAGCTCCCCGAAGCAGAAGCCTCGGAGGAAGAAAATGCGGTTTCGGAGGAGCCTGTAAGCTATAAGCTGTGGGCGTCAATAGGTATTGCCGCCGTTGCGCTTATAGTTATAGGAATACTTTTCGTAACAGGCCGCCGAAGCGTAAAGAATATAATTGCGGTAGCGGCGGTTTCGGCAGGAGCGGTACTCTTCGTAATTTTTACGGAGTTCAGTACTCCTGCACAGTATTACGGAGAAAGTACCCTTAAAGAAAATCCTGTCGGAACGGTTACGCTTTCTCTGCGATGTGATACTGTTGCAGGAAAATCCGAAGCGGAATATATTCCCTCCGACGGAATAATTTTAGAGGACAGCTTCCATATCGAAGAGGGCGAAAGCGTTTTCGATATTCTTATTGAGGCTGTAAAAAAACACAGCATTCAGCTCGAATATTCGGGGTCTTCCGATATGCCCTATATATCGGGAATAAATTACATATACGAGTTTGATTTCGGCGACCTTTCGGGCTGGATGTACTTTGTGAACGGCGAATCTCCCTCGGTGAACTGTGCCGACTACAGGCTTTCCGACGGAGACAGAATCGAGTGGTTATATACCTGTGAGATGGGTAATGACCTTAAGTAAGGTGAAATTATGCGGAGCTTTGACTGCTACAATCCTATAGCCGCCGCTGTCTGCCTTTTAGGCGGAGCAGGGATAGCTATGTTTTCGATGAATCCCGTTATTCTTACTCTTTCTCTTGTAAGCGCATTGTTGTACTGCTTACTGAGAAACGGGTTTAAGGATAAGGGCTTTCATCTTTTTTCGCTTTTGTTTTTTATCGCTATGTCGGTCATAAATCCGCTGTTCAATCATAACGGAATAACGGTACTTTTTATTATGAATGACAATCCCGTTACTCTCGAAGCCCTTATCTACGGTATATTTTCATCCCTTATGATAATATCCGTGCTTTATCGCTTCAAGAGCTTTACCGATATAATGACGAGCGATAAGCTTCTCTATATTTTCGGCGCATTATCCCCCACGCTCTCGCTTATTCTTTCTATGGCGCTTCGCTTCGTTCCGTTATTCGGCCGACAGCTCCGTAAAACGGAAAATGCACGTAAGGCTATCGGGCTTTACGAGGATGACAATATAATAGACAGTATAAGAGGAAAGCTGCAGGTTTTCAGTATAATAGTAACCTGGGGGCTTGAAAACGGAATAATAACCGCCGACAGTATGACTGCACGAGGCTACGGCGTCGGGAAACGTACGAGCTATTCTCTTTTCGGCTGGAGAGGCAGGGACGTATTTCTTATTACAGCGTCGGTAATACTTATACTTCTGACCCTTTTCGGACTTAGCTTTACAGGCGGCTCATACTATCCTTATTTTTCCTTTCCCGAGGCTGATACGGGAAGTATAAGCGCATATATTTCTTATGGAATACTTGTATTTATTCCATCGATAATCGAGATAAAGGAGGCTTTACGTTGGAAATTTTCAGAGTTGAAAATCTGAGCTTTACCTATCCCCTTTGCGGGAATAAGGCTCTCGATGATATCTCCTTTTCTGTAAAACAGGGCGAATTTATCTCGGTCTGCGGCTCCACAGGCTGCGGAAAATCAACGCTTCTTCGGATGCTTAAGCGTGAGCTTACTCCTAAGGGCAGTAAGGTGGGAAATATATATTACTGCGGAAGGTCTCTCGGGGATCTCGACGAAAAAACCTCGGCAGGAGAAATAGGCTTCGTTATGCAGAAGCCCGAGCAGCAGCTTGTGACGGATAAGGTATGGCACGAGCTTTCCTTCGGACTTGAAAATCTCGGTACGGAAAGAAGCGCCATTCATAGCAGGATTGCGGAAATGGCGGCCTATTTCGGTATTGAGGAATGGTTTGAAAAGGACGTAAGCGAGCTTTCGGGCGGCCAGAAACAGCTTCTTAACCTTGCTTCCGTAATGGTTATGAATCCCTCTGTGCTTATTCTTGACGAGCCTACGGCACAGCTTGACCCTATAGCCGCTTCGGAATTTATCGGAACGGTTAAACGGCTTAATCGGGAGCTGGGGCTTACGGTAATAATCGTAGAACACAGGCTCGAGGAGGTTATACCTCTGAGCGATAAGGTTATGATAATTGAAAGAGGAAGCCTTTTAAGCTTCGGAGAGCCAAGAAAGGTAATCGGCGAAATCGGAGGAAATAAAAAGCTTCTTTCCGCTATGCCTGCGTCGGTAAGGCTTTATCACGGCGTTAAAGGCGAGGGCGAATGTCCTCTCGACGTAAGGGAGGGCAGGAGCTTTCTCCTTAACAATTTCCGTAATGAAATAAGACTTTCCGAAAGACCGAGCTATATACATTCCGATAAAGTCGCTCTTTCCTTTAAGGAGGTTTACTTCAGATACGAAAGAAATTCTCCCGACATTCTTAAAGGTCTTAGCTTTTCCGTATACGAGGGAGAGATATTCTGTATCCTCGGGGGAAACGGCTCGGGTAAAACTACTGCATTATTGGCGGCGGCCGACCTTATAAAGCCTCACAGCGGAAAAATCGAGGTTTTCGGAAAACCTCTCAAGAAGTACGTGAACAGGAGCCTTTATAACGAGTGTCTCGCTATGCTTCCTCAGGACGTACAGACGGTATTTTTAAAGAATACTGTGGCTGAGGAGCTGGCGGAGGCTAAGGTCGGGGAAGAGGTACTGCCCTTCGATTTTTCTCCGTTATACAGCAAGCATCCCTACGACCTTTCCGGCGGCGAACAACAGCTTACTGCCCTGGCGAAGGCTCTCGGAGCGAAGCCGAAACTTCTTCTTATGGACGAGCCCACGAAGGGCCTCGACGCCGATTCGAAAAATAGGCTTTCAGAGGTAATAAAAAAGCTTAAGTCGGAAGGAATGACAATAATCATCGTTACTCACGACGCTGAATTTGCGGCTGACTGCGGCGACAGATGCGCGCTCTTTTTCAGAGGCGGTATCGCCGCCGCAGATACGCCTCACAGGCTTTTCTCCGATAATAATTTCTATACTACCGCCGCAAGCCGTATCAGTCGGGGTCATTACGACAATGCCGTTACTCTCGGAGAGGTGGAGGCCTTATGCCTTAAAAACGGAAGAAGGGCAGAGGGAATATGATAGTTATAAAGAATGAGGGGCTTAAAAAGGCGCTTAAAATCCTTGTTCCCTTTGTGATAATACCGCTTCTTGCGGTAATCGGCTCAACGGCTATGGCGGAAAAGCGTCATCTTATTATTTCATTCTGTGCCGCCCTGTTCAGTCTTTTTCTCTTTGCGGCAGGCTTCGAAAACAAGAACATCGGCTCGAGACGTATGGTAATAGCGGCAGTTATGATAGCCCTTTGCGTAGTCGGGCGCTTCATACCTTTCTTTAAGCCCGTCACCGCTGTGACTGTTATTGCGGCAGTATATCTCGGAAAGGAGACAGGCTTCCTGGTAGGCTCTCTTTCCGCCCTTATATCGAATTTTTACTTCGGACAGGGCCCCTGGACTCCATTTCAGATGCTTGCCTGGGGTCTTATCGGGCTTATTGCGGGATATCTTTCCGCCCCTTTGAAAAAGCACAGGGCTTTACTCTTGATTTACGGCGTTATCGGAGGAATAATTTATTCCCTCGTAATGGATGTATGGTCGGTAATGTGGTACGACGGAGGCTTTAATCTGTCCTTGTATGCGGCTTCGGTTATTACGGCCGTTCCGTATACTGTTCTTTATTCCGTTTCGAATTTTATATTCCTGTTTTTCCTCGGAAAGCCTTTCGGAGACAAGCTTGAACGTATAAGGATAAAATACGGCCTTTAGTCAGTTCTGAAAGAAAAAGCGGCTTTCCGTAACCTGTGGAAAGGAAATAAGCTCGTTCCCGCTCATAGTCTCCTCCGTCATTTTTACCGCCCATATACTTGCGCTTCGGTAAGTCCTGTAGTAATAGGTAAGGCTTTCCGTTTCCATACAGCAGGTATAGGTAGTATAGTGAAATTTTGCGTCGGGGGTTATTACCGCCCCCTTAGGTATAGAAACGCCGCCCAGGATATGGAAAAGCTGGATAACGGGATTTATACCGCTCGGTGAATTTTTAAGCAGGAACCTTTCCCTTACAAACCTTGATGCAGGAGTAAAGTCTCCCGGCAGTCCTACTGCCCCGAAGCCGAGACCGAAGGGGACTGAAGCTTTTTCACCTTCGGGCTGTCGAGGGGTAAGTCCGAGATAAAGGGTGAGGTTTTCCCTGTGAAAGGGGAAGGGCGGATTATTTGTAAGAACATCGAAGGGGTTATCGTATATTTTCATACCTTCACGAGTCTGTTCAACGGTTATTGACCCTTCCTTGTCCGAAATGTGCCAGTGTAGGGGAGAGAGGGGAGTACTGCCGTCGAAGGGTTCATTTATTATATCGGTAACGGTAAGAAGTGTAGCGGCTTCCTTTATGTTACTGCATTTCCCGAGAATATATGGAATTATTTCGTAGGGAGCTACAGGGCTTCTTTCATCCGCCGATTCCTCGCAATATAAGGCGTTGTCGGGGAATTTAAGAGCGGCAATACAAAGCCCTTTTTCGTTCATTCCCTCCGCATAAAGCGGCATATTATTCTTAACCGTTCCTGTTCCGATAAAGGCGTAATGCTCGGAAAGGGGCGGGATTTTTTTAAATTCAAGTGAAAATTTTCGTGGGGTAATAATTATCCCTTCTCCGAAGGAATAGTCGATATCCATATTTCTTCCGAAACAGAAGCCGCCCTTTCTGATTGCTGTACTTGTACACATAAAATCACCTCGCAGGTTTATTTTCGCCGTAATCGGAATATTTATGCCTGTACGACTAAGTAAGACGGTATTGACACTATTGCTGTAACTATTTTGACATAAATAGCACATTATTTCTTATAAAATCATAAAAATTATTGATGTTTTGAATAAACTATTGACATATTTGTCAAATTATGCTAAAATGGACTTGGCAGAAGTATCATCTGCATTATATTTTGCAGTGCTGAATAAAATTTATAATAAAAAGTCTATGGTGATTTAATGAAGATTTTAATAGGAACCTTACTTTTACTCGGACAGATTATGATGATGTTCTTTGTCTTGAAAACAGGCAAGGAAAAGCACAGGCTTGCCAAAACTGTCCGTAAGATACTTTGTATGGGATTTGCGATATTATTTGTAAATACCGCAATTCTTTTTACCAATCACGAGCTTGTAAGTCTTATCGGATACAGCCTGTATTTCGTTGCGGCGGACTGGATGCTTTACTACCTGTTCCGCTTCTCTGTGGAATACATAGGCGAGGCCTTCTCTAAATACGTTAAGGTAAACGCAATGAGGCTGCTCCTTTGTGCGGACTGTATCTCCCTTATCTTCAACGGCTTTTTCAGACACCAGTTTTCTATCAAGTCGACGGAATTTTTCGGCGAGACCTATTATATGATTGAGGTTACGCCGTTCTTCTTCGTACATTACGCAATAATTGCGATGATTGCGGTGTTCTGTTTCATAAGCCTTATTTACAGAAGCTATCACGCTCCCGTATTTTACCGTAAGAAATACCTTACGGTGGCAATTCTGCTTATGGTTCTTGCGAGCTTCAATGCCTTCTGTATCTTTTTACCCTTTGACTTTTCCGTACTGGGCTTTGTTGCGGAGGGTGCGTGTATTTACTACTGTGCCTTCGTTTATACGCCCCAGCAGCTTCTTTCCTCTACGCTATTCAAGGTGTCCCGTGATATGTCGGTAGGTATTTTCGTTCTTGACGCCGAAGGCTCCGACCTTTACAGCAACAGCTTCGCCGACGAGCTTTTCAACGAGGAAAAGCCCCTTATCGACGCCGAGGGAAAGACTCTCCGCGAATGGTGCAGAGACAGCTACCTGAACCAGAAAAACGAATTTACCGTAAACCGTCACTTCTTCCGTGACGACGACGAGTTTATCCTTAAGATTCAGCTTCAGCGAATGATGGATGACCGAAAGCTTCTGCAGGGCGGCTACTTTGTAATGCAGGACTGCACAGAGGAATACAACAAGCAGAAGAAGGAAAGATATCTCGCTACCCACGACCCCCTTACAGGAATATACAACAAGTCGTATTTTTGTGAAAAGGTAAAGAAATACGTTGAAAGATTCCCTGACGAGGATCTTGTTCTTATCTGTTCCGATATAAAGGATTTCAAGATGGTGAACGACTTCTTCGGTACGACGGTAGGCGACTGTGTTCTTATAAGCTTTGCGGATATGCTTAAGAACCGTATAAGCGGCGCTCTCATAAGCGGACGTATAGGAAATGATATTTTCGGTGTTCTTATGAATAAGGAAAGCTTTGATGAGAAGCTTTTCCTTGACGAGTCACAGACTGCCTTCTCCTACTGTATGAATAAGACGGTAGTTTTCCCGATGATAAACTATCTCGGTGTATACGAAATTACCGACCGTTCTCTTCCCGTAACTGTAATGTGCGACCGTGCAAGGCTTGCCATAGGCTCGATAAAGGGTGATTACCATAAGCGTGTAGCTTATTACGACGAAGCGCTCAGAGAGAATATCCGCCACGAGCAGGAGCTTATTACCGAGCTTGGTGCGGCTATATGCGAGGAACAGCTTAAAATGTACCTCCAGCCGCAGATGTCCTGTGACGGAAAGCTTCTCGGAGCCGAGGCTCTTATCCGCTGGCATCATCCCGAAAAGGGACAGATAATGCCGGGAGAGTTCATACCCGTATTCGAAAAGAACGGACTTATTTCCGAGGTTGATAAGTATATCTGGGAGCTTGCTTGTAAACAGCTCAAAAAGTGGAAGGAATCGGGAATTGATGATGTATATATTTCCGTAAATATATCGCCGAGAGATTTCTACTTCCTTAATATCTACCAGATTTTTACCGATATGGTTGAAAAGTACGAAATCGACCCCTCGTATCTTAAGCTTGAAATAACCGAAACAGCTATCGTTATGGACTTTAACCGTCAGCTTGAGCTTATTTCGAGACTTCGTAAGAACGGCTTTATCGTAGAAATGGACGATTTCGGAAGCGGTTATTCCTCCCTCAATATGCTTAAGGATATCCACGTTGACGTCCTTAAGATTGATATGGCATTCCTGAGAAAGGCCGAGGACGAGGAACGAAGCAAAAAGATTCTTCAGATGATTATCGGTCTCTCGAAACAGCTTGAAATGCCCGTAATAACCGAGGGCGTTGAAACCGCAGAGCAGGTACGCTTCCTTACCGAAATGGGCTGTGATATGTTCCAGGGCTATTATTTCGCAAAGCCTATGAGCGTAAGCGATTTCGAAGAGCTTTACCGTAAACAGAAGAAAACCGTAAAGCAGTAATTCTGCATTATAAAATCCTTAATCCCGCAGTATTTGCTGCGGGATTTCTGTTTTTTTAAAAGTTAATGCCCGACTGCTTGACAAACTGAAATAATAGTGCTATACTTAACCCATAATTTTACAGAAGGAGGCAAAAGAATATGTTAAAGCATACCGTTACTATAAGCTTAATAACATTATTTTCATCGGAAAACAAGAAGCTCACGCCTCCGTTATGTGAGATTATCTGAATAAGCGTGTAAACGTGCGTTTCCCGTGTGAAATGCACGTTTTTATTTTTCGGCGACAACCTCTCTGCCGAAACACGCATAAGCACAAATAAAAAGGAGGAACAATTATGAATGTAATTAACGGAAAAACCGAATGCAGTCCTGCTGAAACAGGCTATGACGAAAGCAGGATAGAAATGCTTAACAAGCGTTTCGGCGAAATGGTTGATAACAGGATTATTCACGGTGCAAGCTACTGCATTTCCCATAAAGGAAAAGTTATAGCTCACGGTGCCGTCGGAAGAAACAACGGTATGAACTTATCGGAAGCTATGAAGCCCGATACGGTTTTCGGAATAGCTTCTATCACGAAGACCTTTACCGCTACGGCGATAATGCAGCTTATCGAGGACGGATACATACGGCTCAATACTCCTGTGGGAGATATAATTCCTCAGTTCAAGGAAAAGCCCTTCAGTGATATAACCCTCTGGCACCTTCTTACCCACACCTCGGGAATGTACCCCGACGGCGGCTGTTTCAACGAACAGACTATCAGGTATCAGTGGGATTTTATAGAGGAAGCGGCAGAAAAATGGGACGGAAAGAGCGAATTTGATTGGATAACTCCCGCCTTATCTACGGGGCTTCGCAGGCCTGTGGGAAAGGAATGGATGTATTCCTCTTTCGGATTTACAATCCTCGGCGAGGTTGTTTCGAGAGTAAGCGGAATAAACGTT
Organism: Ruminiclostridium sp.; assembly: GCA_045579625.1. Classification (GTDB taxonomy): domain Bacteria; phylum Bacillota; class Clostridia; order Oscillospirales; family Ruminococcaceae; genus Ruminiclostridium_E. The sequence continues at coordinate 16,400 of JAZNMN010000076.1, forward strand.
CACGATTATATCGAGCAAAAGATTATCAAGCCTCTCGGAATGACCGATACAGGCTTCTGGCTTACTCCCGCAATGGCGGAGCGCTGTTTCTGTCACGACGACGAGCATAGGGATTATCTCGGTAAGATTATCTCAGGCGAAATTAACAGTCGTGACGGCGAAGGAACAGCCTGGGACAAGGTGCCCAATACAGGCGGAGGAATTTGTTCCACCGTTTACGACCTTGTGCGCTACGGTAATGCATTTATAAACGGCGGAAGGCTTGACGGAGCGCGTATTCTCGGCCGTAAATCAGTAGAAAAGATGAGTACCGTCCAGCTTCACGGCGTGCCCGATTACTGCTGGAATGCGAATGAGCCGAACCGCCTTTACGGTATAGGCTTCGATATCCGCCGAGGTCTCGATTACAGCTATTCCGACAGAACGATTATGCACGAGGGCGCAGGCGCATCCTCTCTTGATATCGACCTTGAGGAAGGACTTGTAGCGGCCTGGTTTGTGCCCTTCGACGAGGGAGCGAACGGCTGGTCCCCTGAGCCTCTTTACAACGTACAGAATATTATCTGGTCAGGACTGATTTAATGAATTATATAATGCAAAAGCTTCGGGTATGTAAGGCGGTAGCCTTCGTAACCTACAAGGAATGGAGCGCTTACCGCACCCATTCCCTCGTTTCGGTTTTCGTAGGACCTGTTTACTTTATCGTGCAGTATTTTATCTGGACAGCAGTTTACGGCGGAAACGGAAATCTCGGCGGAATGGAGCTTACCGAAACAATACGCTACTTCGGAGTATCTGCGCTTATCGGCTATCTTACAATGGATTTTGCCGACTGGAATCTTCAGATGCTTGTAAGAACGGGAAAATTTCTTACCTTTACTCTCCGCCCTCTCCACCACAGGTTTTTCGCCCTGTCGCAGAAGCTTGGTCACAGAGTTTTAGGCTTCTTCTTTGAATTTCTTCCTTGCTTTCTTATATTCCTGTTCGTTTTCAGGATAGATATTATTCCGAGTGAAATCGGCTGGACGATACTGTCTGTTGCCCTGGCTTTTCTTATGAACTTTTATGTGAATTACTGCCTCGGAATGACAGCCTTCTATTTTGTGAGAGCTAACGGTATAAGGGTAGTTTATCAGCTTATCGACAGCATTTTCGCAGGCGCTCTTATCCCCCTCAGCTTCTTTCCCGACGTAATTCAGCGGATAATGATGTTCCTGCCCTTTCAGTACACGAATTACATTCCCGCAATGGTATGGACGGGAAACGCTTCAATCGGCTCGCTCGGTCTTACTATACCCGAGGCGGTGCTGTGTCAGGGAATAGCGGTAGCGGTTACGGCCGTTCTCAGCGAGATAATATACCGCCTGTCAATTAAAAGATTTACAGCAGTGGGGGCGTAGAATATGAAATACATAAAAATATATCTGACCTGTATGCGTACCTCTTTTTCCTGCGCTATGGCTTATCGTACGGATTTTATACTCGGTAATCTTATAACACTTCTTTCGAATATAATTTTTCCCCTTGTGACGGTGCTGATTTATGCAAACGGAGCGTCGTTTCCCGAATGGAATATGTGGGAGGTACTCCTTATACAATCGGTGTTTTCTATGTCGGGGGCAGTTTCCTCTATGGTAAGCGGTAGTATCCTATGGGTAACTATGGAGAATATTCAGGCGGGAAGCTTTGAAACCGTTCTTTTAAAGCCGCTTTCGCCGCTGTTCTTTATTACTGCAGGAAATTTCAGCACAGAAAGTATTGGTTTATTTCTCGGCTCTCTCGTTATGACAATCGTTTCTGCCTTTCAGGCAGGCGTATCCACAGGCGAAGGTATACCGCTTTTCTTATTGCTGTTCATTTCGGGGATAGCGGTAATGGGAGGCCTTGATTTAATAATGGCGGCGATAAGCTTCAAGTGGGTAGGAAATTCGAGAATACCTGAAATTTTCGGCAGTATCAAGGAATTCGGAAAATATCCTCTCGCTATCTTCCCGAAGAGTATAAGGATACTTTCTGCGGTTATAATTCCTGTGGCGGTAGTAGGGTATTTCCCCGCTTCGGCGCTTCTCGGAAGACTTGACCCTTTAGCGCTTATATCGGTTATTCCTTGTATACTGTTTCTTGTTTTCGGAATATGGCTCTATAATCGGATGATAAAAATATACGAGGGGGTGGGAGGATAAAATGAATGCAATCAAGGTAGAAAATCTCGTTAAATCCTATACTACCTATAAAAGAGGAAGCGGCTTAAAGGAAACGCTTAAAAGCTTCTTTAAGCGTGAAAGGGTGAAAATAAACGCTGTTGACGGGGTATCCTTCGAAATAGAAAAGGGAACGGTCTGCGGAATACTCGGCCCTAACGGAGCAGGAAAATCCACAGCTATAAAAATGCTCTGCGGAGCGCTTTATCCCACAAGCGGAAGCATCGACGTTATGGGGTATTCTCCTGCACGGGACAGGATAAAATACGTACAGAGAATAGGCGCCGTTTTCGGTCAGAAATCACAGCTTATCTGGGATATTCCGCCTATTGACAGCTTTGCTATGAACAAGGCTATCTATGGCATATCCAACGAGGATTATAAAAAGAGGCTTGATGAAATGACCCTGCTTTTCGACGTGGCGGAGGTAATTCATAAGCCTACGAGAGTTCTTTCCTTAGGGGAGAGAATGAAGTGTGAGTTTATTATGGCGATGCTTCATAATCCCGAGATAGTATTTCTTGACGAGCCTACTATAGGACTTGATGTTATCGCTAAAAACAAAATCCGTGAGGTTGTGGGCGAAATGAACAGAAAAGGAACGACCTTTATTCTTACTACCCACGATCTTGAGGACGTTGAACAGCTTGCACACAATGTAATTATTATAAATCACGGAAAAAAGGTATTTGACGACAGTCTGGAAAAGCTGAAAAACGCTCTCGGCAGTAAGAAAATAGTAACACTTTCGCTTACCGCCCCTTATGACGGCGAAGAGATAGGCGGAGCTAAAATAATCAGCCGTGACGGTACGGATATTTCAATCGAAGTCGATACGGAAAAGCAGGAAATTACCGATTTCCTTAAAACTCTTACGAAATGTATCGGCTTCAGGGATATTTCCGTGAAAGAGCTTCCTATGGATATGATAATTACGAGAATTTATAGCGAATAGCCTTTAAACGGCAGTACTGCCTATAAATAGAACACAGCCCCTTAACAAGGGGCTGTGTTTTTTCTGAGTTAAATATTATGATTGTACTTTTTCTCACGGAGACGCTTTTCGAATTCATCCGAGGGGAGGGGCTTATCATAGAGAAAGCCCTGTACAACGTTACATTCGATATCCTTAAGGAAGCGGGCCTGTTCTGTGGTTTCTACGCCCTCGGCGATAGCCTTCATATCCAGCTCCTTGAGCATTCTTACAATGTTACGGACGACGATTTCATCCGTAGCGCTGTTATTCTTTATGATATTATCTATAAAGGATTTATCGAGCTTTACAATATCGAACATAAAATCAGTAAGAAGATTGAGGGAAGAGTAGCCTGTTCCGAAATCGTCGATAGAGGTCATTACTCCGCTATCCTTCATTTTTGTGACAAGATTCTTGAATGCGTCGTAATCGTTATAGTCCGACATCTCGGTAAGCTCTATTTCAATATAACGGTTTTCGATATCGTATTTGTTTATGATATTAAGAATATCCTCCGCAATATTAGGATTGTGAAGGTGGATTTTCGAGAAGTTTACCGAAACCGTTACAGGCTCAAGCCCGAGGGATTTCCACCTGCGTATATCGCGGCAGACGTTATCCAGCATATAGAAGTCAAGGGTGCATATACTGCCATCCTGCTCAAGTACAGAGATAAACTCTCCCGGAGAAATAATTTTTCCGTCCTTGTTCCAGCGTACAAGAGCCTCACAGCCGCACATCTCATTGGTTTTAAGGTCAACCTTAGGCTGGTAGTAAACCACGAATTCACGATTCTTGATTGCCTCGGGGAACTCGGAGGTAATCTGCTGTTGGCTTGTAATACGCTTCATTATATCCTGATTGAATTCGATTACATTTTTGGTAGGACTATGCTTGGCTGTGCTTATAGCGGCTGCGATATAATTCATAACCGCAGGCATCTGGTCCTTTTCGCCTATATCGTAAACGCCTATTCTTGCAGGAACCCCTATAGTTCGGTCTCCGATTTCATTACTAAGGGTTATCTTTACGAAGGAAAGAAATTCGAGAATTTCTTCTTTACGCTCCTTTTTGATGAGGAGAGTGAAATTATCGCCGCCGAGACGGGCTACCATTTCGTCCTTTTGCGCTACCTGCTTCAGAATATCGGCATAAGCCTTTATAACCTCGTCGCCGGATTTATTTCCGAACTGGCTGTTTATACATTTGAAATTCTTGAGATTGATAAACATTGCGGTATAGTTGCAGAGCTTTTCTTCCGCCTTAAGACGGCTACCCATTCTTATAAAGCCGCCTGCATTGGGAAGTCCCGTATAACCGTCTCTTGTGACAGAATTCTTGATAACTTCGAGAAGCTTCGCTCTTCCGCAGATTATGTATAGATTCCTGCAGAGAAACTGAATTTCGTCTTTTTCGTCTTCGTCCCATACCTTATCCGCTAAGGGGAAAACCGAAAAGCATACCTTTCCGCCTTCTGCCGTAAGATATTCGTAGCTGAGGGCGTCGGTACCGCAGTCTGTCTTGCTTGAATAGAACTCTATGGATACATTCTGGTTTTCATTTTCTGCAAATGCGGGCGGTGCGTAAAAATGGCTGAGAAGTCTTCCGATAGAAACCTCCTGCGCTACTGCAGGAATTTTCTCGATTATAAGCTCGGAAAGATCCTCAATTTTAAGCTCTATTTTTTCAATATCGTTGAAAAAACCTCTGAATTTCTTACTCGCTAATTTACCGTTCATATTCTTTTCTCCATAATTAACCTATGTCTATTCAATTATTTTATCATTTTTCAGTAGAATTGTCAACAGTACAATATGCATATTTGATAAATTTACTGAAAAATACAGGAAATACAAAAAGGTGCTGTCTGTCAGACAGCACCTTCATAATATTCATCGCTTCTGATGAACTTATCTTTCGAGAATGAGCTTTGTGAGGTCTACGGGATTTACGATCTTTCCGTCCTTGTATACACGCATATTGCCGGAAGCAATTTCGTCGATAAGGATAACCTCGTCGTTGTTATAGCCGAATTCGAACTTAATATCCCATAAATCGAGGCCGATTGTCTTAAGGTCGTCAGCAACGATTTTTGTAATCTTTAAGGTCTGTTCCTTCATACTTTCGAACATTTCTTCGGACATAACGCCGAGAGCGGCAAGGCCTTCGCTTGTAACAAGGGGATCGCCCTTTTCGTCATTCTTGAATGTACATTCTACATAACCGCCTTCGAGAACAGTACCGTCCTTAATGTATTCGCCGTATCTGCGGATAAAGCTTCCTGTCGCTACTAAACGGCAGATAACCTCAAGACCGTGACCGAATACCTTACCGGGGAGAACCTCCATAGTAGCGTTATCAACGTCAGCGCTTACATAGTGAGTCTTGATGCCTGCCTTCTTGAGGAGCTCGAAGTAGTATATGGAAGTTTCTAAGTTTGCCTTACCGATACCGTCGATAGTAAGTCCTACTGAGTTTTCGCCGGGATCGAAAACGCCGTCCTTACCTGTGCAGTCGTCCTTGAACTTCAGCATAACGTTGCCGTTGTCAAGCTTATAAACGTCCTTGGTCTTACCTGTATAAATTTTTTCCATAGTGGTCATCCTTTCTTTCACTAATAAACTTACAATAAAAATTTAATACATTTTAGTAGATTTGTCAAGTACTTTATGAAATTTTTTAAGATAAAAATTTCATTTTCGGCTGTAAGCCGAAATAACGGGAAAATTTCGTATAAATAATCATAAATTCCCTCCGATACTTGCAATATTATGAAAAATGTGATATTATAATCGTGATTGTATATTATTATGAAAGGCCGTGAGGAATAATGAACGCTTTTTCCTACAGAATACAGAAAATCCGGCCCTCTCTTACAAGGGAGATAATGCAATATGCCACCGATCCGTCCTTTATAAGCTTCGCAGGCTCGGCTCCTGCGGCGGAGGCGCTTCCCTCGGAGATCATACGGGAGATAACCTGTGAGCTTCTCGAAAACGACGCTTTTTCCGTACTGGGGCATACTCCTGCCGAAGGATATAAGCCCTTAAGGGATATAATAAAGGACAGGCTTTATTCCAAGGGCATATTGAACTGGAACGAGGATGACGTTATAATTACTTCGGGAGCTCATCAGTCTCTCGATATCCTGTCGAAGCTTATCTGTAACGAGGGTGACGCAGTAATCTGCCCGAATCCCTGTCCCGCTGAGCTTATGAATACATTTCGGGGATACGGGGCGAGACTTGTGGGAGTCCCTTTGGACAGCGACGGAATGAGCGCCGCTTATCTCGAACAGGCTCTTACGGAAAATCAGAGGACTGCCTTCATATATGTATGTCCCGATTTTTCAGACCCGACGGGAATTACAATGAGCGAGGAAAGAAGGCGGGAAATTCTCGAAATCGCCTACAGGCACAACGTTCTCATAGTTGAGGACGCTTCCTTCAGCGATATCCGCTTCGTCGGCGCAGACCTTCCCTCGATACGCTCTATGGATAAAAAGGGAATAGTGTTCTATACGGGAAGCTTTTCCGCTTCCGTAGCTCCGGGTATTTCGGTGGGCTATCTGTGCTGTTCGGGAAATATTATCCCCCGTGCAGTATGCCTCCTCGAAGGAGCAACCCTTCACGCCGATACATTGTCCCAGCGCATAATCCACAGGCTTCTTACCCGTTATGATTATGACGAGTATCTTTACGAGGTATGCGAGCTGTACCGCCGTAAGTCGGATCTTATGCTGAACTGCCTCAAATATAAAATGCCCTCGTCGGTAAGCTTTACGGAGCCTGACGGCGGTATTTTCCTGTGGGGAACGATTCCCGAGGGAGATATAAATTACTTCCTCAGAAAGGCTATCGACAATAAGGTTCTTATTGTTCCGGGAACTGCCTTCGTAACCGAGGAGGGAATGCCCTCCCTCTCCTTCCGTATAAATTATACGGGAGTTTCCGACGAGGAAATCGAAAAAGGAACGGACAGGCTCGCTATGGCGGCAAAAACGTTATATAAATAGTACAGAAGAAAGGTTTGGTAAAATAAAATGGAAGAAACAAGAAAAAAACGTATTTTCAGCGGTATTCAGCCTACGAATACCCCTCATCTCGGCAACTATCTCGGAGCTCTTACAAACTGGATTAAGCTTCAGGATGAATATGACTGTGCATACAGCATTGTTGACCTTCATTCCATAACCGTAAGACAGGATCCCCAGAAGCTCAGAAAGCAGATTGTTGAAAGCTATGCGCTTCTCCTCGCTATGGGCGTAGACCCCGAAAAGTCTATCGCCTTTGTACAGGGTCATAACCCTGCTCACGCAGAGCTTTCCTGGGTACTCTCCTGTTATACCCAGTTCGGCGAGCTTTCCCGTATGACCCAGTTCAAGGACAAGAGCGAAAAGCACCCCGAAAATATAAATGCAGGTTTATTTACATATCCCGTACTTATGGCGGCGGATATTCTTCTTTATCAGGCTGACCTTGTTCCTGTAGGCGTGGATCAGAAGCAGCATCTCGAGCTTACAAGAAATATTGCGCAGCGCTTCAATCAGGTTTACGGAGAAACCTTCGTGATGCCCGAGCCTTATATTACAAAAACTACTGCAAAAATTATGTCTCTTCAGGATCCTGCAAAGAAAATGAGTAAGTCCGACGAGAATCCCAACGCAAGCGTTTCTATCCTCGACGACAAGGATACAATCATAAGAAAATTCAAGAGAGCCGTTACCGACAGCGAAACAGAAGTATGCTACCGCGAGGGTAAGGACGGAATAAATAACCTTATGTCGATTTATTCCGCAGTAACCGATAAGTCCTTCGAGGAAATCGAAGCGGAATTCAAGGGTAAGGGCTACGGCGATTTCAAGCTTGCCGTCGGTGAAGCGACAGCCGATATGCTTGCACCTATGCAGGCGGAATTCAACAAGATTATCGCTGATAAAAAGTACATAAACGACTGTATGAAGCTGGGGGCTGAGAAGGCATATAAGGCTTCCCGAAGAACTCTCCAGAAGGTCTATAAAAAGGTCGGCTTTGTTGAGCTTAAGTGATGACTGTAAAGAAAAAACGTATACTTACCGCTATTGTGGCGGTGGCGGCCGTTACTCTGCCTTTTTTGTGCAGTACTGCACTTTCGGAACGCTTTTTTACCGTTAAAAGCGATAAGGTGGGCGAAGAGCCGATACGTCTCGTTTTTATCTCCGATGTCCATAACAGCAGATACGGAGTTGATATGTGCGAGCTTGTGGTTTCGGTAAACAAGCATAAGCCCGACGCAGTAATCTTCGGCGGCGACCTTTATGATGAACATTGGGGCGAGGCGAATTCCGACATTCTTGTGGAAAGGCTTGTATCGGAGTACGACTGCTTCTACTCTATAGGTAATCACGAGGTATGGCGTAGAGACAGCGACAGCGTCAAGAAGAAAATGGCCGAAAGAGGCGTTACAGTTCTTGACGGAGAGTATTCCGATATGGTTATAAAGGGTAATAAGATCCGCTTTATAGGTATAGAGGGTATAAGCGGAGAGGAGGAGTATGAAAATGCTCTTTCCGCCGTTTCCGAGGACGCCTACAACGTACTCATAAACCACTATCCCGAGCAGTTCCCCGAGCTTTCGGGAAAGGGCTTCGACCTTATACTTTCGGGTCACGCTCACGGCGGTCAGGTTAAGCTTCCCTTTCTCCCCCAGGGCATATACGCTCCCAATCAGGGGCTTTTCCCCAAGTATACGGACGGAATGTTTACTGAGCAGGGTACCGATATGATAGTAAGCCGAGGACTTAGCAGGAATGTGCTGAATATCGTAATTCCGAGAGTTTTAAACCGTCCCGAAATAGTGTTTATCGACGTGACGGGAAAGGAGTAATATGAGAATAGTTGCTCTTATCGAGAATACAAGCGCCGCAGAAAAGCTTAAAGCGGAACACGGTCTCAGCCTTTATATTGAAAATGCAGGAGAAAAGTATCTCATAGATACAGGCGCTTCCGATAAGTTTATTGCGAATGCGAAGAAAATGAGGATACCCGTCGAAGAGGTTTCGAAGGTTCTTATCTCCCATAATCATTACGACCATACAGGCGGTATAGAGGCATTCCTTAAGGTAAATCCCGACGCTGAGATTTATGCGAAAAAGGCGGCGGATAACGATTTTTATATAAAGCAGAGCTTTCTCCGCGTCCCGATAGGCCAGATTTCCTATCTTCGCGAGGAGCATTCGGATAATTTCGTTTTCTATAACAATTTTCAGGAGATAGACAGCGGCGTATTCGCTATGTCGAACGAATACCTCGATTATTCTATGTACTGCGAGGATAAGCGGCTTTATATGAGAAGCGACGGCCATATCGTACGTGACGATTTCTCCCACGAGGTATTTTTCGTAATCTTCCCCGACAGGCGCCGCGACAAGGGCTGCGTGGTTATTTCGAGCTGCTCCCACTGCGGAATCGTGAATGTGCTTAAGACGGTGAATATGAGGTTTCCCGATGTTCCGATACTTTCCGTTATCGGCGGCTTTCATATTATGGGCTCCTCTACGAAAAAGCTGTGCTGTAGCATAGATTATCTCGACAAAACCATAAATGAGCTTAAGGCTATTGAAACAGGTACTATCTATACCTGCCACTGTACGGGACTTACCGGTTACGGTATACTTAAATCAAAGCTCGGAGACAGAATTCAGTACCTTCAGACAGGCGAAGAACTGGAATTTTAATGATTTACCGTAATATTATATCGTTATTTTCTATAAAAAAGCGGTCTGAAAATTATGCATATAGCCATATTTAACCTCAGAAAATGCGAAAATTATTGTAAATAAGGTGTAAAATTTCAACGAAATAAGAAAAACTATTGAAATTTTTCAGTTTTTGGTTTATAATTGTAAAAGCATATTTATAATCAGAAGGGTTGGAAAAAGACAATGAACTCACCATTTACGGCGAAAGAATTAAGTCAGAAGTTAAAGGATACGCTTTTAATTGATTTCAGAGTTGATCCCGAATCGGCTAACAGTACTCAGATTTATAAAGCGCTTTCCAGCATTGTGGTTGCTTATCTTAAGGAAAAGCGCCATGCGTTTATGACAAAATGCAATTCTATGGGTAAGAAGCAGGTTTACTACATCTCTATGGAATTCCTTATGGGTCGTTCCTTAAAGACCTCTCTTTATAACCTCGAAATGAACGAAGAGGTTGAAAAGGTTCTTAAGGACGATTATAACATCAAGATTGAAACTATTTACGACGAAGAACCCGACGCAGGTCTCGGTAACGGCGGTCTCGGTCGTCTTGCTGCCTGCTATATGGACGGTATGGCTACCTGTGCATATCCTGCAACAGGCTACTCCCTCCTTTACGAATACGGTATCTTCAAGCAGAAGATTATGGAAGGCTGGCAGACTGAGCTTCCCGATAACTGGCTCCCCGGCGGTGAATCCTGGATTACTCCCGTTCCCGAGCAGGCTGTTGAAGTTCATTTCGACGGTGAAGTAAAGGAATACTGGGATAACGAATACCACCATATCTCTCACGTAAACTACGTACCTGTTCTTGCAGTACCTTACGATATGTATATTTCCGGTTACGACAGCGAGGGCGTTTCCAAGCTTCGTCTCTGGAGCGCTAAGAGTATGTCCTTCGATATGAGCGCGTTCAATGCAGGCGACTATGCAAACGCTCTCGGCGCAAACAACATCGCTCACGCTCTTACAAAGGTTCTTTATCCTAACGATAACCACCTCGAGGGTAAGGCTCTCCGTCTCCGTCAGCAGTACTTTATGTGTGCGGCTTCTATCGGCGATATCATAATGAGACATATGAACTGCTACGGTACTCTCGATAACCTCCACGATAAAGTTGCTATCCATATCAACGATACACATCCTACTCTCGCTATTCCCGAGCTTATGAGAATACTCCTTGACGAGTGCGGATATTCCTGGTCTAAGTCCTGGCATATCGTTTGCAATACCTTTGCGTATACAAACCATACCGTTATGGCGGAAGCTCTCGAAAAGTGGGATAAGGATCTTATTGCAAGAATTCTCCCCAGAATCTATTCTATCATCTGTGAAATTAACCGTCGTTACTGTGAAGGTCTTTCAAACAGACTTCCCGGTGAGGTTGTTGAACGTATGTCTATCTTCAACAACAACAAGATCAGAATGGCTAATCTTTGTGTTGACGGTTCCCATTCCGTAAACGGCGTTTCCAAGCTTCACAGCGAAATCATCAAGGACAGCGTGTTCAACGATGAATTCAATGATAAGCCTACCAAGTTTACAAACGTAACAAACGGTATCGCTTACCGTCGTTGGCTCCTCCAGTCCAACCCCAGACTTACAAAGCTTCTCTCCGAATGTATCGGAGACGGCTTCAAGAAGAACGGTCAGGAGCTTTCCAAGTTCAGACTCTTCGAAAACGACAGTACTGTTCTTAAGAAGCTTGCTGACATAAAGAGACAGAACAAGGCTGATTTCGCTAAGTATGTACTTTCTACAACAGGCGCAAAGCTCAACCTCGACAGTATTTTCGACGTACAGGTAAAGCGTCTCCACGAGTACAAGCGTCAGCAGCTCAACGCTCTCAACATTATTTCCGAGTATAACTATCTCCTTAATAATCCCGACGCTGACTTTGTTCCCAAGACCTACATCTTCGCGTCCAAGGCGGCTCCCGGTTACTACATGGCTAAGCAGATCATCAAGCTTATCTGGTGTATCGGCGAAGAGCTCAAGAAGAATCCTAAGCTTAATGAAAAGCTTGCGGTAGTATTCCTTGAGGATTACCGTGTAACCCTTTCCGAAATGCTTATGCCTGCTGCCGAAATCTCCGAGCAGATTTCTCTCGCAGGTACAGAAGCAAGCGGTACAGGTAATATGAAGCTTATGCTTAACGGTGCTGTTACAATGGGTACCTACGACGGTGCTAACGTTGAAATCCACGAGCAGGTTGGCGATGATAATATCTTTATCTTCGGTATGTCTACTCCCGAGGTTAACGTTATGAAGCAGAACGGATACTCTCCCGACGGCTATTATGACCATAACCCCACAATCAGATCCGCTATCGACTCTATGTATAAGGGCTTCAACGGCGCAACCTTCGACGAAGTTGCCAACGCTATCAGATATGTTGACCAGTATATGTGTCTTGCTGACTTCGACAGCTATCATAACACACAGGCTAAGGCAAGAGAAGTATACAAGGATATCGAAAAGTGGAACAAGATGTCCCTCGCCAACATTTCCGGCGCAGGCGTATTCTCTGCCGACCGTGCAGTTACCGATTACGCAAGAGATATCTGGCATATTATTTAATTTCAGCTTTATTCCGCCGTGCAGTATACTGTGCGGCGGCTTAGCTTATAGGAGGAAACGATGATACCGATTTACGATTGTTTTGACGAGAATTATAAGAAGCCCTTCGGTGCGATTGAACGTAACAGCGAATGTGTTTTTACGCTCAGATTTCCCGATGACCTGATTATCGAGGAGCCTCTTCTCGTAGTTTTCAGACCCGGTCAGAAGGAGCGCTTTACGAAGCTTGAAAAAACCGAGGTTAAGGACGGCTTTGCCGTTTATAGCTGCAGCTATGCTCCTGCCGACTTAGGACTTCACTTCTACTACTTCTCTCTTCTTATCAACAGAAACCGTCACTATATCAAGAAAAACGGAGCAAGCGAGGGCGTTGTAGATAACGGCGACCTTTTCCAGCTTACTGTATACAAGGAGGGTATGACTACCCCCGATTGGATAAAGGGCGGAATAATGTATCAGATTTTCCCCGACCGTTTCGCTAAGAGCGGCGTTCCTCATAATGACGTACCTTACGACAGAAAGATTCATACAAACTGGAACGATACTCCCGACTGGCGCCCCGACAGCAGAGGTCAGATTACAAACAGCGACTATTTCGGCGGAGATCTTAAGGGAATTGAGGAAAAGCTTGACTACCTTTCGGATTTAGGCGTAACGGTAATATATCTGAATCCTATTTTTGAGGCCCAGGAAAACCACCGCTACTGCACATCGGATTATTCAAAAATTGACCCTCTTTTAGGTACGGAGGAGGATTTTGTCAATCTCTGTAAGGCCGCAAAGGAAAAGGGAATAAGTATAATTCTCGACGGCGTATTCTCTCATACAGGCGCAGACTCAATTTATTTCAACAAGACAGGCCGCTACGGCGATAATGTGGGCGCATACCGCGACCCCGAAAGCCCCTACAGAGAATGGTACAGCTTCAGCAATTACCCCGAGGTTTACGAATCCTGGTGGGGAATTACAACCCTTCCAAACGTAAACGAGAATAATCCTGCCTACACGAATTATATCTGCGGCGAGGGCGGAATTTTACAGAAATGGATTGATTTAGGAGCAGCAGGCTGGAGACTTGACGTGGCGGACGAGCTCCCCGACGAGTTTATCGATAACCTCAACAAGGCGGTTAAGGCTAAGGGCGAGGACAAGATAATTTACGGCGAGGTATGGGAGGACGCTACGAACAAGGAAAGCTACGGCGTACGCCGCCGTTACCTTATCGGCGACCAGCTTGACAGCGTTATGAACTACCCCTTCAAGGAGGCTGTCCTCAATTACGTTAAGCTCGGCGACCCGAGAGTTCTCGAGGACGGAGTTATGACTATCGTTGAGCATTACCCCAAGCCCTCTACCGATGTTCTTATGAACTTCCTTTCGACTCACGATACCGAACGTGCCATAACGAGACTTGCTGGCGAGGATGTGGGCTGGAACGGACGAGAGTGGCAGGCTGAGCGTTATCTCTCCGACAGCCAGTACGCTTATGGTGTGGCGCTTATGAGATGCGCTATGGCATTACAGTTCTTCCTTCCCGGTATACCTTCCGTTTACTACGGCGATGAGGCAGGACAGGAGGGCTACAAGGATCCCTTCAACCGCCGCACATACCCCTGGGCAAGCCCTGACAGAGAGCTTATCGAATACACAAAGACTCTCGGTAAGGTTAGAAAGAACGTAAAGGCCTTCGCTAAGGGCAATATCCGTTTTATCGAGGTAACCTCCGACTATGCGGCATTCAGCCGTGAGGATAAGGAAATTGGCGAAAAGGCTGTAATTATCGTAAATAAGTCGAAGAAATCCGTTTCGAAGAGTCTTGCTGAGCTTGGAGTATACGGCTCTGTAAGCGTAGAGCACGGTTATTTCAAGGACGGAAAATTAAGCGTTTCTCCCTTCGATTATGCAGTAATCACAGTAAGATAAGGCGAGCCGCCTTTGGCAATTCCTGCCTTTTGCAATATTCTGCTTTATCGGAACAGGTAAAACGGCAGGGCACACAATCCTGCTTTATGACGCCCATACTGAAGTGAGCCCCTTTGGGCAGTTCCTGCCTTTTGAAATATTCTGCTTTACTGCATCTACACTAAGGAGTGCACTTTTAAGTTGCATTTTCCGTTAAAAAAGAACTCTTTTGTTGGTGGAAAATCGGTTGTCTCCGTGTTAGAATACATTTATCAGATACAAGGAGGCCTGAAAATATGAGCTTTGGACAGAATTTACAGTTTCTACGGAAAATGAGAAACAGAATGACCCAGGAGGAGCTGGCGGAAAAGCTCGGCGTAAGCCGTCAGACTGTTTCGAAATGGGAGCTTGATACGGTATATCCCGAAATTGATAAGCTGATAGAAATATGCGGCTTGTTTTCCTGCAGTATGGATGAAGTGGTAAGGGGAGATATGGGTCTGTATGACGACTGCTGTTCGGATATACGGATTGAACAGGTGAAAGCCTTCAGCTATATCAGATATGCGGTTATAAGCAGGGAACCCGAGGAGGACGCAATCTGCCATATAGGAAGGTGGGCTGAAAGACTCGGCATAGCTGAGCCTGAAATAATAGGCTGGGATTTTCCCGTACTTTCTCAGGAGCAAATAAACGTCTTTAATATGCACGGCTATGCGGCGGCTTTGATACTGCCCGAGGATTTTTCCGCCGATACGGAGGGTATGGAGATTGTAAGGCAGGAATCACAGAAGTACATAGCTATCACCGTTAAGGACTATACCGCCGCCCCCTTCAATATAATTCCAAAGGCTTATAAAATTCTTATGACCCATATGAATGTAAACGGAATCGGGCATAAGGAGGATAAAAGGATAATTCCCTGCTTCGAAAAGGAGTATGTTGTTGACGGAAGGAATTATATGGATATATATATTGCCGCCGAATAATCAAACCGAATAAAATAGTAATCCCGCAGTCGATGACTGCGGGATTTAATCATATTCTGTATCAGCTTTTTACTTAGCTACTGCCGCCTTTAAAGCGTCAATCTTATCGGTTCTTTCCCAGGCTACGCCGAGATCCTCACGTCCCATATGACCGTAAGCGGAGAGAGCCTTATACTGGGGCTTTCTGAGATCGAGGGTGGAGATGATAGCCGCAGGACGAAGGTCGAATACCTCAGCTACTGCGTCGGAAAGCTTTTCGTCGCTTACCTTACCTGTGCCGAAGGTATCTACGAGAACGGAAACAGGCTTAGCTACGCCGATAGCGTATGCGATTTCAACCTCGCACTTGTCAGCAAGTCCTGCCGCAACAATGTTCTTGGCAACATATCTTGCTGCGTAAGCTGCGGAACGGTCAACCTTAGTCGGGTCCTTACCGGAGAATGCGCCGCCGCCGTGACGAGCGTATCCGCCGTATGTATCAACGATAATCTTACGACCTGTAAGACCGCTGTCACCCTGAGGTCCGCCTACTACGAAGCGTCCTGTGGGGTTTACGAAGTACTTGGTTTCCTCGTCGAGTAATTCTGCAGGAATAGTAGTCTTAATAATCTTTTCAATAACGTCCTTACGGATCTGTTCGAGAGTAGCGGAAGCCTTATGCTGGGAGGAGATAACTACGGTATCAACTCTCTTGGGCTTACCGTCAACGTATTCAACAGTAACCTGAGACTTTCCGTCGGGGAGGAGGTAATCGAGCTCTCCGCTCTTTCTTACGTCAGTAAGCTTCTTTGCAAGCTTCTGTGCGAGAGAGATAGGAAGGGGCATAAGCTCCTTTGTCTCGTTACAAGCGTAACCGAACATCATACCCTGGTCGCCTGCGCCTGTGTCCATTGCGTTTTCTTCTCTTCCCTCGAGAGCGTTGTCTACGCCCATAGCGATATCGGGAGACTGCTTATCGAGAGTTGTGAGAACTGCACAGGTGTTGCAGTCGAAGCCGTATTCAGCGTTATCATAGCCGATTTCTCTTACAGCCTCTCTTACGATAGCGGGAATATCGATTGTTGCCTTTGTTGTAATTTCGCCCATAACCATAACCATACCTGTTGTTGTACAGGTTTCACAGGCTACACGGGACATAGGGTCCTGAGCTAAAAGTGCGTCAAGAACGCTATCGGAGATACAGTCACAGATTTTATCGGGATGTCCTTCGGTAACGCTTTCGGATGTAAATAAAAACTTTGCCATTTTTTCGGTTTCCTTTCTTTACGTTTATTTTATGAAACAAAAAAGCTCCCTATTGGGAGCGAAATTTCTATATCCACTCCCTCATCTTTCGCCATAGGCGCAGGATTTGGCACCATTTTCGCATTACAGGATGTAAGCGAAGGGTTGCCGCAGCTTCACAGGACCTGTTCCTCCGCTGCTCTTGATAAGGACTTATTTGTAACAAGAACATTTTATCATATATATATACCGTTGTCAATAGACACCCGTAAAATTATCGGGATTTATTGACTTTTTTCGTAGCGGGTGATATAATTAAAAGAAATGTAAAAGGAAAGGATTTAACGTTTTATGCAGGATAATATTTCCAACCTTATCGACCTTAACGATTTCTCCCCGTCACAGTGGAACACTATTCTTAATCTTGCTCACGAAATTATGACTGCGCCTCTTGTTTATGCAGGAGCCTGCCGAGGAAAGATAATGGGTACGCTTTTCTACGAGCCTTCTACCCGTACACAGATGAGCTTCCAGACGGCTATGCTTCGTCTCGGCGGAGGAATAATCGGCTTCGATAATCCTTCCTCTTCCTCTGTAGCCAAGGGTGAAAACTTAAAGGATACAACAAAAATAGTCAGCGGCTATTCCGATATACTTGTAATGCGTCATCCTCTCGAGGGTGCGGCTAAGGCGGCGGCTCTTTCGGCTGACTGCCCCGTTATAAACGCAGGAGACGGCGGTCACCTTCATCCCACACAGACTCTTACCGACCTTCTTACCCTGAAGGAAGAAAAAGGACGTCTCGAAAACCTTACAGTAGGCTTCTGCGGCGACCTTAAGAACGGTAGAACCGTCCATTCTCTTTTAAAGGCGCTGTCCTGCTACAACGGAAATCATTTTATACTTATCTCTACCGAGGAGCTTAAGGTTCCCACCTATATCAAGGACTATATTTCCGCAAGCGGTAAGACCTACGAGGAGTTCAGGACTCTCGAGGAGGCTATTCCGAAGCTTGACGTGCTTTATATGACCCGTATACAGCGTGAGCGTTTCGCTACTCCCGAGGAATACGAGGCACAGAAGGATGTGTACTGTCTCGACGCTAAGAAGATGAAGCTTGCGTCGAAGGAGCTTATCGTTCTTCATCCTCTCCCTCGTGTTGACGAAATTGCAGTAGAGGTGGACGACGACCCCCGTGCGCTTTATTTCAAGCAGGCCAATTACGGTATGTACGTACGTATGGCGCTTATACTTTGTATGCTGGATTATAAGCTTATGCCGAGACCTATTTTAAAGGGCGAGGAGCATAAGAATATCTGCTGTACAAATCCTAAGTGTATAACAAATACCGAACATTATCTTCCTCACAGCTTCAAGCGTTCGGGCGATGTTCTCGAATGTGAATACTGTGACGAGCGTATTTTAATGCAATGAAAATTTATCGGTTGAAATTTAACTGCTCCGAAGAAGAATATGAACGTGTAACGCCTTTGCTTTCGGAGCAGAGGCGTTGTTACTGTGACGGTAAGAAAAGCCTTAACGCTAAGCTTTGCTCCGCCTTTTCCTATGCATTACTGCGGTATGTGCTGAAAAAGGATTTCGGTATTGAGGCTTTTCCTGTTTTCCGCTTTAACAGTCACGGTAAGCCTTATATGGAAAATATTGATTTATCCTTTAATATAAGTCATTCGGGGAATATAGTGATGTGTACCGTTACCGAGGAAGAAATGGGAATAGATATCCAGCATATCCGCCCCATAACTCTCCGTGCGGCGGAAAAGTTCTGTACTCCCGAGGAAATGGAGCTTGTGAAGGGCTGCGACCACAAGGATCGTGAGATATGCCGCCTGTGGTGTATCAAGGAGAGCAGGGGGAAGCTTACGGGAAAAGGCTTCCAGGAGGGCTTTTCTTCCTTTTCCGCCGATAGCCTTATCGATAACGGAGAGGCAGTATGCCTTACCTGTGAAAACGGCTTTATAAGCGCCTGTGGATATAAGGGTAGGTTTGACGGTAAGGTTGAATTATCGGAAATAACTGCCGAAAAACTAATATCTTTTTTATAATTTTTGTGCGGTATTGACAAAAGCTTGATAAAATTGTATAATAAATTAAGGAAGTGATAACCTTGGAGGAAATAATCGGAAAAAGATGCTTTATCTTTGGCGCAGGCGAAAAAACCGATCTTTCGGAGCTGCCCTGCGACGGAGATCTGGTTATTGCCGCCGACGGCGGACTCCGCTGGCTCAGGGAGCTTAATATAATCCCCGATTATGTAATAGGGGATTTCGATTCTCTCGGAGGTAAGCCCGATTATGATTACGAAAGGGTAGTAACGCTTCCCTGCGAAAAGGATACTACCGACGTATACGAGGCGGCTGAGGCCGGTATTAAGAAGGGCTGTAAAAGCTTCTTTATCTACGGCGGTACAGGCGGCAGACTCGACCATACCCTCGCCAATATCCAGCTTTTAGCGTCCCTTGCCGAAAGAGGCCTTAAGGGAGTTATGTTCGGAGAGGGGTACGGGATTACTGCCGTAAGAAACGGAAGGATAAGTCTTGAAGGAAAAAAAGGGCAGTACGTTTCGGTCTTTTCTCTGACCGACATTTCCGAAGGTGTAGCTTTAGAGGGGCTTAAATACGAGCTCTCCGACTATACCTTAACAAATACCTTTCCGCTGGGTGTAAGCAACGAATTTACGGATAAAACAGCAGTAATTTCCGTCAGAAAGGGAACGCTTGCTGTTTATTATACAATTTAATCAAGGGGGCTTGTCAGATGAAAAAAACAGTTATCACAATTACAAGAGAATACGGTTCAGGCGGTAGAGATATCGGTAAGCTTGTTGCCGAAAAGCTTGGAATAAAGTATTACGACGGCGAGCTTCTTTCGCTTGTAGCCAAGGAAAGCGGATATACCGAGGATTTTATCCGCCAGAATGACCAGAAGCGTACACAGAGCCTTTTATATCATCTCTATATCGGAAGTCAGATACTTCCTGCATCAGATATGATATTTATAGCCCAGTCCAGAGTTATCAAGGACCTGTACAATAAGGAAAGCTGTATTATCGTCGGAAGATGTGCAGATTATGTACTTCGTGAATGCGAAAATGTAATCAATGTATTTATCCACGCTCCTCTCGAAAAGAGGGTTGAACGTGTAAGAGACGTTTATAAGGAAGCTGCCGAAAACTATAAGGCTTATGTCCAGAAGAAGGATAAAAGCAGAATCGCTTATTATAATTACTTTGCCGATGACCAGTGGGGCAAGGCGCAGAATTATGATATCTGTGTAAATTCCGAAGTAGGAATCGAAAAAACGGTTGATATAATTGTTGACTATATCCGTGCTAAGGCAGGAGAATAAAGCTGTCAGGTTTCGATAGGCGCACGCAGATGAGGAAAAAGCCGCTGTAGGCGTACAGCAGGTTTCGGAGAAAACTGCAATGTACTGGTAAGCGGCTTTTGACGAAGTAAGTAAAAATGCTTTTGCAGAGCCGTTTGTACGGCTCTGCAAAATTTCTGAATATTTATTTCTTATTTTTGATGTCAAACTAAAATAATCCGTATTTTTACGGTGCGTGGGTTTATCGATAGTCTGACCGCAGGAGCTTGCTTCTGCGGTTAATATTTGGAGTATGATATGGAAAATATAAAAGCGGCAATATTTGACCTTGACGGCACTCTTATGGACTCAATGTGGTTCTGGAGCGAGCTTGACGAGGTATTTCTCAAGGGGCGGGGGATAGAAACGATACCCGAGGACTATCTTCTTGCGATAGCTCATCTCGGCGCTTACGAAACCGCAGTATACACAGCGAAGCGCTTCGGCTTTCCCGATACCCCCGAGGAAATGATTGCCGAGTGGCAGGCTATGGCTATGGATTTTTACGAAAACAGGGTCGAGCTAAAGGACGGCGCCTACGAATACCTTAAGGCTCTTAAGGAGAAGGGGATAAAGCTTGCCGTTGCGACAGCCAATGACGAGGAGCTGTATATTCCTGCATTAAAGCACACAGGCATAGCGGATATGTTCGACGCAGTAGTTAATGTGAACGAGGTTGAGCGGAAAAAGGGATTTCCCGATATATACCTGCTTGCCTGCGAGAAAATGGGTGTAAAGGCCGAGGAAAGCGTGGTTTTCGAGGATATTCTTCTCGGAATTACGGGTGCTGAGGCAGGAGGCTTCCGCACTGTTGCTGTGGCTGATATTACCTCGGAGCGTGACCGTGAAAGGATAATTGCCGCCGCCGATAAATTCATCACAAGCTTCAGAGAGCTTCTCTGATACATAGTAAAGGCAGGACAGAATATGGATACTTTTATAAAGCAGTACCAAGCCTTTCTTTCGGATTTCGGCGAGGGGCGTACGATGGTTCTTTCCACATCGGAAAACGATGTTGTTTCTTCACGAATGATGAGCGTAGTTCAGCTTAACGGTATGTTCTTTTTTCAGACTGATATTATGCTTAGGAAATACCGCCAGCTTTCCCTTAACCCGAACGGTGCGCTTTGTATAGACAATATTCAGATTGAGGGAATATGCGAGGAAATAGGTCATCCTTCCGAGAATGAAGAATTCTGCAGTATTTTTAAGAAATGCTTCAAGGGTTCCTACGACGCATATACTGCCCTTAAGAACGAAAGGCTCTTCGCCTTTAAGCCGAGGTTTATAGAACGCTGGGTCTACCGTAAGGGGATCCCCTTTGTGGAAACCTTTGATTTGGAAGCGGAGATTTACGAAATAAAGCAATACAACGGTGAATAATAAAAGCTGAAAGGCCCGAGAAGTTATTTTCTTACTTCACGGGCCTTTTTGATATTGCTTTATTTTGCTTCGGTATTGTAGAAGCTTACGGAAACCTGTTTTCCGTTCCAGCTTGCGCTGTAGCTGTAGCCTGCCTTCTGATTTCCCATAAGGCAAGGCGTTCTGTGGAATACAACGCTGTTCTGTGAGTTGTGATTTGTGTCGTAAATCTTACCGTTAAGAGTATTCGGGTCGCTTACGTCGCGGCGAAGGGCGGTAAGGAGAACATACCTGCTTAAAAATTCGCCGTTTTCCTCCCAGGACATCTTCATAATCAAGGGTGTTCCCGTAGCGAGAATCTTTTTTACCGAATTGAGGTCGCTTTCGCTGCTGAGGGTAAAGCCCTTATCGGTATTACGGAAGGCTTCGTAGTAATGAATGGCACGGATAAACTGGAAATCGTCCTCGCTGTACTTGACGCGGATTTTTCCTATCGTATGGTTTATCGCCAGGTACTGCGCCTCTGTCCAGGAGCCGTTTGTGCTGTTATATGGTGCGGTCTTTGTCACCCAGCCCATTTCTACGGAATCCTTTTCCGCTTCCTTCGTAAGCTTAAGTGTACCGGGAGGGCTTAAAAAGTCAAGGTAGGTTTCGGGGTTAAGATAATCCGACTGCATACTTTTTAGTATGACCTTACGGAGAGGCTGTGAACGGTCAATCGTCGTACCCTCGAAGGTAAAGGAGGTACTTTCGTCCTCGGTGGTGACGCTGTTGGGAACGGAATTCTTGAACCAGTCTCTCGCCAGCATAACCATACCAAAATCGAGAGTATCATTGGTTTTCGACTTGAAGTTTTCGAAGCTGAAGCCGTTTTCTTCGGCACGGAAGCCTGTGTCGAAAAGCGTATAGCTATCGGGAGTACCGTCCATATCCGAGTCAACGATATCGTCGTCCATAGTTGCGAGAATTGTTGAGTAGAGGTTTTCGAGGGCGTTAGCTTCGGAAATCTGGAAATACTTTCCGCCCGTATAATCGGCGATAGAGCTTAAAAGCTCCTTGTCGTACTGGTTTCCGAGGCTTATAGTCATAACGGTAACGTTCTTTGCGTGAGCCGTTGCAGCAATTCTCTCGATTGTGTAGCCTGCGTCATTTGTAGAAATACCGTCGGTAAGAAGGATAATGATATTTCTTTCGGTTTTCATTTCGGGAGTAAAGCTTTCGAGACCAAGCATAAGGGCTCTCTCAACGCTTGTACCGTCGAAGCCGGGGCCGAGGGTTCTTATCTGATTGATAGAGGTGGCAACAATATCCTTCCTTACTTCGAATTCACACATAGGCTTGAAGTCGTAGGTGAATGCGGAAATAGCGACCTTCGTCTTATCGCTTAGCTTCGACACAAAATTAGTGGCGAAGGAAAGACGCTTGAAGTGTACGTCGTTTTCCTCCGAGCTTTCGAGGACTGACTTCGGGTACATCGAGCCCGAGTTATCTATAAGAAGATGAATATTAACGTTGGTATCCTCCGTAACTGCGGCGGACTGGATAACTTCGTCGGCGCCTAAAACATAAACTCCGTTTTCCGTTATGGAAGCGGAAATCTTACCGTTTTCGGCGTCAGCCACAGATTCGAGGGCAGTATACTTTTTCGTGTAGGGGTCGAATCTGAAAATTCTGAGAGAATCGGTATCAAGGTCGAGTGCGTTGTAAAGGGAGCTGTTATAATTAAAGCTTATGGTGCCGCTTTCGAAGGGAGTGCTGCAGTACACCTCATAGGGGAGGGTTACAGCGCCCGCATTGGAAGAAACGGAATTAAGGGTAAGCTTTTCCACCGTTCCGCCGAAAACGTTGGCGTTTCCGCTAAGGGCTACGCTGCCCTCGCTAAAGCTCATTTTAGCGGTAAACTTTTTTTCGTAATCGTTAACATTTCCGTCAGTAGAAGAACTGAGTGGGTTAAGACCGGCAAGAATCTCTATGCCGTCGGAAAGACCGTCAAGATCGCTGTCCTCGGAAAGAGGGTCGGTAGAATGATTTTTTTCCATACTGTCGATTATTCCGTCTCCATCGGTATCGGTAATCGTACCGTTGGTTTTAAGGGACATTTCAACGGAATTGACAAGTCCGTCCTTATCGTAATCTATATCGGGGTCGATAGGCTCCGCAGTATCGTATGTATTTGGATAAAACTGGTTGAACTCATATTTTAATGCGGCTATTTTATTCGCTTCCGCAGTATTGAAGGCGATAACACCTATGGTTATGCCCAAAGCCGCAAGAACCAGCGCCAAAATAACTATAAAGGGCTTCCTTACCGAAGCCGTTTTTCTGTAGCTGTATTTATTCTTTGCCATTGGTATGCTCCGTTAATCTGATTTAGTAAATCATACCATATTTTAGGCAATAAGTCAATCATTTTTGATTAAAGAAGATAAATGTGCTTTCATTTTGAATAATGCACAGAATTTTGTAAAATATAATAGTAATTTATCGAAAGAAGGGGAATTTATATGAGAATGACAAAAACCGAATACGGCGAAATGGCGAAGAAGCGGTCGCCTAACAGCAAGCTGTACAAGACCTTACCTATGGCCTTTCTTATAGGCGGAACAATCTGCTGTATCGGTCAGTCCTTTATAAATCTTTATACGCTTACAGGAATGACGAAAACCGAGGCAGGCCTGCTTACCTCGGTAACTATGATTTTCCTCAGCGCAATTCTTACAGGTCTCGGACTTTATGATAAAATTGCAAAATTCGGCGGAGCGGGAACGCTTGTACCCATTACAGGCTTCGCTAACGCTGTGGTGTCTCCTGCCCTTGAATTCAAGACTGAGGGCTACGTTCTCGGCGTGGGCGCAAAGCTTTTCGTTATAGCGGGGCCCGTTATAGTATACGGACTTTCGGCATCGGTCTTATACGGGATAATTCTTTATCTCGTAAGACTTTCTTAGGAGGTAAAATGAGCGGATTTATAAAGCCGGGTACGGTAATTTTAGATAATACTCCTTCGGTTATTTCCTATGGCTCGGCAGTAGGCAGAATGGAGGGAGAAGGGCCTCTCGGAAGCTGTTTTGACTATGTGAGCGAGGATTCCACATTCGGGGAAAATACCTGGGAAAAGGCGGAGAGCAGGCTCCAGCAGCACGCCGTCGAACACGCTCTCTCGAAGGGCGGAATTTCCGAAGGGGAAATAAGCTTTATTTTCGCAGGAGACCTTCTCAATCAGTGTACAGGCTCAGCCTACAGCATAAGGGATATGGGAGCGCATTTTATCGGGCTTTACGGAGCCTGTTCGACTATGGCGGAAAGTCTTGGTATGGCGGCGGTCTTCGCCGATAACGGAATAGGGGAGTATAACGTGGCTCTTACCTCCTCTCATTTCTGCTCCGCCGAGAGACAGTTCCGTTTTCCCGAAACCTACGGCGGACAGAGGCCGCCTACTGCACAATGGACGGCTACCGCAAGCGGCTGTGCCGTTGTAGGTAAGGCGGATAAGCCGCCCTTTATAAGGGCTGTTACCTTCGGAAGAATACAGGATATGGGTATAAAGGACGCAAATAATATGGGGGCGGCTATGGCTCCTGCCGCATACGACACAATAAAGCTTCATTTCAAGAACACGAAAACCTCTCCCGAGGATTACGACCTGATACTTACGGGGGATCTGGGTGCGGTAGGCGCAGAGCTTCTTCGTGACCTTTTTCTTCAGGACGGAGTAAATCTGGGCGATTGTTACAACGACTGCGGCCTTATGCTTTTCGACAGGGAGAATCAGGACGTTCATTCGGGCGGCTCGGGCTGTGGATGCAGTGCTTCCGTGCTTTGCGGCCACGTTCTTGACAGGATAAGGAACGGGGAGCTGAAAAACGTTCTGTTTGCGGCTACGGGAGCGCTTATGTCAACAACTCTTGTACAGCAGGGGGAAAGCATTCCCGGTATTTCCCACGCAATTCATCTGAGCACAGAGAAGGAGTAAGCTATGGAATTTTTATGGGCATTTCTTATAGGCGGCGCAATCTGTGCCGTCGGTCAGCTTCTTATTGATTTAACGAAGCTGACGCCTGCGAGAATACTGGTAATTTATGTTGTGGCGGGAGTAATCATAGGCGGTCTCGGCTGGTACGAGCCTCTTGTGGAATTTGCGGGAGCGGGAGCGACAATTCCCCTTACAGGCTTCGGCTATACTCTTGCTAAGGGAGTGTATATTGCAGTAACCGAAAACGGCCTTATCGGTGCGTTTATGGGGGGCTTACAGTCGGGCGC
This sequence comes from Ruminiclostridium sp., assembly GCA_045579625.1. GTDB lineage: Bacteria > Bacillota > Clostridia > Oscillospirales > Ruminococcaceae > Ruminiclostridium_E. Next base: position 42,017 of record JAZNMN010000076.1, read on the forward strand.
CGCAGGTATAACCGCCGCAGTTATAGCAGGACTTCTTGTCGCCCTTCTTTTCAAGAGGGGAGATAAGACGGCGAAGGCACTGTAAAATAAAAATACGGAGAAGATATGGTTTCTTCTCCGTATTGCTTATTATTACAGGGTATCCAGCACCTGCTTAAGGCTTTTTCCGTCGCCGCCGTTGGCGCTGTACATAAGGCGGTATTTCTCGGCGTTTTCCGAGTCTCCAAGCATTTTATACGCCATAGCCGCCGCTCCCATAGCCTGATACATTTTCGAATCGAGCTCAAGTCCCTTAAGCGCACATTCAAGTCCTTCCTTCGGATTACCGTTTCTTACGTAATAGGAAGCAAGGTTGTTATAGGCGATAGGATTCGAGGGGTCGTATTCAATAGCGTTTTTATAGGCTTCGAAGCTGTCGTTACCTCTTCCGAGATTCTGATATACAAGTCCGAGATTTGACCAGGCGGTGGTGTGGGTTTTATCGTGTTCAAGCAATTCCTTATAGCATTCCGCCGCTTCGTAATAATCTCTCTGCTCCTCAAGACACAACGCCTTGAAGAGAAGTACTGCACAAAAATCGTCGGCATAAAGACAGTTCTTATAGATACTATCGAGAACCTTAACGGCCTTCGCAGGCTTGTTTTCGTTATAAAGTGCAATTGCCTTAAGTAGGCGGCGGAGAGTGAATTTATCCGTGCTGAAAGCGTTTCTGATCTGCTCCTTATATCTCTGCTTATAAATCATAGGGTTTATCGAGCGCTTTCTTCTTATTCCCGTCACGGCGAAAAGATAGCCTACGAAAAGCACGGCCGCCTTCGAAAGAAGCTTGATATCAAGCTCTTCCGTAAAGAAAAGCTGCCATATTGCGATTCCGCCCGCTACTATTATTATGATGATATTGAGTACGAGTAATATTTTATTTATCTTTTTCATTATCCTTCGCCCTTATGTTTTTCTTGCAGTATTATTTCTTTCCTGCTATAATTCCGTTTTCCAGGAAATATTTCTCTGCGGTATCTGCCGCAATACGGCATATTTCGCTGCAGGGACGCTTTTTGTAATACTGCTCGGTACGCTTTTCGGGGATATGAGTCCCCTCGGGCTTATCGAGACCGAGAAGCTCACGGCAGATTATACTGCCGTTCTGTTCCTTGAAATCTCCTGCAAGCTTCTGTATCATAGCGTAGGTTTTTTTCTTGTTTTCGTCGTCTGTGGGGCTTGTATATCCGCAGAGAAGGTCAGCGACTATAAACATTCCGCTTACAGCTCCGCATACCTCACGCATACGGCCCATACCGCCGCCGAAGCCGCTTGCCAGAGCGGCGAGAGTTTTCTCTTCAAGTCCGAGAACGTCTGAAAAGGAAAGGGTAACCGCCTGACAGCAGTTATAGCCCTGTTCAAAAAGTGCTTTTGCTTTTTCGCCTCTTGTCATAGATTTTTCCTTTCTCTGCCTGCTGCAGGACTGATATACCTATATATCTATGTTTATTCGTGAGCTTTTGACAATAATACTACCGTCTCCACGTGTCCCGTATAAGGGAACATATCCACAGGCTGAATAACCTCTGCACGATAGCCCTTGCGACGGAGATAAAACAGGTCTCTCGCCAGGGTTTCGGGGTTGCAGGATATATAAACCACCTTTTCGGGAGAAAGAGCCACGAGACTCTGAAGGAATTGTTTCGAACAGCCCGCTCTCGGCGGGTCGGTAACTACGATATCTACCTTTTCTCTGTTCTTCGCCGCCTCGTACATAAATTTTCCTGCGTCTCCGCAGATAAAGGAAGCGTTATCGACGTTATTGAGCCTTGCGTTTGCGAAGGCGTCGTTTACAGCATTTTTATTAAGCTCTATTCCTATTACCTTTTTAACGGCCCGTGACATTATAAGGCCGATTGTTCCCGTTCCGCAGTATGCGTCTATAAGGGTTTCGTCTCCCTTCGGAGCGGCAAGCTCAAGAGCCTTGTTATAAAGCCTTTCGGTCTGGGTAGGATTGATCTGATAGAAGGAGGAGGGGCTTATTCTGAAGGTCATATCGCAGAGCTTTTCCTCAATATATCCGCCGCCGAAAAGAATTTCGTTGGTTTCGCCAAGGAAAAGACCGTCCTTTTTTTCGTTTATGCTTCTTACGATAGTTGTTATCTCGGGGTGACGGCTAAGAAGAGCGTTTACGAAGGAGCGTCTTGAAGGAAATTCGCCGCCCTTCGTTACGATAACTACCATAACCTGACCGCTTTTAAAGCCTCGTTTTATGAGAACGTGGCGGAGAAAGCCACGTCCGATGAATTTATCGTAGGGCCTTATTTTAAAGCTTGTGAAAAGCCTGCATAATGTTGAAATTATCGAGTCGGCTACCTTATCCTCTATGAGACAGCTTTCAACGGGAACGATACCGCCTGTAGCGGATTGATATATTCCCGAAACAAGCCTGTTATTCTTCATAGCGAATACAGCCTGCACCTTATTACGGTAATGGGTAGGGTCATCCATACCGATTATTTCTTCAACGTGCCCGAAGATACCGAGAAGCCGTATAAGCTTCACCTGTTTATGGCGGAGCTGGTCGTTATAGGAAAGATTCTGGAGCGAACAGCCGCCGCATTTCTTATTGTAGAGACAAGGTCTGACTGTATTTTTTATATCGATATTCAAAATTTCACCTTCCCGAAGTTTTATTTATCATAGCTTCTTTTTTAAAAAGCACTGCTTTAAAAATGTTCTGTAGCCTATTTTAGCATACCAGGGCGCAACTCCCGTGAAATGGATAAAGCATTCGTCACAGCCCTTTTTTCTGAGCTCATCGGTAGCGAGAGCCACCATTTTTAATCCTATTCCGTTTTTCCTGTATTTATGTACCGTACCGACGCAGCCGATTACTCCCACCTTGTTTTTTCCGTCGGAAAGAATACATTCCGAATCAAAATCAACCTCGCAGAAGCTTGCGATTTCATCTCCCATCATACCACAGAAAACTCTGCCCTCGGGAGAGAAATACTGCACCCATTCTTCGTCCACGTCAGCTACTGCTTCCTTAAGCCTTCCGAAATCTCCGTCGTACCAGCCGAAGGTCACATTATCGGGAACAGGAAGCTTATGCTCGGAAGAGGAGAAGCCCTGTACATCAATGGTCATTTCTTCACAGCCGCCTACATTTTCGTAGCCCTGCCCAAGGAAAAAGCCTTCCGCTTCACAAGGGGCGCCGATAAAGAGACGGGAGGAAACTCCGCCGATAAAAATACTGTCATAGCCGAGGGCTTTTATATAGTCCTCCGCTTCCTTAAGAAGCTTTTTTCCGATACCCTTATTCCTGTGCTCGGGGGCAACGCATATAAGGCGGAGAGCCGCTCCCGAAATAATCGTAAAGCCGATAAGACTGCCGTTTTCGCGGTATTCCTTTATCCTGCAGTTATCGGTATCGAGAAGCCTTCTGAATATATCCCCGCTTATTTTAATATCGGGGAAGGCCCGTCGGAAAATATCGTAGCAGTCCACTCTCTCACCTCGAATACATACTTTTATTCCATACAATTATATCATATATACAACCATATTGCAAGCGCAGGTATTTACCTTCGTTAAAAAATATGCTATAATTATGGCAGTATCTTAACAGGAGGAAGCTATGATAAAGGAAATCAATCACGACCCGATTTTTCTCTCGGTAAAATCCGAAGCGGCAGGAGAAGCTGATTTATATCTTGCCGAGGATTTAAGGGATACGCTTACCGAGAATAAGGAACGCTGTGTGGGAATGGCGGCAAATATGATAGGGGTAAGAAAAAGAGCTATAATATTCGACGACGGCGGAAAGTATACCGTTATGTTCAATCCCGAGATTATAAAGAAAAGCGGCGAGTACGAGACCGAGGAGGGATGTCTTTCGCTTTCGGGGGTAAGAAAGACAAAGCGCTTCAAGAGCATAAAGGTTAGATATCAGAACGAGGCTCTAAGCGTAAGAATAAAAACCTACAGCGGCTATACCGCCCAGATTATCCAGCACGAAATCGACCACTGTGACGGAATACTGATATAAAACAATACCGTATGAGGAGCTAAAGCCTTCATACGGTATTACTGTTTTATTCGGTAACGGAATTTTCCGAAAGGTACTTTTCGCCTTCGGAAACTACCTCGTTATATGCCACCATTATAATCGGGTGGTTTTTCTTGATGAACTTTATCTGTGCCTCTGTGTTCTTGTCGGCGATAACGTCCTTAGCCGCCAGCTCCAGCTCGAGACATCGTTTCGAAAGCTCGGAAGCTCCAACGTTCAGGGAGTTCGACTTAAGAGCGTGGATACGGACGGAGTAATCCTGCCAGCTTTCTGTAGAAAGAAGGCTGTCGAGGGTCATTCTTGTATTTCCGTACATCTTACAGTAGGTGTTAAGGATACGGAGATATACCTCCTTTATTTCGCCGCAGTATCTCATTCCGAGAGCTACGTCTATTCGGGAGGAGGCCGACGCTTCCTGCGGTACTGCAGGAGCTTCCTTAACGGCGAGACTGTACACCTTTTCGGGAGGGAGATATCTCTGCAGGAGGGCCTCGAATTTCACATTATCTATAGGCTTACCGATATAATCGTTAAAGCCTTCCTTTATGTACATTTCTCTTGCGCCGGAAATAACGTTGGCGGTAAGGGCGATAATCGGCGAGCCGATACAAAGGTTACCCTCCAGCTCCTTAGAACGCTTGAGTGTTTCTATTCCGTCCATTTCGGGCATCATATGGTCAAGAAGTATGATATCGAAATGCTTTTCCTTCATAAGCGCGAGGGCTTCCTTACCGCTCATACAAGCCGTAACATTCATTTCTGTACGATTAAGGAGACTCTTTACTACCTCGAGATTTATTTCGTTATCGTCTACTACGAGAATCTCTGCGTCGGGGGCGGTAAATGCGCCTGTTTTATTGGAGGGGGTTATTTCGCTTGCGGGCTTTGCTACCGTAAAGCTTCCGATAACCTCGGAACTGTTCACCTTCTGGGGGATTGAAACGCTGAATTCGGAGCCGATACCGTATTCGCTGGTTACGTTTATTTCGCCCTTCATCAGTACGGTAAGTCTCTGTGTTATGGCGAGACCGAGACCCGTTCCTTCGATATTCCTGTTCTTTTCCATATCGAGGCGGTTGAAGTTTCCGAAGAGGGAGGCTAAATCCTCCTTCTTGATACCGATACCCGTATCCTTTACGGATATATTCAGCTTTATAAGCTCATCGGAAAGCTTTTCCGAGCTTACGTTAAGCTCTATATGACCGCTCTGGGTATATTTTACTGCATTATTAAGAAGATTGAGCATTATCTGGGTGATTCTTATATCATCGCCTGTAAGACAGTTCGGGATATCCTCGCTTATATTTATTTTAAACCTGAGGTTCTTTTTATCCGCCCTGAGCTTTATCATATTTACCACATTATGAAGTGCGTCGCTGAGGTGGTAGGGCTGTTCTATTATATCCATTTTTCCCGACTCAATCTTCGAGAAGTCGAGAATGTCGTTAATAATTGCGAGAAGGCTGTGGCTTGCGCTCTTTATATTGTCCGCATATCCGAGAACGGTTTTGTTACTGCTCTCTCTCAGTATCATTTCGTTCATACCTATTACTGCATTTATAGGCGTACGGATTTCGTGGGACATATTGGCGAGGAAGTCGCTCTTGGCTCTGTTTGCGTTTTCGGCAATAGTTTTCGCCTCGCGGAGCTCATCGCTTTCCTTTACCTTCTTTTCTGCGGAGAAAAGATATACCGTTATTACGATAAGAAGTACGGAAAGAAGTCCGAAGGTCCAGATAACGAGAGCCTGGATAAGGCCGAAGCTTCCGCTTATCTCGTCATAACGGAGAGTTCCTATAAGATAAAAATCCGAATCGCCTATTTCCGCCGAGAAAAGACAGTATCTTTCCGAATTATAGGTAAAGAACGAGGTAGCCGAGGAAGCCGCTTTAAGCTTTTCGGTAATGCTGTCTATAGCTTCGGAAAGCTCTGGTCTTTCGAAATAATCCGCCCGTTCATTCCAGTCCTTAAGCTTAAGGACGATATGACCGTTTACGTCGGAGACTATCATTCTTGAGGTTTCTGCGCCGATGTTACGCTGGAACATAACTGCCGCAGTATCACAGTCGAGAAGCTTATACAGTACATATTTCACGTTTTCTCCGTTGTATACGGGAACTGTGAAAAGGAGCGTATCGTTATCCGCCCAGCTTACACAGCTGTTTCCTCGGAAGGATTCAACTATGCCCGAGTATTCGTTGAACACGAGGGGCTCGCCTATTACAGCCTCGCCGTTGGTTTTAAGTACGCCGTAGGAGGCGTTATCGGGATTGTGAGCGTTGATGTAACGTATATATTCGGTACTGTTATTTTCAGTACTTATAATTTCGGATATTCCTTTAAGATTTGAAAGCTCGCCCACTATCCTGTTATTTATAGCTTCGGCGATTATTTTCGCACGGTTGGTTACGTCCTTAATCACGTTGTTTTCTACTTCGAAATTTATCCTTGTAACGAGAAGTGTGCATACAAAGCCTATTACGATGAAATAGAAAAGAAAGATCAAGAGCATAAATTTAAAATTACTGCCCGATAATTTTTTAGCCATCAGTATTCTCCCGTTTTTGTAGTTATTGAATCGGAAATCGGTTATTCTGAAATTACTCCGTCAACATACCAGTCGAAGCTGTTCAGCATAGCGGTGTCCGTCATACTTTCCTCGTTCCCGATACGGAGCGTTCCGCTGTTATCGTATATAGGGCCGTAGAATACATCGAAAATTCCGTTTTCCATTCTTACCCTTTCCGCTTCGATTTTTTCGCCGATTCCGGGCTTCGCTTTATCGCTTAAGGGCGCAAGGGAGACAATACCCGAATCAACGCCGTCCCAATGGTTTCTTGCGCGGAATTTTCCGACGAGACATTCTTCAATATGGGGAGTATAGAAATTACTCCAGTCCCATACTGCGGCAGTAAGATAGGAGTTGGGGTATATTGCGCTGTTATCGTAATTATAGCCTATACTGAATATTCCCGCTTCGTCTGCCGCTTTAAGGGGAGCGAGGGAGTCAACGTGCATTGTCAGTATATCAATGTTGTGGTTAGCTATCAGCTTTTTCGAAGCCGCTTCCGCCGCCTCGTCGTCAACCCAGGAATCCGTCCAGCTTACATAAACCTTTACATCGGGATTTACTGAGCGGGCGCCGAGGGTAAAAGCGTTTATTCCTCGGTTTACCTCGGATATAGGGAAAGCCGCCACATAGCCTATCTCGTTGGTTTCGGTCTGTAGTCCTGCCGCAATGCCGCAAAGATATCTTATCTGGTACATACGGCCGAAATAGGTGGTAAGGTTACCGCCGTGAGAAATTCCCGAAGCGTGGTAGAAATAGATTTTTGGATGCTTTGCTGTAATTTCGTCGAGGTATTCGCCGTAGCCGAAGGAGTTACAGATTATTATTTCACAGCCCTGAGCTATAAGCTCCTCGGCGGCAGTAACGAAATATGAATCGCTGACCTGTTCCTTACAGAGAAGCTTGATATTCTGAGCTTCGGCAGTCTCCTTAAGTCCGTCGTAATGGGACTGGCTCCAGCTTCTGTCGTCGGAGCTTCCGTTAAGAATAAGGCCCACCGTCATAAGGTGTGTTTCTTCTTCTTTCTCGGGACTCATCTTGTTTATGATGAATATTCCGCATATTATTACCGCAATTATTACTGCGGCTACGATTGCAATTTTTTTCATATTTTCCTCTTGTTGTTTTATTTGCTGTTTATTCAAGCTGTTATACACAGACAATTATATCATATTTTTACCATTAAATCAATAGTCGGATATCATTGTAATCGGTTAAATTTTCATTTTTTAATTACCGACCGAAGCTGTAATTTCATTGACAATATAAGGTGTTTGTGCTATAATTTAGAAGAGAAAGTGCGGTTCCGTTATTGAATTATACGGAGGTAAAAATATGAAACGAATAGTAAAAAGAATTATTTCGGTATGCGTCGCTTCGGCAGTATGCTCCTGCGCGGCATTTACATCCTTTGCGGCAGGTGATATATACGGAAACGAATCCGCTTATTCCGTAGGAAGTATAGAAGCGTCGGAGGCTCTCGCATCTTCAAATTCCTCGGGCGCTACCATAAATCTCAGCAAGACTGAGGTAAGCCTTAATGTAGGCGGCTCCTCCGACAGGGTTAATGTTACGGTATCCGGCGGAGCGTCGGGGGATACGGTAAAGGTACAGAGTAAGACTCCCGCAATTGCTGCCGTAGAATACAGCAATAATGTAATAACCATTACTCCCGGTGCGGCAGGAGTTGTACCCGTTACGGTATCCTGCGGAAAACAGAAGGCTCAGATAACCGTAACCGTTACAGGAAAGGCTCCTGTAGCCAAGAGCTTTAAATTCTACTCCGACAAGGAAAAGACGAAGGTTCTTACAAAGGCTGAGGGACTCTGGGCCAACGGCGGTATGGTAAAGCAGGAGGACGGTACCAAGGTAAACTATAAGGACATTACTGTTTATACCGACTTTGAGCCTGTACTTATGGATCCTAAGCCTCTCGACAGCAAGGTTGAATCCAAGGCAGGAAAGACTGTTGTTGCCGTAACAAAGACTGACGTAACTAAGCTTCCTTACGAGAATAAGAAGGTTATAAAGGACGACGAAGCGTCGAAGATTGTAAAGGCTTCCTATAAGAAGGGCGGCGAAATAAAGCTTACAGGCGTTACTTCAGGCGGAAGTGCAAAGGTATGGCTTATAGATGTGGCGGCCGACGGAACGGTTATGAATCATAACAGCTTCCTCGTTGAGCTCAAAGCGGCGGCGGCAAATATCTCGGTATATGATAAGAGCGGAACGGCTGTCAAGAAGACAGGGCTTGCGGCAGGACAGAGCGAGACCTTCACCTTCAAGGGCTTCCTCAAGGATAAGAAAACCGAAGCGAAGGACGCTACATATTCGGTAATTGTTGATAAGAAATATACTGAAAATATTCAGGTGAGCTATAACAAGGGCTCCGATAGTTTTACCGTAAAGGCTCTTAAAACCAATGACGGAAAGGTAGTAAACGCTAAGGTAAGCGTTGTTTGTGACCAGAGCGGAAAAAGCGCGGCAGTAAGCATTTCTGTTACAAATCCCGTACAGACTATCAGCACAGCTATAGTAGATGGACAGCCGATCTTGCTCCAGTGGAAGGGCGATTCAACCCAGATAGCTGTTACAGAGACAGGAGTTGAAGAAGGTAAAACAACCGATAAGGTCAGCGTATGTATTTCCGATGATAAAGAAACTCCTCTCACAGTTGATGAAAAGGGAAAGGTAGTTTTCAAGAAGTCGAAGGCCGCTTCGGGCACCTATAAGAACGGAATACTTACTCTTAAGAGAGATGACCCGAGAGCGGAAGGCACAGTATATCTTGTATATACCGATTCAGCAACAAAAAAGTCCAAGGTGTTCAAGGTCTGTGACATACAGGCGATAGTTATTGTAGGCGGCGGAGTAAGCCTTGTTTAATAGAAAGAAATACCCGTTACAATTGCTGTGACGGGTATTTTTCGGCCTTTTGGCAGTAAATTTGCACAAAAACCTGTATTGTGAATTATGAGTGTAAATAAATTGTACTGTAAAATATTGCATAATGAGGATTTCTGTGATATAATTAGTTAAATATAAGAAAAGTCAGGGAAGACACGGGCAGTATTACCAATCAATGTGTGTACTGCAGATTTAAGAAGGGAATGATATGAATGAAAAAGATTAGGGCTTCGGTATTAAGCGCCGTTTTATCGGCGGCTGTGCTTATGAACACATTTACCGTTTATGCCTCGGCGGCAGGAGATATCTCAGTCACAACAGCTCCCGTTACAGTATCTGATATTGATATGGGAGTTACCGACGACGAGCTTCTTCTCGGCTATTTTGAAAATTCGTTATACGGTGTAGGCGGCGGTATTTCAACCTTCGCTATAGGCGGCTCCTCCTCCCTCAGGGGAGACAGCAGGACTATCTATAACACTCTTAAGTCAATGGCGCAGAATATTGCGGCGGGAAACGACAGTACGGCTTCCTACGAGTTTGATTTTACCTATACTTGCGAAGAAATCGGCTTAACGGGAACTATTAACCAGTCAACTCTCGGTACTGCAGTCAGAAATATGACGGATTCCTATGATATAAGCTTTGTTGTAGGCTGTCTTTTAAGGGATTGCCCCTATGAATTCTACTGGTTCGATAAGAGCGCAGGATATCAGTATTCTTCCTCGGCTTCCGTCAGCGGCTCACAGGTTACAATCAAATATACCGTTTCCTTTAAGGTAGGCTCGGAGTACAGAGGCAGTTCCGAATTTACCGTTGATACATCGGTAACCTCTGCGGCTTCTTCGGCGGCGTCCAACGCACAGGCTATCGTAAGCAGTAATTCAGGCAAGTCTGATTTAGAGCGCCTTAAGGCATATAAGGATAAGATATGCGAGCTTGTTTCCTATGACAATGACGCGGCGGATAATATCAATACCTCGGGCTACGTCGTAGACCCCTGGCAGGTTATTCACGTATTCGATAAGGATTCGAGCACAAATGTAGTCTGTGAAGGCTACGCAAAGGCTTTCCAGTATCTTTGTGACCTTGACGGCGGACTTACCTGCTACAGTGTATCGGGTACTATGTCGGGCGGTACAGGCTCAGGCCCTCATATGTGGAACATCGTAACTTATGAGGAGAAGAATTATCTCGTTGACGTTACTAACTGTGACGACGGCTCAATCGGCAGTCCCGACGAGCTTTTTATGAAGGATATGACTAAGGTTACATCCTGCAGTAAATATTCGAGAAAAATCGGCTCTACTACGATAACCTTTACTTACGACGACGATACTAAGGAGTATTTCGGAGATTATATTCTGAATCTCGATTCCGACTATGTTAACGAGGGCGGAAACGCAGTTGAAGCCGAAGGCTCGCTCTTTACAAATGAGGCGGCTACCTCTGCCGTTGCGGCGACAGGCGTTGACGTTTACGTAAACGGAGCTAAGCTTAAGGGCAGTACGCCTGTTGATTATAAGTCGACTGCTCTTTATGCGAAAACCGAGGCTGACGGTAAGTATGTCGCAGTCATTACTACAACCAACAGAATGCCTACTGTTACAAACGGCAAGGTAGTAGCCGATAAGGCGGCTAAGGATTACGCAAAGGCTTCCGTAAAGGGTAAGAAGATTACTGTTACCGCAGGTAAACGCACAGGTACAGCTTATCTTTGGCTTCTGGATATCGACAACAAGAGAGTTGTATGGTCGGCGAGCGCAAAAATAAACGTAAAGGGTGCTGCTTCCGCAGTAGCAATTTACGATACCGCTTCTCCCGCCACAGGCGCAAAGCCCCTTAAGGCAGGAGTTGTAGGCTCACAGTCTACCTCCGAAAAATTCTATTTCAGCAGTACGATAAAGGACGCTTCGAAGGGCGTACCGAATACCCTCGCTGCCGACCTTGAATATACTGTTGTTGCAGACAGCAAGAACAAGGTTGCTCTTGTGGTTAATTACAGCCCCGGAAACAGCTTCTTTACAGTAACCGCGCCTAAGCTTAATCCTGTGAACAACAAGATAAAGACGGTTTCGGGTAAGGTAATCGTCACAAATGTACAGAGCGGTAAAAAGGCTACGATAACTATTACTGTGGGCAACGATATTCTTGCAACAGAGGCTTCCATAAAAACAGGCTACGCTACCCTTATCGATGAAAAGGGCGACGTATCGAAGGTTGATATAGCTCCTACTCTTAACGATTCCTTTATTCCTTCAACGAATAAGGTTTCTGTGGCAGTACTGAGCGGCGACGCCGTATTCGAGAAAACGAAGCTTAAAACTGCCAAGTCCAAAAGCTTTTCCGCAAAGCTCCAGAGTAATGGTGCAGGATACCGCATCAGAATTACAAACAGCGGTGCGAAACAGCCTGCTCCTGCGGTAGTTTATCTTGTGGCAACCAACGCCGCAAAGAAAACCACCTACTATAAGGTAGCTGCCATAACCGCAGGCGGCGAAGTAACGGCCGTAAATACTTAATACCGGAATAAATCAGTAACACCCCTGAAGAATTGAATTTTCTTCAGGGGTGTTGTGCGTGTTTGTGTGATTCTACTTTGTACGGAACATAAGCCCGAAGCTTTCGGGTCCTAAGTTACAGAAGTTTGTAGCGGAAACCTCCTGCACATAAACCTTTTTCCAGGGTATATTCTTCGTCGCCTCGTCGTATATGAACTGCTTGAATTCCTCAGAACAGCCCGAAACGGTAATAAACAGAACTCCGTCGGAAATTTTCTTGCTGTTCTTAAGGGTTTTACGTATGTAATTACGGGCGTGGTGCTTTACATTACTGAGACATAATCCGCCAACTTCAAGCACATTGCGGTTTATTCTTATTACAGGCTTCACCTTGAAAAGGTCGAGAAGATAGGAGGTGGTAGGGCCGACTCTGCTGTTCTTTGCGGCGTACCTGGTAGTTTTAAGAGCGAAGCTGCAGCTTATTTTATGTCTTTCCTTAGTAAGCTCGTTAATAATTCCTTCTACGGACATTCCGCTTTTAACCAGCTTTGAGGCGGTAATAAGGAGAAGGCCTGTGCCGTGAGAAAAAAGATGAGAGTCGAATATATGTACATTCTTCATTTCCCGAGCGGCTTCCACTGCGTTGGCATAAGCACCGCTGAAGGCGCTTGATACGGAAATATGGATAAGCTCGTTCTTTCCGTTATCGGAATTGTTAAGGAAGTAATCCCTGTATTCTTCCACAGAGGCAGGGGCGCTCGAAATCTTATCATCGGATTTCTCGAAAATATCCACCAGCATTTCGGAGCTTACCTCTGTGCCTTCCTGAAAGCGGGCGTCATTCACCATAATATAGAAGGGGATTGTTATTATCGAATACTCGTCAAGCATTTCCTCGGGAAAATCGCAGGTGCAGTCCGCAGAAATAATAATGTTTCTATTGTTCATCAGCCTGCTCCTTTTCCATAATAATAAGCTCCTCGGGAAGCCATTTAAGCAGTATTTTATCAAGAAGCTCGGGGTCTATGGGCTTGGACATAAAATCCTGGAAATTTTCCGATATAAAGAGATCTTTTACGTCGCTTGCGTCGTATGCAGTAAGCGCAATCACGGGAGTTTTTTTCTCGCTGTCCTTTTCGAGGAGACAGATTTCACGGTGAGTCTCTATACCGTCCATATCGGGCATAAGGTGGTCGAGGAAAACTGCGTCATACTTCTTTTCCCTCATCATCCTGAGAGCGCGTTTACCGCTTTTAGCCACGCTTATGTTCACATTGTACCGCTTCATAATACCTACTGCAACCCTTAAATTAAGGGAGTTATCGTCTACTATGAGAACTCTCGCTTCGGGGGCGGTAAATTTCTCTGTGACTGCATTGTTATGATGGAAGGGCTTATTTATAATATCGCAAATCTTCTTTATATAGAAGGGCTTGTATGCGCTTATTATCTTTTCACCTGTGGGAACCTGGTCGGCGCGGTCTCTTATAACGGTTACACAGTACATCTTCGAAAGCTCGTCGAAATACTCCTTATCCGTCATATACTCTTCCTTTGTTACGAAGATATGGGAATAAATGCCCTTGCTTATTTTGTCTCTTACGTCTGCCGTATTGTCTACGATACTGCCCGGGAAGTTATAGCGCTTTACGATTGTATGGAAGGTTTCTGTGACTGAACGTGCGATGAATTCGTGCAGCTTATTCATATCACAGCAGTACAGTATTCCCGAGCCTGCGTTTCTTCCGAAGGTTACAACAGGCGCTTCGTCGATAACCTTCTGTGGGATAACGATACGGAATTCAGTACCCTTTCCGTACTCGCTCTTTACGCCGATTACGCCGTTCATAAGCCTTACAAGCTTCTTGGTTATGTCCAGGCCGAGACCCGTTCCCTCGATTTTATATGTCTTTTCGGCGTCAACTCTTCCGTAGGCGTCGAAGATATGACCGATGTGCTCTTTTTTAATGCCTATACCGCTGTCTCTTACGGAAATAATCAGGTTTATTCCGTAGGCTTCTCTTCTGTGGGAAATCGACATTATAAATCCGCCCTGCTGAGTATACTTGAGGGCATTTGTAAGAATATTTATGATAATCTGCTTTATTCTCATTTCATCGCCGTAAAGAAGGTCGGGAGTATCGGGGTCAACCTCTACGGCGAAGCCGATATTCTTCTTGCCCTTTCTTGCGACAATCATATTTATTACGTCTTTTATTACTTTTGAGAGATGATAACGGTTACAGTTAAGCACCATTTTTCCCGAGCCTATCTTTGAGAAATCGAGAAGGTCGTTTATGATGCTCATAAGCTCCTTGCTTGAATGGAAGATATTCTCGTTATTCTCTTTTACGGTATCATTCATTTCCTCGCTCAGATTTATTTCGCACATACCCATAATTGCATTCATAGGGGTACGGAGCTCGTGGGACATATTTGCGAGGAATTCGCTTTTTGAGCGGTTGGATTCATCCGCCTTAACGACAAGCTCCTTCTGGTATTCCTCAGACCTATCGATTCTTACGAATATGAAAAGAGCCATTATAAGGAACGCCCAGTAAATTATCGGGAAACGTATTCTGTGTTCCTCGGAATACTGGTATCCGAAGGAATGGAGGGGAGTCATCATATAAAGGGTTACCGATATGCCTATAAGAAGGCTCAGTATCCCCCCGTAATACAGGTTTATAAGCGCCATTCCGCCCATAGGGACGAAAAGGAGCCACATAATACTGATACCGCCTACGCCGCCTTCATAAAGGAAGAACATCATCAATATGTACAGGAAGCTAACTACGAAGGCTGTCAGTATACGATCGGACTTGATTCGGGAGAAAATTACCATTGTGAGAATCATAAATGCCGCTATAACCGCATTGACAATACCCATTATCGTGTCAAGCTTTATGAAGCATACGATACTCATTATGATAGCGTAAACGCTTATAAGGGAGAAGCAGATATAAAGTCCGCTCTTGTTTACGGATCTTCCTTTTTCGCGTATATGCCTGATATAATCAAGAATTTTAGCTATTTTTGTCATAATCTTATCCTATTGGTTGTTATGATTCCTTGGGTTTGAATTGTATTTGTTTATAACCTGCTTAATTATATCATAAATCGTAGTGTTTATCAATATATTTCGGTAAAGTTTATTGAAAAAATTCATTATTTCCGAGATATGAACAAGCGCAAAAGAATAAGCCCTGCAGAGTGACTGCAGGGCAGCAGACTGTCGATAAACCCACGCACCGCAAAAATGCAGGTTGTTATAATCGGACAGTACCCTGTAAGATAATTTCAAAAGAATTTCGCAGAGACGTATAAACGGCTCTGCGAAAGCATTTTGCTTACTTCGTCAAAAGCCGCTTACCGTACAATCGTACGCCTACAGCGGCTTTTTCCTCGTCTGCGTGTGCCTATCGAAGCCTGTCAGCTTGTCGAAAAG
>JAZNMN010000077.1:0-39011 GCA_045579625.1 Ruminiclostridium sp.
TTTTGAAATTATCTTACAGGGTACTGTCCGATTATAACAACCTGCATTTTTGCGGTGCGTGGGTTTATCGACAGTCTGACGCTTGCAGTATGTTTTACTGCAAGCGTTTTGCTTTGCTGTTGATTATGCTGTAACGGCGGCTTTCGCAGGTCTTCTTACGAAGATAAGCTTGAAAAGCATACGGATAAGGGGCTGTAAAAAACGTAAGCGTGGACTGTTACTATAACAGTCATAAGTGCGAACATCATTCGCTGAAACTGATTCTGTGGCATAAAATATACCGTTCCTTTCTTTTGCGCAACAAAAAAACACAGGCATACCCCGGCGTAAAGCTGTTCCGTAATCAGATTTACATACCGAGGTAATACTTGTGTCGTTGCTTATATAAATATTTACCCGTATATTTTACCACATTCTGCAGTATTTTTCAATCGTGAAAATTTTAAAATCTTATCTTTTTTCTGAAGAGTATTACTGCAAAAACAGCTACAACCACCGCCCAGATAAGAACTATTCCCGATTCGGTAAAGCCGCCTGCAATATCTCCATTGAAGATAAGTCGTGCGGATTTTACACAGTGGTAGAAGGGGAGAACGTTACATATATCATAGATTGCGCCGCCGATAGTTTCAACGTCCATCCATATTCCGCCCAGCATACCCGAAAGACAGATAATGATTGAGCAAAGTCCGGGTGCGGAATTCTTGTTGAAGGCAGTACCGAAAAGAATACCGAAGGATACGAACATTATTACGGCAGGAATTGCCGCAGCTATAGCGAGAAGCATTCTTCCGATATCAAGGCTTATGCCGAAAATTGCGCCTGTTACGAGGGAGGCAAGCATATTCACCAAGGCCTGAAATACTGCAAGAAGAATAAGGGGGAGAATGTAGCCTGCTATGTAATGTACAGGCTTAAGAGGGGAGGTGAACACTCTTAAGAGAAAGGCCTCGCTTCTGTCTCCCGATACAAGGAGCGCCGCAAAGAGCATAACGAAGGTGAAACCGAAAATCATTATGCCGGGGGAGAGATTTTCTACCGAGAAAATAGTCATATTAGCTTCGGCAGGAATACTTTCATTTATAACCGACATAAGTACAAGCATAACGATAGGAAAGCCTACACAGAAAATCCAGCTTAAAGGATCTCTTAAAAGCTCCTTCATATTTCTTTTAGCAAAGGTCAACGCTTTCATTTGTAATAAGTCCTTTCTGAATTATTCCGATATTTTAAGGAAGATTTCTTCGAGCTTTTCTTCTCCCGTAAGGCTTCTTAATTCCTCGAGAGTTCCGATAGCCTTAAGGCTTCCTTCCTTTACAATAGCTATACGATCGGCTAAATGCTCGCTTTCTTCGAGATAATGGGTGGTGATAATGATACTCATTTTTCCCTTAAGGCTCTCGATAATTTTCCAGAGCTCACGTCTCGCCATAACGTCAAGGCCGAGAGTAGGCTCGTCGAGGAATAAAAGCTTAGGCTCGGTTATAAGCGCCATTGCGATACTGAGACGCTTCTGCCAGCCGCCCGAAAGCTTTTCCGCTAACTGGTCGCGGACATTTTCCAGCGAAAACTCCTTTATTATTCTTTCGGTATTTTCGTCGGTCTTTTTCTTATCCATTCCGTAAATTCCGCACATAAAGCGGAGATTTTCCTCTACGGTAAGCTTTTTTGCGAAGGAGTTTTCCTGAGGAGAAATTCCTATAAGCTCCTTAACCTTATCGGGCTCCTTAGTTATACTTTTTCCGTAAACGAGAGCGTCGCCCGAGGTAGGCTTAGTAAGGCAGGATAACATTTTAAGAATAGTAGTTTTTCCTGCGCCGTTCATACCGAGAAGGGAAAATACCTCCCCGTCCTTTATCTCGAAGGAAACATCCTTAACTGCTACAAGCTTCTTGTATTCCTTCCTGAGAGAAATAAGTTCTGCTGCGTTCATATCAGTTCTCCTCATCAGTATCAGTTTCTTTGATTATTTTCATTATTTCCGCTGTTGCGGCGAGGAAGCTGTTAAGCTTCACCATAGCCATACCCTGAGCCTCGTCTCCCATAATAAGGAGCTTGTCGCCCTTTTC
Source organism: Ruminiclostridium sp. (assembly GCA_045579625.1). GTDB lineage: Bacteria > Bacillota > Clostridia > Oscillospirales > Ruminococcaceae > Ruminiclostridium_E. Next base: position 2,070 of record JAZNMN010000077.1, read on the forward strand.
GAGCCCGAAAACCTCAAAGGCCTTTTCAGGAATAACAATCTGCCCCTTTGAGTCAATTTTAACTACGCCGAAGATATGCTTTCCCTTAGGTGCATTACTGCTGTTAGGCTCCTTAGCGTAGGTTACAAGGTCGTCGAGAGTAACCTTATAAAGCTTAGCCAGAGATATACAGTTATCAATATCGGGGAGAGCGTCTCCCGATTCCCATTTTGCCACCGTCTGCCTTGAAACATTAAGGCTCTCGGCAACCTGCTCCTGGGTCAGCTTGGCTGACTTCCTTAGCTTTTTCAGACTTGATGTATTCATAAATCAACTTCCTTTTTCTTACTGACATAATTATAACACTATGAAAATGTTAATACAAGCAATTTATTTTTACATAAAATGTTAAAATATTATAACATTATTCTTCGGATTTCGTTATAATATTCGAATAAGCGGTTTTTACGCTTATTCCGTCTATCTTACCGATTTTTCCTGTGATAGTTGAAATTATATCCTGAGGAGCGTCAACAGCTACGCTTATTATATTTATATTTTTGTGGCGGTAGGGTATTCCCATACGTCCTATTATGTATCTGCCGTATGTATGAAGGAGGCTGTTAAGCTCTTCGGCAGCATCCTCCTTTTCGACAATAATTCCTATAAGTGCAACACGTGTTTCCATAAGCCTTTCTCCTTACTGAAATTTAATTAACTAACCGCATACTGCAGGGGGTGCAATATGCGGTATCGGGTTTACTTATTTTCTTCTTCCGCTTTTCGTATCTTCCTGAACTGGTAAGCCGCCATTACTATAGCTACTATACCCGAACAAAGGTCGGCAATGGGCCCTGCGAAAAGGATACCGTCAATTCCGAAGAAAAGAGGGAGTATAAGAAGCGGGGGAAGGAAAAAGAGGAACTGTCTCGTAAGAGAGAGGAATATACCGTTGACGGGCTTTCCTATAGATGTGAAGAATGTGGAAATAATAGGCTGGAGACAGTTAAGCCAGGTAAAGAACAGGAACACACGGAAGAAGCTTTCTCCGAATACATAGTAGCTTTCCGTTCCCGTACCGAAAATAGAGATAAGCGGGCGCGGAATAAGCTGGAAAGCGGCGAAAGCGGCAAGTGAAACTCCGCCGCCGATAAGAATTGCTATACGGAAGGCTTTTCTTACCCTGTCATAGTTTCTTGCGCCGTAGTTATAGCTTTCGATAGGCTGTGCCCCCTGGCTCAGGCCTATTACGATAGAGAATACGATCTGATTTACCTTCATTACTATTCCCGAAACGGCTATCGGAATTGTTTCGCCGTAGGAGGATAATGCACCGTAATGACGGAGAATGTTGTTCATAACAATCTGCACAAGCATAATGGCAAGCTGATTTATAAAGGAAGCCATACCTATAGCGGAAATCCTTCCCATAATTTTCGGCTTGATAAGAAAATGGGATTTATCGAGCTTTACCTTCTTGTATTTTATCATATAGACAATTACAACAAGAGCGGAAACTACCTGCCCGATTACCGTAGCGAGGGCGGCTCCCGCCATACCCATACCGAAGCCGAAGATAAAGAGAGCGTCAAGGGCGGTATTTATTACTGCGCCTATAATATTGCAGAACATAGCCATATTTGGGCTTCCGTCTGCTCTTATAAGGTGACAGCCCCCCGTAGTAAGAATAAGGAACGGGAAGCCTATAGCGCTTATTCTGACGTATTCCTGAGCGTAGGGCAGTACGTCCGCGGGAGAGCCGAAGAGGTTAAGAAGGGGCGTAAGGAAAATTTCCGTTACCGCCGTTATGATAATGCCGCAGAGCATAAGAAGCGAAAGGGCATTACCTATAAAATAGGGAGCCTTTTTCGTATCCCCCTGCCCCATTGTAAGGTTATAACAGCTCGCTCCTCCTATTCCGAAGAGAAGGGAAAAAGCGATACAGGAGGTTGTAAATGGGAAAGCGATATTCGTAGCGGCATTTCCGAGAGGGCCTATATCCTGACCGATAAAAAGCTGGTCAACGATATTATATAGGGAGCCTACAAGCATAGCGATAATACTCGGGATTGCAAATTTCGCCACAAGCCTTCCCACAGGCTCGGTTCCGAGAGGATTAGTTTTTTCGTTAGTCATTTCATTACTTCCTTTTCAATACACTTCCAATATTATAACAGTATTCTGTTTTTATGTCAAATCCTGTCGCCGGGTAAGGAGAAAATATACGTGAATATTCTGTATATTTCTTATAATTTGTTATGTAACATTGACATCAGGGCCTGTTTATGGTAAAATTAGGGTGATAATATGTGAAGGAGGTGCGGTATGGCTTATATCCCTCATTATGATGTTGCGGCATTATTTATCGAGTCGCTTCTTTTAGCGCTGTATTTTATACGCCGTAATTATCCTACACCGGCGAACAAGGCGTATCTTTTGATGATATCGGTTTCTATGGTTTCGTCTCTTGCCGATATGATAAGCGTATTTACCCTCCGTTATTTCACAGAAGTCCCCGTATGGGCGAATTACATTGTGAATATGATTTATATGTCGTCCTATTCGGGTATGGCGATAACGTATCTCCTCTATATATTGGTCGTTACGAGAAACGTAAATGTATCGAAGAAGCATAAGGGGCTATGTCTCGGAATTTTTGCGGTTGAGTCGCTTCTTATCTATACAACCTCATTTACCAAGCTTGTACTGTACTTTGACGAAAACGGTAATTACTGCCACGGCCCCGCATTCTATTTTCTGTATGTAATTTCAATAGGTACAATACTTGGTATTACGGTAATTGCAATAAAAAACCGCGGTGTTTTATCGAAGCAGCAGAATACCTCTATCTACTTTATCAGTATCGCAAGTATTGTTTCTGCCCTTGTACAGTTATTCTACCCCGAATTCCTCATAAGTAACTTCATAATTTCGGTATTCCTTGCGCTTCTTTACGTATCACTCCAGAATCCTGATGATTTTATCGATAAGCATTCCGACTGCTATAACGTTGACGCCTTTGCCAAGAGCATTGAGATGATGATCGGTAAGAAACAGAGATTTTCCGTAATTTCCTTTATGTCAGAGGACTTTATCTATATAAATCAGGTTCTCGGAGCTAAAATAGGCGACCTTCTTATAACCGCTATCGGCGACTATATCAAGAAAAAATACGGCTTCAAGAATGTGTATCATCTTTCCGCCTGCCGATTCGCTATTATAGCGGACGATAATAAGTGCGGAGATATCGTAAAGGACATAAAGGAATTATTCAGCCGTCCCTTTAATGCAGGAAATGTTGAGGTTACGCTTTCTGTATTTATGTGTATAGTATCATATCCGGGCTTTATAAAGGGACCCGACGATGTTATGGACGCTATTACCTATTCCTTCCACGAAATGTCGAGGAACAGGGACAGAAACGTAATTTTTGCTTCTGCCGAATCTCTTAGGTCGAGAAGAAGAGAAAGCGAGCTTATGCATATCCTTAAGAGGGCGATAAGGGAGGACGGCTTTGATGTCTACTACCAGCCTATATACAGCGTTAAGGATAAGGCTTGTACTACCGCAGAAGCACTGATAAGGCTTAAGAATACCGAGCTTGGCTTCGTGGGCCCCGACGAGTTTATACCTCTGGCTGAGCGAAACGGAATGATAACGGAAATCGGCGATATCGTTCTCCGTAAGGTTTGCGAGTTTATAAGTACAGGCATTCCACGCGCAATAGGTATCAAGTATTTCGAAGTAAATCTTTCCACTGTACAATGCGTACAGGATAATCTTGCAGTAAAAATGCTCTCCATTATGGAAGAATACGACGTTGTTCCGAGGTGCTTTAATTTTGAAATTACCGAGACAGCAGGCTCTGTAAACGATGATACATTACGAAGGAATATGAAGCGTCTTCTCGATAGAGGCGCAACCTTCTCAATGGACGATTACGGAACAGGCTTCTCTACCGCCACATATCTTATAAGCCTTCCCTTAAGAATAGTAAAGATTGATAAGAGTATTCTTTGGTCTGCTATGGAAAACGAAGAGGCTTTTACAATTCTCAGAAATACCGTACAGATGCTTAAGGAGCTTAATAAGAAAATCGTCGTAGAGGGCGTAGAAAATGAAGCTATGGTTAAGATTCTTGAAGAAATGGGCTGTGATTTTATGCAGGGCTACCATTTCTCAAAGCCTGTCCCACAGGAGCAGTTTGTTGAGTATATAAAAAATACCGCAAGCTGAAAAGCAAAGCAAATATAAACAAATTTCGCAGAGTCAGGTAAACGGCTCTGCGAATTTTTATTTGCTATTGATTTATTATGGCGGTTGCTATATTGAGATAGGAAGCGAAGGCTACCCAGATAATGTATGGGATATTGAGCAGTCCTGCAAGAGGACGAAGCCTATAGAATTTTATCGTCATAAGTATAATAAGACCCAGTAATACCAGTATTATCACGGCGGCACCGATGAACTGCTCAAAGCGGAAGAATACAATACTCCAGGAGAAATTAAGCGCCAGCTGAACCCAGTATATCGTAAGGGCCTTCCTTATTTCATTTTCCTCTCCGCCGCTTCGTGAAACAAGATAGGCGGATATACCCATAAGTGCGTACAGAATTACCCACACTACGGGAAAAAGCCAGGAGGGCGGAAGAAGGGGAGGCGGGGTATAGGTCTCGAACAGACTGCCGAAGCTTCCTGTTATAAGGGCGGATAGGGCTCCTGTAAGCTCTGCTGTCACAATATAAATTAAGAGCGAGGTTATACTTGTTTTTTTCATAGCGGCTTCCTTTCGTTTATTTGGTTAAATAATATGCAGTAAAATAGGACAATATGCCGCTTGATTTATTACTGCGCCAATGATATAATACGAGTAGTATATGCGGAAGGGGGAATTTCCTTTTCTGCAGTCGGCTTAATGAAAAAATTATGATTAACTAAGGAGCAGATATGAAACCCGAAGCAATAATCTACACATCAAAAACAGGCTTTACCGAAAGATATGCGAAGCTTATCGGAGAAAAAACAGGACTCCCTGTATATTCAATGAAGGAATCGGGGGTACTTAAAAAGGGCACGGCAGTAATATATTTAGGCTGGCTTATGGCGAGCCATATAAGCGGCTATGAAAAGGCGGCAGGCTCCTTCCTGCTTTCCGCAGTGTGCGCTGTAGGCCTCTGTGACACGGGTACGCTTCTTGCCGAGACAAGGAAGGCTACGAAAATTCCCGATAATATTCCTCTCTTTACTCTCCAGGGCGGTTTAAATATGTCAAAGCTTAAAGGAATAAACAAGCTTATAATAAAATCCCTCGGAAAGGCTCTTTCCGCCAAGGAGAATAAAACCGAGGAGGACGAAAGAATGTGTTATCTCGTTACCCACGAAGGGGATTATGTAAGCGAGGAAAATCTTTCAGCCCTTCTTGAATGGTACGAGGAGAACGGGAAGGCTTGAAATGGATATTGTTATAAGGAAAATGGAAAAGACCGACGAGGAAGCCGTAATCGCTATGATGAGGGATTTTTACTCATCTCCTGCAGTAAGCACAAACGGCTCGGAGGAAATTTTCAGAAACGATATAAAGGCCTGTACAGGTGAAAATCCCTATGCGGAAGGCTATATGATACTTAAAGGCGAAAAGGTAGCAGGCTACGGAATGCTGGCTAAAAGCTTTTCAACGGAATTCGGAAGAAGCTGTATCTGGATAGAGGATATTTATCTGAAGGAGGAGTTTCGGGGTAAGGGAATAGGCAGCAGGTTTTTCAGCCATATCGAAAAACTCTATCCCGATGTTGTTTTTCGACTTGAAGCGTCCCCCGACAATGACAAGGCTATTTCCCTCTACAAAAAGCAAGGCTACAGCGTTCTCGATTATACGGAGCTTAAAAAGATAATGTAAAAAGGAGAATAAAATGGCTGTTAATAATGCAGTATACCACTTTCGCAACAAGGAGCTTTCCTACGAGGAAAGACTTAAGGATCTTCTTTCGAGACTTACTCTTGACGAGAAGGTAAAAATGCTCTCTACCCATCATAACGAGGTGACGAGACTCGGGCTTAAAAGCTGGTACATAGGTACGGAGTGTGCAAGGGGATATGTTACCCACGATAACGATAAGCCCTCCACCGTATTCCCTCAGCCTATCGGTATGGCGTCTATGTTTGATAAAAAGCTGATGAAGCGTATAGGCGAGATAGCCTCCGATGAATTCAGGGCTTACTATAACAAAAACGGCGGCGGCGGTCTTATGATATGGGGGCCTACCGTTGATATGGAGCGAGACCCCCGCTGGGGCAGGACGGAAGAAGCCTACGGCGAGGATCCCTTTCTTACGGGCGAAATGTCAACAGCCTATACCCTCGGTCTCAGGGGCGAGGATAAGGTGATGAAAACCATTCCTACCCTTAAGCATTTCTGCGCCGATAACAACGAAAAGGAAAGAGGCTCCTGTTCAGCCAATCTAAGCCCAAGAACAAAGCACGAGTATTATTATGCCGCTTTTAAGCCCTCAATCGTAAAGGGCGGCGCATATTCTATGATGGCGGCATATAATGAGCTTTCGGGAGTTCCCGCTATACTTAATCCCGAGCTTCGGACTGTGGTAAAGGATGAATGGGGTCTCGGCTTCGTGGTTTCCGACGGAGGGGATTTCTCTCAGAATGTTACCGCACACGGCTATACCGACTCTCACGCCGAGTCCCTCGCCCTCTCTCTGAAGGCAGGCTGTGACGTAATGACGGATAACGAGGAGCTTGTCCATAAAGCGGCCTACGAGGCGTTAAGGCTCGGCTATATTACCGAGGCCGATATAGATATGGCGGTAGGGAACTCTCTTATGGGAAGATTTCGTCTCGGAGAATTCGACGGCGGTACAGTCTACGACAGCATTACTACCGATTGCGTGAATTGCGATGAATATAGAAAGGTAAATCTTCTTGCGGCTAAGGAGGGGGTAACGCTTCTTAAGAACGAGGGTATACTGCCCTTAGAAAAGAATAAGACGGTAGCCCTTATCGGCCCTACGGCGGATAAGAATTTCCGTGACTGGTACACGGGTTACTCCGATTATCTCGTTTCCGTTAAAAGCGGCCTCGAAAAAAAGCTCGGCAGAAAAAAGGTTTTCTATGATAACGGTTATGATATTATAGCGGTTAAATCCGTGAAAAACGGAAAATATCTTACTGTAGACGAAAAGGGCGCAATAAGCTTTTCCTCGGATAAAATCGGAAAAAGAGAGAAATTCGAGCTCCACGACTGGGATTTTGACGTGATAAACCTGTTTTCGGTTTCCGAGAATAAGTTCCTTCGTTTTCAGGGGGACTGTACCCTCGGAGAAGAGGAGGTGTTTTCCTGGTTTACCTGGGAGACGCTTCATCATTGTGAACACGAGGGATATATTACCCTCGAGAACAGAATGCACGACAGAATAAGCGTCGGTGAGGACGGAAAATTCGTAATAAGCAGGAATGCGGATTTAAGAGACCGGCTTTTCGAAATCACAGTTGTTTCCGAAGGGGCAAAGAGAGCGGCGGAATTGGCGGAAAAGTGCGATTACGCACTTGTATGCGTAGGAAATCATCCTATGCAGGTAGCGAGAGAATGCTACGACCGTCCCGACATAATCCTGCCCCGTAAGCAGTCGGAGCTTATGAAGGCGGCCTTCTCCGCTAACAGAAATACTGTAGAGCTCATAATTTCAAGCTATCCCTTCGCAGTAAACTTCGAAAAGGAGAAGCTTCCTGCGATAGTATATACCTCCCACGCAGGCCCTGAGCTGGGTAACGCTGTAGCGGAAGTATTGACGGGAGAATATAACCCTGCAGGCAGAACGCCTATGACCTGGTACCGTTCTGTTCTCGACCTGCCTTCGATTTTCGACTATGACATTATCGGAAACGATATGACCTATCAGTATTTCAAGGGCGAGGTATGCTTCCCCTTCGGTCACGGGCTCTCCTATTCCGAATTTGAATACAGCAGTCTTACAGTTTCCGACAGGGGCGAAAAGCTTACCGCTTCCTTTAATATCAGAAACATTTCCGACCGAGACGGCGAGGAAGTTCCCCAGCTTTATTACAAGGCGGAAAAGCCCTCGGTAAAGCGCCCTCTTAAGAAGCTCTGCGGCTTTGAGCGCGTCTTTGTTAAGGCAGGAGAAGCTGTAAGCGTTACTATTGATATTCCGAAATCCGAGCTTGAATTTTACGACGTGTCCCGTGACAGGTTTGTTCTCGAAGGCGGAGACTATCTTATTATGTTAGGAGCATCCTCCGCCGATATAAGGCTGACCTGTCCGATAAGGATAAAGGGAGAAAAAATCCCCCCGAGAAATCTCCGAAATATAACAAAAGCAACAGCCTATGATGAAAGCTACGGAATGGAAATGCTCTGGGCGAAATCGGAGCATAAGCATTTTATGAAGCTTTCGGGTTGGGCAGGAAATCTCCGATTCAGCAATGTGCGTCTTGATAAGCCTGCTGTAATTCAGGCGAGAGCTTCCGCCTCCTTCGCACAGAAGGGAAGTATAAGCGTAAGACTTGACAGCCCCGACGGAAAGGAGCTTGGAAAGCTTGAAATACCGCATACTATGGCGCTTGAGGATTTTGTTACGGTATCCGCTCCCCTTAAAAAGGCTACGGGAATTCACGATATATTCCTGGTAGTTTCGGGCGATACCGCTATAATTGATTTTAAGCTTGTATAAACCGAAAACCGCTGACTGTACCGAAACGCACAGTCAGCGGTTTATGTTATTTATGGCTTATTATATCGCCTTTACGGCGGTCTCCTCTACCGAAAGCATTCTGCCGAATTTTACAGCATAATCATTGAAGTCGGAAACGTCATTCTCCGAGGGCATCATAACTTCTCCCTTCATATCTCCGAATACATTTTCGAAAAGATATTCCGTAAGGGTCATAGCCTTATTTTCTCGCTCTATGTATGCCGCAAGAATAGCAATTCCCCAGGCTCCGCCTTCTCCCGCAGATTCGAGAAGCTCTACGGGAACATTGAGCGCCGCCGCAAGGAAGCGCTGTCCTACTACAGGAGACTTGAAAAGTCCGCCGTGAGCATATATTTTTTCGAGAGAGATTTTTTCCTGCTTTATAAGAATATCCATACCTGTTTTAAGGGTTGAGAGAGAGGAAAAAATAAGGCATTTCATCAGATTGCCCACAGAAAGATCCGAGTCGGGAGTACGGATAAGAAGGGGTCGTCCTTCGGTGAAGCCTGTTACGTGTTCGCCCGAATGATAGTTACAGCTTACCAGCCCTCCCATATCTCCTGCAGCGGAAAGGGAAGCGGCGAAAAGCTTATTATAAAGCTCATCCTTTGGTACGCTTGTTCCGAAAAGCTCAAGAACGCCGCCGAATAATTTTACCCAGCAGTTAAGGTCGGTGGAACAGTTGTTGCAGTGAACCATAGCTACGGGATTTCCCTCGGGGGTTGCTACTATGTCAATCTGCTCGTATCTTTCGGAAAGCTCCTTTTCGAGAACAACCATACCGAAAATTGAAGTTCCTGCCGAAACATTTCCTGTTTTAGGCGCTATGCTGTTGGTAGCTACCATACCTGTCTGTGCGTCGCCCTCAGGGGGACAGAAGCTTACAGCTCCGCCGAAAACTCCAGTTTTATCGAGAAGTCTTGCCCCCTCCTCGGTAAGCGTTCCCGAAGCTTCGCCTACAGGTACTATGCGGGGAAGAATATCGCCGAGCTTTTCCTTAAAGGCGGTTCCTTTAGTAAGAGCTCCGAATTTTTCGAGCATAGCTTCATTGTATTTTCCGTCGGCGGATACAGGGAACATACCCGAGCCGTCGCCTGTACCGATGACCTTTTTTCCTGTAAGAAGTAAATGGACATATCCTGCCAATGTGGTTATGAATTTTATTTCCGATACGTGGGGCTCGTTGTTCAGTATAGCCTGATAAAGATGAGCCACGCTCCACCTCTGGGGGATATTGAAGCCGAAGGCGTCGCTTAGCTTTTCAGCCGCCTCGGCGGTTATGGTATTGCGCCAGGTGCGGAAGGGTACGAGAAGCCTGTTTTCCTTGTCGAAGGCGAGATAACCGTGCATCATTGCGGAAATGCCCATAGAGCCTGTAGTACGGAGTTCCGTACCGTATTTTTCACGGACATTTTTCATAAGGTCGGTGAAACAGTCGGAAAGCCCTTCCTTTATATCCTTCTCCGAGTAAGTCCATATTCCGTTTTCGATCCTGTTTTCCCAGTCGTGTATACCTGTGGCGAGGATAGAGAAATCCTTTCCGATAAGTACGGCCTTTATTCTTGTTGAACCGAATTCGATTCCTATAGACGTAAGTCCTTTTTCAATAAGATTCTTCTTTTCCATTTTTATCCTTCCGATACATTTTTATGATACTGTTATTCGCTTTTTAGAAACATAACTCCGAAGGTTTCTGGGCCGCAGTTACAGGAGATTGTAGCCGAAGCGCTTACAGGAATAACCTCCTCGAAGTGACATTGTTTTTCTACCTCAAGGGTTACCGTGCGGAGCATTTTTACGCTGCAGCCAGCGTGAGCGATAAATACCTTCTTTTTATCTGCCCCATAGCCCTTTCTGAGGATTTTCCGTATATATTTTCTGTAGGCATAGGTGTAATTACCGATAATGAAGGTCTTTACTACAAGCTTTCCGTTTTTCATTTCGAGAATGGGGTGAACGTTGAATAACGAACACAATCTGTCGAGCCAGCGCTTTATAAGACCGTTTCGGTAAAGATAGTTGGTATTTCTTATAATGAATGTGGTGGAAATTCTCTTTTTAAGAAGCTCAAGCTCCGATAATATCTTATCGGCAGAGCATCCCTGGTTTGCCAGTTCTGCCGCCTTCATTACCATAAAGCCGAGCCCCGAGGATAAGTGCCCCGTATCGAAGATATGAATTCGGTCGGCTCCGTTTTCAACGAGTGCCGCCGATTTTTTCGCCTGTTCAACGGAATGGCTTACCGACGAGCTTATTGAAACGAGGATAACCTCGTCATACTTAGCGAGATTTTTTTCGAAGGCCTTCTTGTATACCTCGGCAGCAGGCGGATAGGGCTTAGACCTTTTTCCGCCCGATTCCATATGTAGAAGGATATTCTGAGCCGTAATCTCGTCGGTATCGGTAAAGATTCCACTTTCCGTTTCAATCAGAAAATAGAGCATATCTATATCGTATTTTTCGATAGTGCTTTTAGGCAGGTCGCAGGTACATTCAGCGATAATTCCAACTTTTTTCTTGTTCATAACTATTCCTTTTAATCCTTTCGTTAAGCCTTACGAGGTTATATTCCGAGCTTTTCCTGCATTTCTGCGGTTTTCTCGGCCGCTCCGTCATATTCGAAATCATCGGCGGCGGATTTTATCTTACTGAGGAAGGGCTTAAGGGCTGTTCCGCCGAAGGAGTATTCCGAGGCTTCGGAACATACTGCCGCAACCTCGTCGCCGTCGAAGGCTTCACAGGCGGACTTTATTCTATCTATAATTCCGACAATCTGTTCCTTAGTGATTTCGGTAAGCTCTGCCGTATCCTCGGTTACAGCGTTTTCTTCTGTATTATCTGCTGTTCCGAAGGGCTCAAGATACTTTCTTCCAAGCTCGGCAACCTTCATATACATTTCCAGCATAGCGCCGTTCTTTTCTTCGATAAGGCTGTAATTTTCTGCCTTGCCTGCAAGCTCAAGCTCCTTCGCAAGCTCCGAAAGAGGCTGTGAGCCGATAGTAAGGGAGGTGCTTTTAAGAGCGTGAACCTCGATAATATAATTTTTCCAGGATTTTTCTTCAAAGAGCTTCTTTATATAATCGTGCTTTTCCTGCGCCTTGCTGAGATATATGCCGAGTATATCGTTATAGGCTTCGATATCTCCGCCTGTGTAGAAGGCGCCTGTTTCGCTGTTGAAGAGTTCGGTTTCCGAGGGCTCGTTTTTAACAGCCGTCTCGGCTTCCTTTTTAACTGGTGCAGGCTCAGGAGCAGAGGGCTTTTTATGGCTTATTTCGGGGATATCAGTGTCTCCCGAGGGCATCTCTATAAGCTCTCTCGGAAGCCAGCTTTTAAGAACACGGCTGAGATTTGAGACGTCGATAGGCTTAGGTATAAAATCGTTTAGCCCCTCCTCGATATACATATCTCTTACACCGTTTACTGCGTTAGCGGTAAGGGCTATTATCGGGAGATTTTTATAGTATGAGCCTTCCATAGCTCTTATGGCGTGAGTAGCCTCGACGCCGTCCATTTCGGGCATCATATGATCCATAAATACGATATCGAAATCCTTGGATTTAAGCATTTCTATCGCCGCCGCACCGCTGTCGGCTGTAAGTATCTGCATACAGTAGGGTCTCATCAGACCTACTGCAACCTTAAGGTTAATTATATTATCGTCTACGATGAGGACTCTCGCCTTGGGTGCAGTAAACTGTATAGCAGAGCTTCGCCTGTCGTTTGTATTGCTCAGAATGTTTTCATCGTTGAGTACCGACGCTATCGCAATGGCGTAGAAGGGCTTATAAATACACTTAATACCCGAAGGAACTTCGATTTCATCAGTTCTGTCCTGTACGAGAATAACCTTCGTCTTATCCGCCGCACTGTTGAAAAAGTCGGGACTTGCGAGATATTCCTCACGAGCGATGAAGATATGGGTGAAATTCTTTTCGGGCTCGGCTGCCTTAAGCTCCTCAAAGGTATTGAACATTTTAAGCTCGGAATCGAGAGTATCCGAAAGCTCCGAAATGAGGGCGGTATATTCCTTCGCTACCCTCGGCATTTCGTATTTCGACATATCTATGAAGCAGGCCGCCTTGATTTTCTTGGAATCCTTAACGGAGATAAAGGGCTTAGGGTCGGAAACCTTAAGCGGTATAACAAACTTGAATTCCGAGCCCGAGCCGTATTCGCTCGTAACGCTTATAAAGCCGCCCATACGGGTAATAAACTTACGTGATATCGCAAGTCCCAGTCCCGTACCTTCCACAGCACGGTTTTTCTTTGTGTCAACCTGCGAGAAGCTGTTAAATAGCTTCTCGATATTTTCGGGGGAGATACCTATTCCCGTATCCGCTACCGATACAGTAAGATTTATTCCGTAATCGTGCTTTGTCTGAGTGACTTTCAATACGATACAGCCCGAGTTTGTGAACTTGATTGCATTGGTTACGAGGTTTATCATAACCTGCTGGATACGTACCTCGTCGCCGATAAGCCCCGAGGGAATATCCGGGTCGCATCTTACAATAAGCTCAAGGGGCTTATCGCCCTTTCTTGCTATAGCGGTATTTATGACGTCGTTTATGGTTGAGGAGATATTGAATTCCTCTTCGATAAGCTCCATATTTCCCGATTCAATCTTCGAGAAGTCGAGGATATCGTTTATTATGGCAAGAAGACTTCTTCCCGAATTCTGAATGTTGAAGCAGTATTCTCTCACGGTACTGCTTAAATCATTTTCACGGAGAATAAGCTCGCACATTCCCATTACTGCATTAAGGGGAGTTCTTATTTCGTGGCTCATATTGGCGAGGAAGTCGCTTTTTGTATCGCTGGCCTGTTTAGTCATTTCAAGGAGAGAAACCTGTTTCTTTTTATATTGGAGAATGTTGTAATTAATAAAGATGGATATCGCCGTATCGAAGAAATAAACGATAGGGAAGCGTATCTGATATACCTCGGGATAAGCGTATCCGAGCTCGCTCAGAGGCGACCAAAGATATATCGCCATAGCTATACCGAGAAGAATACTGAAGCCTCCGCCGTAGAGGAGCTTATAGAAGAATATAGCGAGAGGCGGCACCATAAGCATCCATACGATACTGAAGCCGTCGGTTCCTCCGGATATAACGGCGTGCATAAGAACAATTCCTATAACGCCGAGAGTAAGTATACTCGTTACATTAAGGCTATGGAACTTTTTGTACATAATTGCATTCACTATACAAAGCAGGGAAAGCCCGCCCGTTATGACTGCTGTAATTATTTCATTCGAAGTAATATTCATAACGCACATTATCATACAGACGGTAGCAAGCATAATCTTACTCATAATTATGCTTTTACCGTTTATGTCCTTTGCGTCGAATTTAAGGTCTTTAATAAGATTTCGCATTGGATTTCCTCCCGAAATTTTTAGGATTTATCGGAGAAATACCCTGTAACAGCCTCCTCGAGATTGTAGGTGGCTGTGCGGTACATCGAGATAAATTCATTGTGGTGTCCGATAATGTAATCTGTGTCATTTCTGTACCTTCGGCTTTACGAGCAGTAACGCTTTCGCTGAAGGCGGTTTTGATATCCTGACCCGTGAAGGGCTTGGAGAGATAGTTGTCGAAGCCTGCGTATATGCAGGTCTGTCTTACGTTGTGAATGGTGTTAGCGGTAAAGGCTGTTATCGACGCGGCCTGCGATACTGCTTAGCTCCATTTGTCCCTGGGCTTCAATTCTCTGTGATTCGGTATGCTGTATAAGTACTGCATTAAGCACAATTATACCGGCAAGTATGAATATTAGAATTATAAGGGCGGTACGATAGCCGCTGCTCAATTTCAGTTTGTTATTTTTCATCTTATCACCTATACATCTTATTAAATATGAAACTATACATAGTAAATTATATATTATTATTGCGTTGATGTCAATTAAATTGCATAATTTTATGCTCTAAAATAAGCAAAATAAAGCATTTTCGGCAAGATAAGGAGTAAAGAGCAAGCATTTTTCATCAAGTAGATAAAAAATCGCAGAGTCGTTTATGCGGCTCTGCGATTTTGAGTGATTATTTAATGGGGATTTCAGCCCTGCGCCGAACGGAAGGTACAGGTTACACCGAAATCCGAACCGTCGGTTGTAAAGGCGGAGATTTTTCCGTTATGGGCTTCTACGATTTTCTGCGCAACGGAAAGACCTATACCGTGACCGCCTGTTTCGGAATTTCTCGAGCTGTCCATACGGTAGAAGCGGTCGAAAATATGCTCGAGGCTTTCCTTTTCTATGGGAGTGAGAGAAGCGTTTGAAACAGTAAGCTCTATGCTTCTGCCCCGCTTTTTCAGCGTGACGCTTATGGTGCTGTTTTCGGGGGAATACTTAAGCGCGTTATCCGTTAGCAGGGTGATAAGCTGCTGTAGGGCTGTATGATTTCCCTTTATGGAAAGAAGGGGCTGAATACTGCAGTAAAGCTCCTTATTCTGAGACTGTGCGATAGCTCTGAAGGAAGAGACGGTTTCGCTTATGATATCGGAAAAGGGAAGCTCAACCTTCTCTATGGCCGTTTCCTTTTCATCAAGCCTCGCAAGGTACACCAGATTATTGGTAAGGGAAGCGAGACGCTCTGCCTGCTGTCTTATATCGCTTATACAGTCCCCGTCCTCGGGGTCGGCTTCCAGAAGAGCTACATTGGCGTTTATTATTGTTAGAGGGGTTTTAAGCTCGTGTCCTGCGTCGGTAATAAAACGCTTCTGTTTTTCGTAGCTTTCCGCAACAGGCTTTATAATTCTTCCCGAGAGGATAATTATAATTACCGATACAATGAGAAACCCTGCCGCTGAAATGAAAATGCTTGCAAGCATAAAATTATTGAAGGCCTGAAGCTTTCTGCCGCAATCAAGAAAGGTTATTCTCTTTCCCTTTGACGATGTTATTACCTTATAGCGGTAATCCTCCGCGAAGCCTTCGGTATTACCGCTTTCAATTACTTTCTCTGCGTAGTCCTTGGCAGTTTGTTCATTAACTGATATTATACGTTCCGTTTCCGCCTTTACTATTTCTCCCGAGTTATTTACGAGTACCGAAAAATAGCGGGTCTCATAGGGAGTTTCGGGGGAAAAATGCTTCGGCATATTCATATTCGGCGGCGGCTTTATAACCCTGTCGGGGAAAGCTCCGTTATTTTCCGAAAGTAAGGATAATATATCGTCCGCTTCCGCTACAACCGTGCTGTAGTTTATGATATTCATACCCGAAACAATCGCGGAAAGAAGTACGAAAAGCGATATCATAGCCAGGAATATAAACTTAATTTTAAGCTTTTTTATCATCGTTTTCCTCCAGGGAGTAGCCTGCGTTTCTTGAGGCTCTTATACATATATCCCCATTAAGCGCCTGAAGCTTTTTACGAAGGTAGGAAATATATACCCATATTATGTTTATTTCCGCTTCGTTTTCGTAGCCCCATATCTTCTCCATAAAGCGCTCGGCAGGTATGATATGATGTGGATTGGACATAAGCATTTCAATCATCTGAAATTCCTTATTTGCGAGACGGAAGCTTCCCGTAGGTGAGGAAAGCTCGAAGGTTGCCCTGTCGAGAGTAATATTTCCCATTCTGAGCTTTGTATCGACCTCGGCCTGTGAGCGTGTGATAGCCCGTATTGCTGCAAGAAGCTCCTCGGGGCTGAAGGGCTTGGTAAGATAATAGTTTGCACCGCTGTCGAGGCCCTGTACCCTGTCCTCTACCTGTGACCTTGCAGACAGAATAAGCACGGGAGTTTTATTTCCCGAAAGGCGAAGCTCCTTCAATGCGGTTATTCCGTCCATAACAGGCATCATTACATCGAAAACCGCCGCGTCATAGTTGCCGTTTAAAAGATAATCGAGCGCGTCCCTTCCGTTATACACGGCGTCGGCGGAATAATTGTTCTTTTCGAGGATTTTGACTACTGCCTTAGCCAGCGCTTTCTCATCCTCGGCGATTAGAATTCTCATATCATCACCTCTGATAATTCAATTGTAGCATAAATTGCCGTAAAAATCATCCTTTTTAAAGAATTTTCTGATATGATTATATATCGGGAAAATTAAATGAGCTTTAAAATTCCTTATTGAACAGTAAGCTTGTATTTTACGGTAAAAACACGCCTTACCCGAAGGAAAAGCGTGTCAGGATATATTCGGTTATAAGCGTTACTGCTTAAAAAACACGCTTAAGCGCCGTTAAAATGTCGCTGTAAAGCTTCATCATTTCATCGTGATTTTCATTAACGGCGGCTATATCGTTTTTACCTGCGGCGAACTGGAGCTGTTCCGCTAATTTTGAAAGCCTGTCGAAGCCGAGAGTTTTCGATGTGCTTTTAAGGGTATGTACCTCTATCGTGTACAGCTTCATATCCGTATTTCCGTAAGCCTCGCCGATACGCTCGTATCTTCCGCTTTCGGCGAAATCCTGCAGGAACTCAATATACATCTCCTCGCTTCCCGAGCAGTAAAGCATCGCCATTTTCATATTCACGTCGGGTATAAGCTTCTTTATCTTTTCGAGGGGACTGTCCGTATCGCTTACTTCTGTTGCGGCAGTATCCGAAGCGGGCAGGGAAATGCATACCTTTTCCGCTTCATTAGCTTCCTCGGAGGCTGAGAGCCTCTTTTCTTCAGGCAGGTAGCTTCCTATCACCTTTTCAAGCTTATCGGGAACGATAGGCTTAGATAAGTAATCGGTAAAGCCCTTATCGAGATACATTTCCTTCATACCGATCAAAGCGTTTGCGGTCAGCATAATAACCGTAGTTGTGTTATTGGGGTTGTCTTCGTCAGCCTTTATTCTTCCGAGGGTTTCGATACCGTCCATTTCGGGCATCATATGATCCATAAAGATTATGTCATACTTTTTACTCTTGGTAAGAGAGAGACATTCCTGTCCGCTTGAAGCGGTATCAACCTGCATTTTAAAGCCCTTTATAAGATTTACGAATACACTAAGATTTACGGGAACGTCATCAACCACAAGTATCTTCGCCTCGGGAGCGATAAATTCGCAGCTATGCTTGTATGAGACGCTATCCGACGCCGTTGTTCCGAGACTTAGCTTTCCGATAGGCGTAGGATCTGTAACTGTCTGAGGAATACATACGGTAAAGGCGGAGCCCTGTCCGTATTCGCTTTCTACCGATATAGTTCCGTTCATAAGCTCAACGAAGCTCTTCACGATATTGAGTCCGAGACCCGTACCCTCTACATTTCTGTTTTTCTGTAGGTCGAAGCGCTCGAACTTTTCGAAAAGCTTACCGATATTTTCCTTCTTTATGCCTATTCCCGAATCCTCTATTGTAATAGCGAGATACCATTGTCCGTCACGGTTTTCGCCTGTTACACGGAAATAGATATCGCCCTTTTCGGTGTATTTTACTGCATTAGTCAGAAGGTTAAGGACTACCTGCCTTATATGAGACATATCGCCGTAAAGGGAGCTCGGGATTTCCTCGTTACAGTCCACGTGAAGCGCAAGCTTCTTTTCCCTTGCTCTTTCGGTAATCATATTGTAGCAGTCCACAACAAGCGAGGACAATTCGTAATTGGCTTCGACGATTTCCATTTTTCCCGATTCGATTTTCGAGATATCGAGAACGTCGTTTATAATGGAAAGGAGCGAATTGGAGGAGGTACGGATAGTACTTGCATACTCCAGTACGTTTTTATCCGACGACTCTCTCAGTATCATCTCATTCATACCGATAATTGCGTTTATAGGGGTACGTATTTCGTGAGACATATTCGATAAAAAGTCGCTTTTGGCTTCGTTCGCCATCCTGAGACTTTCCATCATTTCTTCGTCCTTCGTAAGGTCGTATACAAACACAACGATACAGTAAGCTATATTCTTTTTATCGCGGCCTACCGTGAACTGGAGCATACAGCTCTTGTTGCCGTTTATTGTATGGAGCTTGATTTCGTGGATTTTTCCTGCAATAACATCATCGAGACATTTTTCCGCTTTCTCGGCGGATATATCGAACAGGTCTGCCATACCGATATCGGAGCCCTCTTCGATTTCAAGGAATTTATTTGCGGAATCGTTTCCCATATAGTACTTCTTCGCCATATCGAAAACAAGTATATTTACGTTTGTACCCTGATAAACATAGGCACTGACATTCTGAAGGGTTATAGTAAGCGCATTATTATGCACGCAGTTATACCAGGTAATAAAGTAGGAAACCATTACGCCGTAGCAGGTAGAGGGGAAATACGGAATACCGAACATAGTAAGAATAGTATCGGGAATCATCGAAACGAGAAGGAAAAGATGTGCGCAGACCATTACGAGAACAAGCTTTCGGTTCTGGGTCGTCTTACGGCTGAACAGCCAGGTAAAGCCTACCAGGAAAAGCATAGATACCGCAACCGCCAGGAATATTTTATGATATGTACTTCCGAACCAGGAATCCGAAATAAAAGAGGTACGTCCGTCAATTTCGATAAAATGGTAATAATCGAGAGGCGAGAAAAGGACTATATCTCCTATCGCAAGTATCGAATAAATGATAATGAATGCATAGGTATACCGCTTTTTAAAATGAATAAGGGTAGCAATCAGTATCATCATTGTAAGAAGATATCCGTCGATAGCGATAAGTCCGAATAAACGGCCTAAATAAATTGCGTTAATATCGGTAGACATTCCCATAAAGCCGTAGCCGAAGCACCACATAGCGGCAAAAAAGCCCGACACTAAAAGATATATACGGATAATACCGGACTTCTTTTCCTTATTGAAAAAGGAAATTCCCGTTGATATGGCGAGTGTTCCTAAAATGAGAAGGCTACCGTTAATCAGTTGTCCCATACTGTTCTCCTTGAATACATTGTATTGTTAATTGGAAATACTGTGCATAATCTCCTTAAGTGCAAGGGGTGAAAAGGGCTTCGTGAGATAATCCTCTACACCGTGCTCAGCGGCCTTTTTTATAGTTTCGAGGTTCTTATCTCCCGTCATAAACACAACAGGTATATTATATTTTTCCTTGATACGGGAAAGGGTTTCGAAGCCGTCCATTTCGGGCATAACCACATCCAGCAGGATAAGATTGAATTCCCGTTCTCCGAGAATTCTGAGAGCCTCGGATCCGCTTCCTGCGCCTGCAATGCTGTACATAGGCTCATCCTTCATAAGATGCTCTATTATTCTGACATTCATCTGTTCATCGTCAACCACGAGAACGGATTTAAGAACGGATTTCGGCTCCTTCAGTAAATAATCCGTATCCTCGTCTATCATTTCCAGCATAATATCGGCGATTTTCGGGTCGAACTGTGTTCCTCTTCCTTTTTCAATTTCGGAACGTACCACATCCTGAGGAAGAGCCTTACGGTAGCTTCTGTTGCTGGCCATAGCGTCGTAGGTGTCGGCGACGCTTATAATTCTTGCAATTTCGGGGATATTTTCTCCCTCTAAGCCGTTAGGGTAGCCCTTTCCGTCATAGCGCTCGTGGTGGAATTTCGCTCCGAGGGCAATAGTCTTATCATCGTAGATATCCTTAAGAATATGATAGCTTGTAACGGGATGAATTTTAATTTTTTCGTATTCCTCGTCTGTAAGCTTTCCTGCCTTATTGATAACGGCGGCGGGTACGCGGATTTTACCTACGTCGTGCAGTAAGCCTGCATAGTAGATATCCTCCTGTTCCTTTTCGCTTTTGTTCATACGCCTTGCGATCTCTCTCGAATACTCCGCAACACGGGCGGAATGACCGTTTGTGTAGCGATCCTTGGCGTCAATTGTTCTTACGAGCGCACGGATGATTTTATTGTTCAGCTCATCCATCTGTCTGTTGATTTCCTTCTCACGCTTCATCGAGTTATTGATTCGGATAAACGTGATAACAAAGAACACGATTATGACAAGGGAAATAATACTGCAGACAATGATGTTGTTGGCAAGGGTTTTATGAGAGTCGGCGAAAAGAGCGTCGTTCTTTACAATCATAACCACGTTCCAGTCGTCCATAACCGTTTCGGTGAATACGGTTACTGTCTCGCCCTTCAATTCGGCTTCGAAGCAGTCTCTTGTACCGCTGTATACGCTTTCTATAATCGGCTTCATTTCCGAATTTACGTCGAGGTAATTCTTACCCTTTTCCTCGATGTTGTTATGAGCGACTACAAGCCCGTTTTTATCGACAACGAAGCCGTAGCCGATATTGTGAAGGTGGATTTCCTCGGTTATTTCCTGTATACGCTTCATACCGATATCCATAGATATTACGCTTTCGCCGTCGGGAAGCATTCTGCTGACGGAAACCATAACGGTGTTTGTCTGTGCGTCAAGGTAAGGGGATACGATAGCTACCTCTCCGCCCGCTTCATAAGCGGCAATATACCAGTCTCTTGTTTTCGGATCGTAACCCTCGTCGGGTACCCAGCCTATACCGTCAATGTATACGCCGTCAAAGATTCCGTAGATTCCCGTGAAATTCTCGTCGATTTCTCTCTTGTAGCGTTCCGATTCATAGGTAAGAAAGCGTTCGATTTCCTCAGACCCTATATCGTTATTCATCATATATTCTACGGATACGGATGTGGTCTGGACAACGCTTTTACCATTATTAAGGTAGGAGCCGAGCTCCTCGGCAACCTGTGATATATTGCTTGCTCCGATATCCTCAATGGTGGATTCCATACTTGAGTTAAAAACAAAATGATTATAGGCTACCATAACAAACAGCGCAATAATAATGCATACAAGGGTGAAGGTATACCAACGTTTATTCAAGGCTTTCATCAGTTATCTTCCTTTCGGATATTTTATCTCTCTGTAATTCTATGATACTGCAGCTCCCGAAAAAGCGGGAGAATATCTACATTTTAACTACAAAAATTATATCATATTTTTGCCCTGCATTCAAGCTGTTTGGCATTTTTACTTCAAAATGTTTGTTGGAATTGCATAAGAAAAATTAGTCAATATGCATAGCTAAAGTAACAATCGGGTTGCATTATTCGAAAAATGCGGCAATATGCCTTCCGAAAGCAGGAAATACAGAAAAAGTATGAAATATCATTGAAAAACCTACTGCATTATTGTATAATATAATGTGTCGGGCGGTTGTATGAACGGCAGGCTTAAAATGCCGATGCTGTTGAACATTTCCCGACGTGCTCAATAAACGGAAAGGATACAGGAGAAATCATATATGGAAAAATTCAGAAACATAATAACGGAGCTTCCGCCTGAGGGCTATGACGAAGCGAGGGAGACCGTATATCCTGTATTCAGGAAATATACATACTTTTCCTCTGCCGCAGGTCGTGATACAAATGTGAATGTAATGCTTCCTCCCGATTATTCCGAGGAGAAAAGGTATCCTGTGCTTTATATCCTGCACGGCTTCTATAACGACGAGGACTGGTGGGCCTCCGAGGAGGTAAGCCTCGGTACTGTGTACGGAAATCTTCTTGCAGGCGGCGAGACTGAGGAAATGATAATCGTACTGCCCTATATGTTCTGTGATAAAAATATGCCCCGATGTACGGGAATGGATTTAGCGAACTGTTTCGCCTACGATAATTTCATAAATGATCTTACTACTGACTTGATGCCCTTTATCGAGAAGGGCTTTTCCGTCGCAAAGGGCAGGGAAAATACCGCGATAACAGGCTTTTCTATGGGCGGAAGAGAGTCTCTTTTCATAGGCTTCAGGAGACCCGACCTGTTTGGGTACACGGGCTCGGTATGTGCGGCTCCGGGGCTTGTGAAAATCGACGGCTCGCCTCTTCATCCGGGACAAATGGAGGATAAGGAAATGAGCTTCGGCGGAAAGGATAGAAGCCTTATTCTTATAAGCTCTTCGAAATGTGATAACGTTGTGGGCTCCGCCCCCGACAGCTACCGAAGAATAATGACGGAAAACAAGGTTGAATATCTGAGTCATATTATGGAGCGTACGGGCCACGACCACACAAGCGTCAAGCCCCATATCTATAATTTCCTCAGAATGATTTTCAGATAAAATATAAGCTTCGAATATGAAATGCACCCCGTAAGCTAAAAGGCTTTCGGTGTGCATTTTATCGGCACAGCGGCCATTGTTTATTCCTTGATGAACTGCTTATCGGCTTCGGGAATTCCCTTTTCATCACTTATAAAGCGTTCGACCTTCATACGTAAGTCATACCTTGAACGAAGCTCAAGTATCCTGCCCATAACGTCCGAGGCGTGATGTCTGCGGAATACAGCTTCAGGCTGTCGAAAAAGCTTTTCGGCTATTCAGAAAATCTGAAACATAACTACTCCTGTTATACAAATCACGCTTCCGATAAGATTAAGCCGTGAATGCTGTTCTCTTCGTATAAGTCCGATAATGAAAAGCGTCACAAGTATCATAGGCTGGATAAAGGAATAATTTGAGAGGCTTATAGCTATTACTGCATTTTCAAAAAGCATACCTGCCGTATTCGGTATTCTCGCAAGAATAACTTTAAGCGCACCCTGCCTGTTCTTTTTAATAATCTCCGAGGGCTTTATCCTGAACAGCATTACAATCGCCACTATAACCAGTGCGGGAAGCAGTTGTACAGTCGGAGAAATATATGGCGTAAAGGCTTTTATGACAAGTCCGTAGCCGTATTTTGCGGCAAGATACAGTATAAGCGGAATAGCAATTTTACCGTATTCGATTTTTCCGCTTCTTCCCGAACGGGCAATAAGAATCAGTCCGACGGCTGTGGCGGCGATACAGATAAACTTCAAGGCCTCGGCCTCTGCGCCATAGAGAATATCAGTAATATAGGATACGAAAAGCGTTACTCCGAGCCACGCCTTTAATTCGAAGGCGGATAGCTGCTTCAGAACAAGCGCGCTCATCTGAAATTCCAGAAGCTTGCATAATGCAATCAGCAATATTGCGGCGAAGCTCTGTCCGCACAGGGTAAATTCAAGAGTCTGAAAGGGCAGGGAGACTGCAAGAAAAACCGACATCGACGAGCACATAAGAAAAGTGAATTCGTCGCCTGTGAATTTAGCTTCCGAAACAGCATATTTATCGCTCAGGGAGGTTATCGTATAGCAGGCGGTAACAGCCAGCATCAGAATCAGAACATTCATTACCATCTTACCTTCCACCGCTCACGAAGTTTTTCAATGGCTTCAACGTGAGCGGTTTTTATTTTTTTAAGCGCTTTTCATTCCTACAGCGTTCATCGAGATATTTTTCAAACAATACTTCATCGGTAGGTATTTCTGCCCAGTCGTTAGTCCAGGTTGAAAGATAAGCCGCATTCGAAATAGAAAGGGAATTTAAGCCCTCCTCGCCCCTTGCAATCATTTCCGTGCCGTTGAGAACTGCCTGTGCGAAGGCCTCGAGTACTTCGGGATGACCCTCGGGCTCGGGGGCGGTAAATTCCTCATAGGAGCTTTCGGGAACGGCAAAGCCCTCCTTGGACGTAAAGCAGAATTCACGCTCGGGAACAGCCAGCCTCCACAGGCAGAGCTTACCGTGCTCGACTACAATTTTACCCTTGTCGCCTGTGATTTCGAGCCTGTTGGTACCGCAGGCGTCGCCTGTGGTGGAAATAAAGGTTGCGGTAGCGCCGTTTTCGTATTCTCCGAAAATAGTTACGTCGTCCTCAACGTCAATATTGTGATACTTACCGAATTCACAGAATGCACGTATTCTTTTCGGCATACCGAAAATCCACTGCCATAGGTCAAGGTTATGGGGCGCCTGATTAAGAAGTACGCCGCCGCCTTCGCCGCTCCAGGTAGCACGCCAGCTTCCCGAATTATAATAAGCCTGCGTCCTGTACCAGTTTGTAATAATCCAAACCATTCTTTTGAGCTCCCCGAGCTCGCCGCTCTGTACGATTTCACGTGCCTTCGCATACATCGGATTTGTACGCTGGTTAAACATAATTCCGAACTTAACTCCCGATTTTTCCGCCGCCTCGTTCATTTCACGCACCTGTCTTGCATAAACGCCTGCAGGCTTTTCTGTAAGAACGTGAATTTTACGCTTAAAGGCTTCGACCGCAATTGTGGGATGGTCGTAATGAGGTACGGCGATAAGTACGGCGTCAATCAATCCGCTGTCAAGCATTTCGGCGCTGTCTGTAAAGCGTTTTACAGAGGGATAATCCTTCGTTTTTTCAAGCTTTTCCGGGTTGATGTCGCATACTGCAGTAATTTCTACGGAGGGGCATTTTCCGCCGAACACGTTAAAGAAATGTCCGCTTCCCATATTTCCGAGTCCTACGATACCGAGTCTTAATTTATTCATAATAATTCTCCTTTACAATAATTCCTTAAGTGCCTTTACGGCGGCGTCAAAGGCGGCGTCCGACGAGGGGTAGCAGTATCCTGTTTTCGTTTTTCCGTCTTTTTCAAGCTTATCGAGACCGTCGAATACAGACAGATGCGGCTCTAACGTGAGTACGCTTCCTTTATAATTTTCAAGAAGATAAGGAAGGTTTCCGTTTCCTTTTCCTGCAGGAACAACAGAGCCGTCAGCCATAGCGTCCTTGATATGCATATATTCCACATAAGGCGCAAGCATTTCCCAGGCCTTTACCGTATCCTGTCCGCACTGAATAAAATTAGCAGGGTCAAATACCGCCTTAAGGCAGGGGAATTCCTTATGAATCTCAAGACATCTCGAAGCAGTATCGCCGTAGATTCCCTTTTCATTTTCGTGGCAAAGGATAATACCGCTTCCTTCCGCTGACGAAATGAACTGTCCGAGTCGGTTCAGCACCGTTTCTCTGTAGCGTTCCTGTTCGCCTGAGGGAACGTAGAAGCTGAAGATTCTTATATGTCGGGCTCCGAGAATTTCAGCAAGCTCAAGCCCGTATCTGAATTTATCAAGGTGCGGGCCGAAATCGTCGCAGATTCCGATTTTTCCGTAGGGAGAGCCTAACGACCATACAGAAATACCTGCTTCGTCGAGCTGTTTGCGTACTTCTATGGCTTTGTCTTTGGAAATGTCCGAAATATTTTCTCCGTCAACGCCTCTTATCTCAAGAAGGCCGATGCCGTTACGGCTCATAGCCTTTATCTGAGCTGAAATTCTGCCGTCTGCCTCGTCGGCAAAGGCCGCTAATTTAAAATCCATACAGGTACCTCCGTTTATTTTCTGATTACATTCTATCACGGATGAATTTGCATTTCAATTGCTTTTTTGAGCTTTATGTATTGCAAATTCGCGCATAAAGTGTTATAATAAATCCGAAAGGGGAGGAGATAATGCTTAGGGAATACAGCTTTGATGATATTTACATACGTCACGCAACAGATGACAAGCCCGACGATAAGAATTTTACAATGCATATTCACGACCAATGCGAGATATATTTCTTTGTTTCGGGAAGCGTCGAATATCTTGTGGAGGGCTCTAAATATCCCCTCGACGAAAACAGTCTTATGATAATGCGTCCTGCCGAATCTCACAAGGCGAGAATCAGGGAAGGTATAGGATACGAACGTTATGCAGTAAATTTCCCCCTTGATTTTGCTGAAAATATCGACCCGAAGGGAGCTCTTACAAGAGCCTTTACAGACAGACCTTTAGGAACAGGCAATATGTTTTCGCCGTCGGATATGGATATGAGGCTTGTAAAAAAACTCTTTGCCGAAATGTGCAGGGAGGATACCGACTATAACAGACAGCTTACGATAAGAACGCATCTGCTTATTCTGCTGGATATGATAAACCGTGCATTTTCGGAGCGTAAAAGCGTCGAGTATAAGCCTGCAAGTACTGCGGAACGGATAGTGATGTACGTAAATAATCATCTTTTCGATGATATATCCGTACCCTTTCTTGCAAAGCATTTTTATCTCAGTCCGTCCCAGTTCAGTCGTGTATTCAGGCAGGCGACAGGGGCTTCACCCTGGGATTATATAACGAGAAAGCGCCTTACCGCCGCAAAGGAAATGATACGGAACGGGTATACGGGACGCGACGCCTGTGAAGCCTGCGGCTTCGGAGATTATTCAAGCTTTTACAGGGCCTATGTGAAGAATTTCGGCTGTGCGCCCACAGCACAAATGTAAAAAGCCGCCGTTCCCGTTTTCGGGGAACAGCGGTGGTTTTATATATTCTCAAGCTCACATACCATTATGTACTCTTCATCATTTTCATCGATTATTTCGAAGCCTACCTTCTTGTACATTCTTACCGCATAATTCGCCTTCTGAACGGCAAGCGACGTTTTCTCGTAGCCTTTGGTCTTAAGCTCGGAAAGCATTGTTTTCATAAGCTTCGTTCCGATTCCGAAATTACGGTATTCCTTATAGAGAGAAATGGCAAAGGAGGGGACGCCCTCGGCTATATGGCCGTAGTCCTGCATATCCCTGACCCATACGGCTCCGACTACCTTGCTGTCGGCTTCCGCCACAAAGCATATATCGTCCTTTTCTTTTCCGAAATTTTCTATATACACCTGTAAGTCGGGCTGATTGATAATGGATTTTGGGGGCGGCTCAACACCTTCGGGAATGAAAATTGCCTCGTATATAAAGTCGTCTAAAAGCTTATATTCATCCTCTCGGATTTTTCTTATACTGTAATTCATTTCTTACCTCCGACTATTTTAGTATTATTGTATCATAAAAATTCGGGAGAAACAACCCTTTACTGCCGAATTATTCTGCAGAAAATACGCTTTACTTATTGACAAAGCTTCCTGTATACGCTATAATGAAACGAACGTTATACAACATTAGTTTTAGTTTGTGTTTAATGTCTGATATAAGCGTACTTTTTCTGCAGGACGCTTTTGAGGCGCTTTATAATGTGCTGACTTATTCGGGCAATATACTTATATCTCTGATTAAAACGGAAGGGCGAAAAATGAAAATACTTGATTTAACGGACAGCAGCGAACAGAAGCAGTGGATTGAAAAAATCCGTGAATGCGACTGGGGCGCGGCTAAGTATCTCGCTGACCTTCTGGAGCAGGAGCAATTCAAAAAGCTTACAGGCGAAGGCCGCCTTATCATAATGACAGACGAAGGTGAGCTTGTTTCCTTCTGCACGCTCACGGAAAAGGACTGTGTTGATGATGATACGCTTTTCCCCTGGATAGGCTTCGTGTTTACTGCGCCCGAATATCGCGGAAACAGGTACAGCGGAAGGCTCGTTGAATACTCCTGCAATAAGGCGATAGAGCAGGGCTTCGAGAACGTGTATATCGCTACCGACCATATCGGTCTGTACGAAAAATACGGATTTACATATATAGAAAGCCGTATCGATAAGTCCAATGAAATGAGTAGGATTTATCGCAGAAGGCTTAAGTAAAAAGATAAGGAGTAAGCTTATGAAACCGATGAAAAGCGACTGGTATAAGAAAATCTGGACTCTCGAAATAAAGAATCAATCCTGGGTTGAGGATACGAGGAGACAGGTTGATTTTATTGTTGAAAGGTTGAATTTAAAGGGTGATGAAAAAATTCTCGACCTCGCCTGCGGCTTCGGACGTCATTCCCTCGAGCTTGCGAGACGAGGCTTTCACGTTACAGGGGTTGACATTACTCCCGACTATATAGAATATGCGTCGAAGGAGGCTGAGAAAGAGAAGCTGAAGGCTTCCTTTATATGCTCGGATATACGTGATGTGAGCTTTGAAAACGAGTTTGACGTTGTGCTGAATATGGCAGACGGTGCTGTGGGATATCTTGAAAACGATGAGGAAAATCTTAAGATTTTTTCAGTTGTTTCAAGGGCTCTCAAATCGGGCGGAAAACATTTTATGGACATTATGAACGGCGGTTATGCCGTTACTCATTTTCCCTGTAAGCTATGGGACGCAGGCGAAAAATGTCTTACTCTTTCCGACTTCGAATGGGACGATGAAAGGAAAACCCTGATTTACGGACAGCTCGATTTTCCTTACGGAGAGCCTCTTCCCGAGCCTGTGATAGAGGAGGGAAATACTATAAGGCTGTATACTCTTGATGAGATAAGGGAGATTTTCGATAAGCTCGGAATGAAGGTTATCGAAAGCTATGGGGATTTCAGCGGTAAAATATCCTCGGATAATGATATTCAGCTTATGGTGTACTCGGAAAAATGCTGAGAAATTACCGAAATACATTTATGAAACAGTAAAAACAGGACGGTGCGTAGCACTGTCCTGTTTTAGTTTTTACAACAACATCCGTAAATTACGGATACTGCATTATATTTATTCAAGCCTTGAAAGCAGTTTATAAAGAAGCTGATAAAGCTGTACTGCATCATCGGGTTCAAGCTTCACACAGCCTGCAACATTTTCGGGGACGGATCTTGCCTGTTCACGCAAATTCCCGCCCTTCTCGGTAATCTCGGCGATCAGCACTCTCTCGTCCTCGGCGGAGCGTGAACGGGTAATAAAGCCCTTGGCTTCGAGGCTTTTGAGTACGGGCGTAAGGGTACCCGAATCGAGAAACAGCTTCCTTCCGAGCTCCTTTACGCTGATTTTCCTTTCCTCCCAGAACACCATCATAGCAATGTACTGGGTGTATGTGAGTCCAAGCTCGTCAAGGTAGGGTCTGTACTGCTTTATAACCTCACGAGAGGCGGCGTAAAGAGGGAAGCATATCTGATTTTTCAGCTTCAGGCTTTCATATTCTCTGTCCATTTCATCCTCCGAAAATGTTTTCTATATTATAGCACATTCGCAAGGCTTTTTCAATCATTAAGCGTTTAATTCTTCATAAGCCTTTCGTACAGCCACAGCAAGCTGGTCTGTGCAGGAGGTCGGACGTCTGCCGCAGGTGTTCCCCCGAAGCTTTTCTTCGATTTCTTCTACGGTTGAGCCCTCGAGAAGCTTCGAAATCGCCTTTAGATTTCCGTTACAGCCGCCGTAGAATTCGATATTGCTGATGATGTTATCGTTGATGTCGAAAGAGATAATCTGTGCGCAGGTATTTTCTGTTTTGTATTCGTAGCGCATTATAAACACTCCTTTATTTTATCTTTTAGCTTTTTCATATCTGTGGGCTCAAAACGAGCGGCAATTTCTCCGTTTCGGTCAATCAGAAACTTGGTGAAATTCCATTTGATATTGCCGTTGTTTTTATAGTCCTTGTCATTCTTTTTTACAACCCCCGAAAGCATCATTCCCATAGGGGACATACCGAAGCCCTCAAATCTTGTGTTTTCGGTAAGCCACTTGAAAAGAGGAATTGCATTTTCGCCGTTTACGTCAACCTTGGAGAACTGGGGGAATGTGATTCCGTATCTTCCTGTGCAGAAGGAATGAATTTCCTCGTCGTCTCCCGGCGCCTGTCCGCCGAACTGGTTACAGGGGAAATCGAGAATTTCGAGACCCTTATCCCTGAATTCGTCGTAGATGTCCTGTAATTCGTCGTACTGGGGTGTGAAGCCGCAGCCTGTTGCAGTATTTACAACAAGGAGTACCCTTCCTTTGTAATCGGAAAGCTTAACTTCGCCGCCGTCCTGTGCCTTTACGCTGAAATCATAAATATTCATAATTCTGCCTCCGTGTAATCGGTTTTGTTTAATTTAATTGAGCTCAATTAAATATTAGCATATCTTTTTCGGTATGTCAATAGGTTTACGAAAATATTTTCTGCAAAAAAGATAAAATAATACGGCTTATCGAAAATGCAGTATCCTTGTGCGATATATACTAATAAAGTATCCCTAAAATTACAAAATCAACAAAATTTATCAACGGGGGATTGATTTTTGTTATACAATGTGATACAATAGATTTATGGTATCGGTATTGCTTAATTTGTAAACGTTTCCGCTGGTATTTTTTGTTATTCAGACGGATGTTATAGATGAGTGCTGGATGCCGAATTATTCAAAGCTTTTTATTGAAAGGAAAGAAGGATATGAGAATTCACAAGCGTATAATTGCCGGTGCGCTCTCTTTAGCTACAGTTCTCGGCGTAACCTCCTGTAATTCGGGCGGCGGAAGAACTGAACAGAGTGCAGGCACAACCTCTGCTGCGGTACAGATGACTACCGAGGATCCTAACAAGGAATTTGATATTGTTGTTGACTATGATGATATGGCGGATATTGACGCCGTTGATAAAAGCAACGAGGCGGGCACAGGCGAGCTCTGGGTTGCAGGTCAGACTGCAGGCACAGTTCACGTACTGAGCTGGTTCGATTTCTACAACATTGCTCCCGAAAAGGATATTGCCGAGCTTTTCGCAGAACGCTTCGGCGGTACTCTCGAGACCCAGGTTGTCGGTTCTACTGCAGTAACCGAAGAATTCGGTAAGCTTGTGGCTTCGGGTCAGTCTCCCGACCTTATGCGTGCAGGCGACGAATACTTCCCCAGCTTCTTTATTCAGAACAGATTCCAGAAGCTTGACGGCTATCTCGATATGGAATCTCCCGTATGGTCTGATATGAAGGAGGTTATCGAGAAGTATGGCTATAACGGTCAGCATTACTATTATCCCTACGCTATGACCGCTACCGCTTACGGTGTTACATACAACTCCCTCGAGCTTGAGGAAATCGGCGCTGAGGACCCTATGGAGCTTTACTTTGCAGGTGAATGGACCTGGGATAAGTTTGAAAAGCTTTGTCTTGACTGGAAGGAAAGTAATCCCGACAAGTACCCTATCTGCTGGCCTGAAACAGGCGCTATTCAGCTTGCCGCTACAACAGGCGTTCCCGTAATTGAATTCACAGGCTCCGAAATCAAGAACAATATGCAGGAGCAGAACATCACAAGAACTATGGAGTTTATCGAAAAGCTTAAGCGTGAAGATTGCTTCTGGGACGGCTGGCACGGACCCGACGCTCTTGATTCCTGGCTTGGCGGTCTCTTCTTTGTAATGCCTGCCGACTGGGCTCTCCCCTGTGGTCAGGAGCTCTTCTTCAAGAACAAGCTTGAAGGCGAAATCAAGACCGTTCCTATGCCTCGCGACCCCAACTCCGACAAGTACTACTTATACGGCGGCACATCCGGCTACCTCGTTCCTGCAGGCTCCGACAACGTACAGGGCGCTGCGGCTTATATCCTCGCTTCAAGAATCTGGGCTACCGACCCCGACGTTGTAGCTGCTGACCGTGAAGAAAAGATGTATGACGGCGGTTACTTCTATATCAAGTGTACCGAATGTAAGGAACACAAGTTCGAAAGCGAACGTGACGCTGTAGACGCTGTTTGCCCCGAGTGTAACGCTCCCAGAAAGCCTAAGTTCAAGATGGTTTACTCCGAAGAACAGATGCAGGTATTTGACGATATGCTCGATACCTCCAAGTTCTCCTTCGTATTCGACTGTCATCGTGGCTTCGGCGCAGACATCAAGCAGAATATCTTTGATGTATTCGACGGTCCTATCAAGGATGAAAACGACCCCAGCTACGCTCAGCTTTTAGCTGAATACTATATGTCCATTGAGGCTTCTCTCGATGAATATCGTTCGAATTTAGCGTAAAGCAGTAATATTATGAAATATTCCCCTTTTGTGAGCCTACGATGCCGCAAAAGGGGATGTTTTATTATGCAGGTGTTTCTCTTGCCAATTGCCGAGAATGTAAAAACGAACTGCCCTTAAAATAAAGACAGTTCGTTTTATTGCGTTATATAACAGGTTAAGATTTTAAGGGCATTATTCCGTTATTGCCTTTTTTGCGGCTTCGAGGGCGGAAATTATCCTGTCGCACCATTCGTCGAATTCCTTATCCTCCTGCTGAAGCTCCTTATGAGAAAGGACATATTCTATCGTACGGCGAACGCCTTCATCAAAGCGTACGGTTGCCGTAAAGGAGGGGACAGCCTGTTTAAGCTTGGTATTATCGAATACAACGGAATTGGCCTTATCGCCGATAAGAGAGCCGCAGAAATCATAATGCCCAACATTGTGGAGAAAATCGGAAGGAACATAGTAGGGCTTAAGCTCAACGCCGAGAGCGTCGGCGATAGCCTTATAAATCTGATTCCAGGTAAGGCTTTCGTCGGAAGTAATCTGATAGCTTTCGCCGATAGCGTGGATATTCCCCATAAGCCCGATAAAGGCCTTGGCGAAATCGCTGTTATGGGTCATTGTCCAGAGTGACGTTCCGTCGCCGTGAATTATAACGGGCTTTCCTTCGAGCATACGCTTCACTACCTGCCAGCTTCCCTTGTCGCCGTGTACTCCGAGAGGTACCGAGCGTTCGTCATAGGTGTGGCTGGGGCGGATTATCGTTATCGGAAAGCCGTTCTCCCGATACATCTTCATAAGATATTCCTCACAGGCAATCTTATTTCTCGAATATTCCCAGTAGGGATTTGCCAGGGGAGTAGCTTCGGTTATTCTGTAATTGCCGAGGGGCTTCTGATATGCAGAAGCGGAGCTTATATACATAAACTGTCGTGTTCTGTTCCTGAACAGGCGGAAGTCACGTTCGAGCTGTGATGGCACAAAGCCAATAAAGTCACAGACCGTATCGAAGGTCATATCGCCGAGCTTTTCGTTTATTTCCGCTTCGTTATTTATATCGCCGTTTATTATACGGACGTTCTCGGGCAGCTCCTTCGTCCTGCTGCCTCGGTTTAAAAGATACAGCTCCCAGTCGGGATTTTCGGCTAACTGCCTCGTTATCGCCATACTGATTGTGCCTGTACCGCCGATAAATAAAGCCTTCATATTTTCTCCTTGCCCGATTAAAGCTCTGCCTTTGCGGCGAGCTTATAAATTGCCTCTACGTCGTTCTTGTCGAGCTGTCTGAAGCCGTGACGTACACCGTCTCCGATTCCGAGCTTTTCAATCAATACGGGAATATCCTCTTCCTTCGCACCCAGCTCCCTGAAATTTATAGGCATACCGATATCGTGAAGGAAGGAACGGAAAGCACGAATGCCTTTAAGTGCAGTACTTCTCGGGTTTTCGAAATCCATCTGAACTCCGAAAATACGGGTTGCCATCTGTGCGAAGCGCATTACATCCGTATCCATTACATATTCCATCCAGGCGGGCATAATTACTGCAAGCCCTGCGCCGTGAGCGCAGTCGTATAAGCCCGAAAGCTCGTGTTCGAGGCCGTGACTGTTCCAGTCCTGTGCTCTTCCGACGCCTACGATATCGTTGTGAGCTACCATTCCTGCCCACATTATATTTGCTCTTGCGTCATAGTTACAGGGGTCGGCGATAACCCGAGGGGTTTCCTTAATCATTGTGAGCAGTACCGCTTCACAAAGGCGGTCGGTAATCTCAACCTCCTTTGTGGTTGTGAAATAACGCTCGAAAACGTGAGCGATAATATCAGTAGCGCCACAGCCTGTCTGATACTTCGGGAGCGTAAAGGTAAGCTCGGGATTAAGCACAGAGAACCTGGGACGGATAAGGTCGGAGCCTGTACCGCGTTTTTCCATACCCTCTTCCTTTGTTATAACGGAGCTTGGGGAGCCTTCGCTTCCTGCGGCGGCGATTGTAAGAACAGTTCCTACGGGAAGAGCCTTCTCTATCTGCGCTTTTCCGCAGTAGAAATCCCAGAAATCTCCTTCGTAGCAGGTTCCTGCGGCGATAGCCTTACTGCTGTCGATAGTTGAGCCGCCTCCTACCGATAATATGAAATCTATATTTTCCTTGCGGCAGAGCTCTATACCCTCATATACCTTCGTGTCACGGGGATTCGGTACTACGCCGCCAAGCTCGAAATGGGTAAGGCCCGCATTTTCAAGAGAACGGGTAACTCTTTCGAGAAGCCCCGATTTTACTACAGAGCCTGAGCCGTAATGAACGAGGATTCTTGTGCCGCCGTGTTTTTTAACAAGCTCGCCGCACTTTTCCTCGGTACCTTTTCCGAAAACGAATTCGGTGGGACTGTAAAAATTGAAATTATTCATACTTGACGCTCCTTTAAACAGTATTCTTTTTAAATTATATTATTTTATGAAAAAAGATTCTATAATAAGATTATAGGAAAATTGTAAAAATCTATTCTTTATTTCCGAAATTGTTGACTGAAGTATAAATGCTTTTTATCCGCTGTATCTTGAGCCGTTATATATTTTGCGGTAAAATATACTGAGTAGCTTTGTGACTTTGTCACGGAAATTTTATTGAAATCGGGATATAATATAACCATACAAGGAAAGCTTGCGGCAAAATTTCGGAAAGGATGTTATATATGTCAGTTGTAAAAGTAAGTATAGATAATTTCGAAGAAATCAGAAAAAGCGAAAAGCCTGTCCTTCTGGACTTCTATGCGGACTGGTGCGGCCCCTGCAGTATGGTATCGCCGATAGTTGATGAAATCGCAAGAGAAAATCCGCAATATCTTGTGGGAAAGGTGAATGTTGACGAGGAGCCTGAGCTTTCACATAAGTTCGGCATTTCAAGCATTCCTACCCTTGCGGTGATGAAGAACGGCGAGGTTGTAAATCAGTCTGCAGGCGCAAGACCAAAGGCGCAGATTATTGCGATGTTAGAGGGTTAATTCCTTAAGACGCTTCTTGTCGAGGATTTTTATACCCTTTCGCGAGGCTTCTACGATACCTTCGCTTGTGAAATATTTCAGTATTCGTGAAACGACCTCACGGGCGGAAACTATATATTTTGCAATCTGATCGTGGGTAAGGGTTATTGTATCCGAGCCTGTTCTTGCGGATTCGTCCCACAGGAATACAGCCAGCCTTTTATCCATACTCATAAAGAGTATCTGCTGCATTACCCACATTACGTCGGAAAAACGGCTTACTGCAATTTCAAGAGCAAATATCTTTATATCGGGATTATCTTCCGAGACCTTAGCGAAGGCGGGTCCGTTTACGATGTAGCATTCGCTGTTTTCTTCGGCGTCGATGAACACGTCGAAGGTTATCGACTGCAACACGCAGGAGGCGGCAAGCATACACATATCGCCCTCGTGCAGTCGGTAAAGGGTTACGGCCTTACCCTCGTCGGACATAATATATACTCTGAGGCTTCCCGAGCGTACGAAGAAAACCCCCGCACATTCCGTTCCGTCGTGTATGGTAGTGCCCTTCGGGTATGACAGCGCAACGGAATTGTTGCAGATTAGATTTCGCTCTTCCTCGGTAATATTATTCCAGAAGGGAAAGATTTCACTGTATATCGGCTCAAACATTGCCCGTGCCATTATATAGCTCCTTTCATAAAGAAAATACTGTATATATTTTACTATCGTTTCTATCGTATGTCAATAATGAAACGGTGATAATAAACGGTAAAATTTATGAAACGAAAATTATGGGCGTCGTATTGAGCCGAAGATTATCCTGCAGTATAATAATTTTGTGACGAGGTCACGGAATTTATTTATAAATTATGTTATTATTATAAAAACAAAATCGGAGGACAAAATTATGAACAACAGATTTTACATTTGCGAGCACTGCGGTAACTTAATCGGAATGATAAATGACGCAGGAGTACCTATGATGTGCTGCGGTCAGAAAATGACGGAGCTTGAACCCGGTACTGTTGAAGCGAGCCGCGAGAAGCACATTCCCGTTGTAACGGTTGAAGGAAATACAGTTAGGGTTGAAATAGGCTCTGTGGCTCATCCTATGGCTGAGGAGCACAGCATTCTCTGGGTATATCTTCAGACTGACAGAGGCGGACAGCGCAAGGCTCTCGAAGTAGGCTCCGCACCTGCTGTAACCTTTGCGCTTGCGGAGGAAAAGCCTGTTGCGGTATATGCATACTGTAATCTTCACGGCCTCTGGAAGGCGGATATCTGATTGAATAACAGGAGGAAGGACTATGCTTGAAGCAGGACAAAAGGCGCCCGATTTTACCCTTAAGGATAAGGACGGTAAGGATGTATCTCTTTCGGATTTCAGAGGTAAAAAAGTAGTACTGTATTTTTATCCGAGGGATAATACGCCCGGCTGTACAAGACAGGCTTGTGCATTTTCGGGTCTTTACAGCGAGTTTCAGAAAAGAGGAATAGAAGTAATCGGCGTAAGTAAGGATAGTACCGCTTCTCATACTAAATTTGCCGAAAAGCATAATCTTAGCTTCGTTCTTCTTTCCGATCCTGAGCTTACAGCCATACAGGCCTACGGTGTGTGGCAGGAAAAGAAGCTTTACGGAAAGGTGAGTATGGGTGTGGTGCGTACCACGTTTATAATTGACGAAAACGGCATAATCGAAAAAGTTATGCCTAAGGTTAAGCCCGATACAAATGCGGCTGAAATACTGGAAATGATATAGTAAAAGGCAGGACGAAAATCGTCCTGCCTCAGACTGTCGATAAACCCACGCACCGCAAAAATGCAGGTTGTTATAATCGGACAGTACCCTGTAAGATAATTTCAAAAGAATTTCGCAGAGACGTAT
>JAZNMN010000078.1:0-20733 GCA_045579625.1 Ruminiclostridium sp.
GAGCCATATTAAATCCTTGCCCGCCGTTTTATCGTGGAGAAGAAGTTTCTGCGGATGTAATTGATTCGGATTATTTTGTTGGATATGAGTTTAAAAAGCATCTACTTAATGTTCAACAAGCAATTATGATTTATTGTTTAACTCGATAAATTCCAATTTATCTGCCAAATACTAAAATAACCCGTGAAGAACTTCTTCACGGGTTATGCTTCTTATATAGAGTGATTACTGAGTCTTAAGCCAGGAGCTGTAGCCCTTCATAAGAGACTTGGACCACTTTCTTCCTGCCCACTTACCGCCGTTTACAGTATAGTAATACTTGAAGTAGAGGGGGCTCTTGTTTGTGTAAGCCTTGGAAACGTTAATCTTTGCGCTTTCTCCGTCACGGAGCTTTCTTGCAAATAAAACGAAACGTGTATCAACCTCCATACCCATAGGATAGTAGCAGGTGGAGAGTGTGATGAATTCGTCGTCGTAAGCGATGTTTACAGCAGGGTTGTAGAATACGCTTCTGTCGAATACGCCTTCGAAATAGCGATAGAATTCAGTCTTAGAGGAGAAGTTACGGAACTTATAGTAGTTGAATACGGAGCCGTGCTTGGACTGTGTATTAACGTACATACCTGCGAATACAACATAAGTGCTTTCGCCGCCGTAACGGGATTCATATTCGAAGGTGGGGTGCTTGAGATAGAAGTCGAGGCTTCCGTACTTGGAGGGATAATAGTTTGTGATCTTAGCGAGGCCCACGCCTGTTCTGATATTGTGACCGTAGATAATAAGGTTCTGAGGTCTGCTCTTCTTGGTAACGGGAACCTTATAGTCTGCGAAGGTTGTACCTACCTTTGTTTTATCGTATCTTCCGTAGAAGTCGTGTTCAAGGTAGAACTTGTTATCGGTAGCCTGTACAACAGGGAGGTCGATAGGAGTGTCCTTTATTGTAAGCCAGCCGATAAAGTCGTCGTTAAGATTAGCCATATACTTGAGATTGTGCTTGATCTTATAGTACTTATCGTAATTGTAGCCGCTTATATGGGGAGAAGATCTGATTGTTGCAGGAGTTGTCTTCTTGGTGGTTGTGGTTGCCTTCTTGGTAGTCGTTTTGGTTGTTTTCTTAGTGGTTTTCTTTGTTGTCTTCTTGGTAGCTTCATATTCGACTTCGATGTTGTCTATAACAGCAAGGTCGTAGGGAGCTGTTGTAACTGCCGCCTTATTTTCTGCTGCAGCTTCCTCGACTGCTGCCTCAGATACCTCGGGAGCGACCATTGTGTTTAAATCAGCCGCAGTAGTCTCGATAACTACGGGAGCTTCTTCCTTGGTTTCCGCAGCGCTTGCGGCAACGCAGGAGGAGAATGCGATACTTAATGAAAGCGCCGCACATAAGAGTGATTTTAAAGATTTCTTCATTTTACCATACCTCTCACAAATTTTTGCAGTAAAAATACTGCACACAAAATATCAGTATCTATTATATCACAAATATTACGGATTGTCACTATCTGGAGCCATAGTTTAAATATAGAATTTTACATACCTTTTTTATGCAAAATGCAGTAATTTTTACAGATAGGCTCTTGACAAGCCGCTTTTATTCTGATATAATAACAAAGTTGAAGTATACCTATGCTTCAAAATCCTTGCTCACGGAAGGTCCGTGGGCCGATAGTCTATAAGGAGGTATAATATGGCTAAGTTAGGCGAAAAGTACGAAGCAGTCGTTGTTCTCTCATTAAAGAACGGTGAAGAGGCTGTCCAGGAACTCGTAGCTAAGTTTTCCGCTTTAATTAAGGAAAACGCAGAAAACGTAGAAGTTGACGAATGGGGAAAGAGAAAGCTCGCATACGACATCAACTACGAATCCGAAGGCTACTATGTAGTTTACAAGTTCGACAGCAAGCCTGATTTCCCTGCTGAGTTTGAGCGTGTCATCAACATCACAGATGGCGTTTTACGTTCTCTCGTAACAGTACGTCAGTAAGAGAAACAGGACAGGAGGACGATAATTATGTATAATAAGGTAATTTTACTCGGTCGTGTTACACAGGATCTCGAGCTTAAGACAACACCTCAGGGTGTTTCCGTCCTTTCCTTCAGTATTGCGGTTGACCGCAGATTTCAGACTAAGGGAGAGGAAAAGAAGTCCGATTTCTTTAACTGTGTGGCTTGGCGTAGTGAAGCTGAATTTATAAGCCGTTTCTGGTCGAAGGGCAAGCCGATTCTTATTGAAGGCGAGCTCCAGAACAGAAGCTATGTGGATAAAAACAGCGTAACAAGATACGTTACCGAAATTATTGTTGACCGTGCAAGCTTTACCGGCGATGCCCGTCCCAACGGCGGCGGATATCAGCAGAATACCGGTTATCCCGAGCCTCCTCCCGCAGTGCAGCATCCCGCTGCTGCGGCTAACGCAGCGCCCGCCGCTTCAAACGGCAGTTATACGGCGCAGGACTTTGTAGAAACAACTACAACGGACGATGATTACCCATTTTAATGAAGGAGGAAAATAACAATGGCTGAAAGAAAAGAAATGAACGATAGAGCTGCTCGCCCCGTTAAGCGTGGCAGAAAAAAGGTTTGCCAGTTCTGTGCAGACAGAGCAGAATTTATCGATTATAAGGATGTAGCTAAGCTCAAGAAGTGTATGACTGAGCGTTCCAAGATTCTCCCCAGACGTGTTACAGGCTGCTGTGCATATCATCAGAGAGAACTTACTGTAGCTATCAAGAAGGCAAGACAGATTGCTCTCATTCCTTATGTTTCTGACTGATTAACTCAGTAATAAAAATTACGGTACCATTTGTAATGAATGGTACCGTTTTTGTTTTGTCTTTTTAGTTGTTGTCTGCGTCGATACAGGCGTCTATTACGAGAACTACGGCTAAAGCCGCCTCTTCATCCACATTGTCTCCGAATATTATTTCGAAGGCGTCTCCGAGAGTGAACCACTTTTTGGAAACGGTGGCAATAGTCCTGCTTCCGTAGGTTATGCTGAATTCGTGGGATAAGAAATCTCCGTGAACCTGCCAGCCGAGACCGTGTACGGTGTACTCGTGCTTGAAGAATGTAAATTCCTTCACGATTTCCGCTAATTCTGAGCCGTTTCGGTATATGTAGTATTTAGGGAGAAAGCTCAGAAGCTTCTGCTGGATAAAAACCACTTCTTCGTTTATGCTGTTGAAAACGTGAAGCTTTTTTCCGAAGGTGAAAACCTCTCCTTCTACATAATACTTTTCATTTCCGTATTCGTCGTAGATTGAAAACCTGTCTCCCCAGGTGAAAATTCTTTGCTGAATATAAAGTTTCATTAGCGCTCCTTACCCGCAGGTATCTTCGTCGAAGAAGCGGTTTATACTTTCGAGAACATTGCTGTTCTCGGTAATAAAGCGGAAGCCTCTGAGACGGTATTTCTTGCGTTCGTCCTCGATTTCGAATACTGCACGGTCGATTCCTCTTACGGAAGCATAGGCGAGAACGGCTCTCACAAGACCGTCGTAGAAGATTTCCTGCTCGCTTTCGAGGGAATTTATAATAAGGTCTCCGTTATCCGAAAGGACTGCCGAAACGGAGCCGCAGATTCTTTCTCCGTCTCTCATTTCGAAACAGAGTCTATCGGTAATTTCGGGATTTCTAAGTATCGATATCATCGTCTTCCTCCCTTTCTCTTAGGGGCAGTATTCTCTCTTACGGACGTACCGAGGGAATTTCTGAGAGCCTGCATTTCTGCCTTAGTAAGGTCGGCATATTCGCCGGGCTTTAACATTCCGAGCTTTATACCGCCGATATTTGTACGGCGAAGGCGCTTAACGGTAAGGCTTACCGCTTCGCACATTCTACGAATCTGGCGGTTTTTACCTTCCTTTATAATAAATTCAAGGACAGTTCTTCCCTCTTCCTCGCTTATAACCGTAACGATACAGTTTGCGGTTATAACGCCGGGCTCGATTTCTACCCCCGTCATAAGCTTATTTATAGTAGCTTCATCTACCTTTTCGTTTACGGTTACACGGTAGGTTTTCGCTACGTGCTTTCTCGGGTGCATTATATCATTGGCGAAGGCTCCGTCGTTAGTAAGAAGGAGAAGTCCCTCCGAGTTTTTATCGAGTCGGCCTACAGGATAAACCCTTTCTTCTATTCCCGTAAGAAGGTCGGTTACGGTTTTTCTTCCCTGTTCGTCGGACATCGTAGTAACATATCCGCGAGGCTTATGAAGCTTTATGTAGCGGAGAGTTATACCCTCTGCCTTTATTTTTTCGCCGTCGACGGTAATAAGGTCGTTACGGGGGTCGGCCTTATCTCCGAGCTTTACGGGTCGTCCGTTAAGCTTTACGTGCCCGTCCTCGATAAGCTGTTCCGCTTTTCTTCTTGAACAGTACCCGCTATCGGCTATAATTTTCTGTAATCTTACTTTTTCCATATCAATATTCCTTTTAATTTATCTGAAAATAGCGGAGAAGAAATCAAGTATTTCCTCCCACACATTTTTGTCCCTACAAGCTCTTTTACAGTCGGAATCCGAAAGAAGCCCTATTTCCTCTATGAAAATATCTCCGCAGTATACATAAGCGGTACCGAGCCTGTCGCCCTTAGATATATCCGCATACACGAAATCGGGAAGATAATACTTTATCTTTATTTTTTTTGCGGAAACATCGGTAAGGCCGAGGGTAAGCTTTTTTTCGGGTACGGCATTCACTGTATCGAATTCTCCGCCTACTGCCTCAAGGGCAAAGGTATGAGCGTCTATGTTGTGGGGTCTTACCTTCGTAAAGCCGTAATCGAGCATTTTCCCGTGATCGTTCCAGTCGTCGGAAGCGTTGAGGGTTACTGCAATAACAGTTACTCCGTTTCTCTGGGCCGCCGAAACGAGACACCTTTTCGCATTGTCGGTAAAGCCTGTCTTAACGCCTATACAGCCGTCGTATATATCGATAAGCTTGTTAAGATTCGTAAGTGTACGGGAGTAGGGCGGATTTCCGTATTCGAGGGTCATAGTTGACGCAGCACATATCTCGCGGAAGGTTTCGTTTTTAAGTGCCTCTCTCGTAAGGAGCGCCATATCGTAGGCTGTGGTGAAATGGCCTTCGGCGTCAAGTCCCGAGGGGGTAACGAAGCTCGAATCCTTCATTCCTATCTCTGCCGCACGTTTATTCATAAGCCGTGCAAAATCGGCGATACTTCCCGAAACGCTTACGGCCGCAGCATTGGCGGCGTCATTCCCCGAGGGCAAAAGCATACCGTAGCACAGGGCGCGGCGGGTTACGATATCCCCTTCCTTAAGACCCATTGAGGTTCCCTCAACGCGTATAGCCATACTGTCTACGGTAAATTTCCTGTCTAAATCGCCCGCTTCTATAGTAAGGAGGGCGGTCATTATTTTTGTCGTACTCGCCATAGCTCTTTTTTCAAAGGCATTCTTCGAAAAAACAAGCTCGCCTGTATCAAAGTTCATAACTGCCGCACTTTTAGCGGAGAGCGAAAGCTCCGTTTCCGATAATGCGGGAGTACTTACTGTGAATGCTGTTAAAGCGACAAAGGCTGCAACAAAAGCGGCAAAAATTTTCATAAAAACTATCCCTTTCCGATTTTTATGGATATATTATAACCGAAAAGGATTGTTTTTATTTATATTACTGTAAAATTATACTTACTTTTCTTCTTTTTCTTCGGCGTCGTCCTTTTTCTTTCCGAACATTTCCTTAACCTTATTGAGAAGCTCGGGTGCGCTTTCAACAAGTCCGTCGATGGGGCTTGACTTTGCGCCGAGTTCGAGAATCTTAGCGTCGCCGTCCTTGGTTACAACGATGAAGGCCTGGGGCTTGATGGTGATGCCTGCGCCTGCGCCGCCTGCAAAAACTTCCTTTTCAACCTTAGCGGGAAGATCGGAGCCGCCGGAAGCGAAGCCGAAGGAAACCTTCGAAATCGGGATAATTGTTGTACCGTCGGGAGTAGAAATAGGCTCGCCGATAATTGTGTTTACGTCAACGAGCTGCTTGATCTTATCCATTGATGTACTCATAAGTCCTTCTAAATGCTGTGCCATAATATACCGTCCTTTCACGCCCTGTGGGCTTTGACATTTTTGTTGTACTTCATATATGTTTTAAGAACTCTTACCGCAAGCCACAATACACAGCCTATAGCGGTAGAAACTCTTAATTTTACCTTGCAGTAAGCGAAGATATCGTCCTTTTCGGCTTTAAAATCCGCTTCGACGTTTACTTCCTTTGGCTTTACGTTAAAATAGGTGGTGAGCCATTTTATCGTACTGTAAACAACCGCACAGATACTTCCGTATTTGATAGCGGTTTTCGCCGCGTCGTCGCTTCCTACCACATAATCGATATACAGGTCTCTTACCCTTATTTTCTTGAAGAGCCTTTTAATGGGGGGAGAAGCGCTTTCCACGTAATCCTTTATCATTTCGAGATCGATATCCGAAAGCTTAAAGCCTGCTTTTTTCTTTTTCGGAGGCTTTCCCTTATCGGGAGTTTTTTCTTCCTTGGCTCCGGTACTGCTTTCTTCCTGTCCCGAGGCAGTATCGCCGCCGTCGGAGGCCTTATTCTCCGTTACAGGTTCTTCTGCCTTATTCTCGGATTTACTTTTCTTCTTTTTCCGCTTTTTCTTTTTTTTCGGCTTTGACGGAATTTTAAATATTGTGAAAAAAATGTACTTAACGGTAACCTCGGGCTTTTTATCGTATACGGCAGTTACCGTTACCGACTGAAAAAGAAGGAGCATAATAAGAAGAAGTATCGATCCTGCTATTATCCAGCCTATCATATACCGCTTTCCTCTTTACGCTCAAGCTCCATTTCCGCAAGCTCGTCGAAATCGAGCTG
The DNA here is from genome assembly GCA_045579625.1 of Ruminiclostridium sp. Lineage (GTDB taxonomy): Bacteria > Bacillota > Clostridia > Oscillospirales > Ruminococcaceae > Ruminiclostridium_E. Next base: position 6,840 of record JAZNMN010000078.1, read on the forward strand.
TCCTTCCTGATTCGGGAGAGCGGGGAGCTCCTCTATTCTCGTAAGACCGAAGCAGCGGAGGAAGGTATCGGTAGTCCTGTAGGCTACGGGACGTCCCGGAAGCTCAAGTCTCCCCGCTTCCTCGAGAAGGTTTCTTTCTACGAGAGTATTTACGACGCTGCTGCTGTCGATGCCTCTTACCTGTTCAACGAAGGCCTTGGTTACAGGCTGATTATATGCCACGATAGAAAGGGTTTCCATAGCGGCCTGTGATAAAGGCTGCTGTCTACGGGTTTCCATCGCTTTTTTAATATTTTCGGAATATTCCTGACGGGTTGCAATCTGAAAGCCGTCGTTTACACGGATAATTCTAAGACCGCTTTCGTTTACGTTGTATCTTCGCTCAAGCTGGTCGATAAGCTTGACGGCGGTTTCGTTGTCGAGCCCCGAGGCTTCCGAAAGCTTGTCTATAGTAATAGGCTCTCCGTAAGCGAACATTATCGCTTCAATTACCGCTATTCCTTCAGTAAGCTTCATTTTCCGTCACCTCCGATTCAGCTTTTGGTCTTGTCATAGTTATTCGGTCGCCGTTTTCGGAAAAGCTTACTCTTCCGTGCTTTGAAAGCTCAAGGAGAGCAAGGAATACGGCTACCTGCTCCGAGCGCTTCTGACCCTCGTAAAGGGAGCGTACCTCTACGCTTTCGCCCGTTTTTATTCTTCTGAGAACGAACATTACCTTAGTAAATACGCTTACATAGCTCTGAGCCACGATAGGCTTAAGAACCTGTTTCGCTTCGTTTTTCAGCTTTTCGCTTTTCGTACTTACCCCGAGATAGCTTTCTAAAAGCTCATACTTATCGTGGTTATTACGATAGGTATTATCTACGGGCAGCTCCATAGGCTCACGGACAAAAATGCTGTCGCCGCAGAAATGACGCTTAAGGCGTTCCGCCGCCGCTTTACATACGGCATATTCGATAAGCCGTCCCGTAAGCTCCTTTTTAAGCTCCTCAACCTCGTGCTTCGGGAGGAGGTCGGCGGTTTTTATATAGATAAGCCGCGCCGCCATTTCGACGAATTCTCCTGCCACCTCGATATCCGCTTCCTGCATCTTATCAAGGTAGATAAGGAACTGTTCAAGGAGGATAGAGATTTCTATATCACGTATATTAAGCTTATGCTTGGCGATAAGATTAAGCATAAGGTCGAGAGGACCTTCGAAGATTTCAAGCTTAAAGCTAAGCTCATCCATTTCTAACCATCTCCTTCCTGTCGGGAAGTCCTGCCCTTAAAGCAGAACGACGGATTTATAAATCAACATATAAAGCTCGTTATAAGATTAAGGAAGTTATAAATACTGTTCGACAGGAACATTAAAGGCCCGTCGAGAATATTTGTCCATAAGAGACCGAGAACGACAAACATAAGTATCTGTTCATACTTCATAACCGAGAAATAATATTTCTGTGGCAGGAAGATAAGGAAAATCCTTGAGCCGTCGAAGGGCGGAATAGGGAGAAGATTGAATACCGCCAGGTAAAGGTTGGTATCTATTACCATACTGAGTATTAACGTAACATAAATAAGCATGGTGCCGCCTGTTCCTGCGAGGGTAATGATGAGAATCTTCTGGATTATCATAAAAACAAGGGAAATAAGCACGTTCGATAAAGGTCCCGCAAGAGCTGTAAGCGCCATAGCCGCCTTCTGACTCTTTACTTTACGACAGCGGTAGGGTTGTACGGGTACGGGCTTCGCCCAGCCGATACCGAAGAGAAGAAGACCTATCGTACCGATAAGGTCGAGATGTGCGAAGGGGTTAAGGGTAACTCGTCCCTGTCTTTCCGCAGTATCATCGCCTAACAGCTTGGCGGCTGTTGCGTGAGCGCATTCGTGAACGGGGAAGCATATAAAAAGAACTATCAGCAGCGAAAATGCACACAGAATAATACTTGTAATATCGCCGCTTAAAATAACGTCTAACATAAATTCTCCTTTCGAGAAGCGAGGGGATATAAAAACACATTCTATTATACTATATTATGGGATATTTTGCAAGCTTTTTTCTTAAAAACTATGGTTAAACTATATTATGAGGGCGGCTTCGTGACATATTCGGTTGTGTCCGCTGAGCCCTGAAAGGAGTATACGGATGGATAAGAAAAAAGACCCTATGAAAAAAGCAAAAACGCTTATTGATATGAGAAGTACGGAAACGGATCCCTACGGCTCCTATACGGGAGTTCCTGCCGATCCGACAGAGGAGCCTGTACAGGACGCCGACGACCTTTAAAGGAAAATACAGGCAAAGCTATTTATTCATTGACAGCAGGACGTAATTATGATAAAATAAACACGTATGCTGATTTCAGAAAGGAGGAGGACAGCCTTGAAAAAAATCATACTTTCCCTCGTTGCGGCAGGATTGTTAGCGCTGTCCTGCTCCTGTAGCAATATAGAAGAAAGAGAGTGGGAGGATAGGGGCGTAGCCCTTACCGAAACGGAAAAGGCGGCAGAGGCTTACGAAATACCGCCCTTTACCGAGGAGAGCGAGAAGGAAGCGGAGGTAACCGAAAGACCCGAAGAAAGCCCCGAGGAAAGCGGTACTGCAGTAATTTCCTTCGGCGGAGACGTAACCCAGTCCGACGTTTTCGGCGAAGCTACTCTCGCCCGTACATATTCATATCCCCTCGAAGAGGTTTCGGAGATTTTTACCTCTGCGGATATTGCCTTTCTTAATCTTGAGACGAGCGTAAGCGAAAGAGGCGAATCGGAGAAGAAGGAGGGCTTCGGCTTCCGTACCGACCCGAAGCTTCTTGAGGTTTTTACTTCCGCAGGAATAGATATAGTTTCGACCGCCAATAACCATACCCGTGACTATGGAATCGACGCTCTTACGGATACCGTCGGCTATCTCGGAGATGCGGGTCTTAAAAATATCGGTGCAGGAGCTACTCCCGAGGAGGCCTATAAGCTCGAATTATTCGAGGTAAACGGCATAAAAATCGGCTTTACCGCCTTTAATGCCATTACGATAGCCGATAGCGGCTGGAAGGTTACCGAGGATAAGCCCGGCATAGCCTCCGTATATCCCGGGGACGAGGAGGAATATCTCGAAAGAATAGCCCGTTATGACGAGCTCTGCGATGTTCTTTTCGTATCGGCTCACTGGGGAATAGAATACAGCTATCAGATTTCCGAGGAACAGGAGGACTTCGCTCACAGACTCTGTGACAACGGGGCGGACATAATCCTCGGCCACCACCCTCACGTTCTTCAGCCCATAGAAAGCTATAACGGAAGCATAATTTTCTACAGCCTCGGAAACTTCCTTTTCTATAAAATTGATGATTTCGCAGGCGAAACCGCAGTTTTTACTATTGAGATAGACAAGAACGGTTTTGTAAAGGGAAAAATGGAGCCTGTGAATATTTCCTACTGCAGGTCTGTTCTTCTTGACGAGGAGGACGAGCTTTACGGTAAAATAATCGGACTTCAGAAAGAAATTTCCGAGCCTTACGGTATTATTATTGACGAAAAAGGAGACATTAGTTGTTCACGATGAAAAAAAGTTCAGCGGCAATAGCTTTATGCTTTATTATGATGACCCTTTGCTCCTGCGGCGGTAATAAGCCTGCGGCGGCAGGGCTTGCTGCCATTACTACAACCCCGAAGATTACGGATGTGGTTTCTCAGTCTGCCGTAATTTCAGATGATGTGAAGGAAACCACCGAAATAACACGACTTACAAGGGATTACGGATATGAGGAAACCTCGGAAACAAGCGGATTAACGGAATCCACCGAGGAAACCACCCTTCCGCCCGAAACGGAAAGCGTTTCGGAAACGACAGAAGCGGTTACCGAGGAAGCTCCTGCGGAGACGACCGCCGAAACAACCGTTCCCGTAACAAAAAGGGAGCCGCCCTATACGCTTCCCGTTACCGATTACAGGAATACTGTAACGCTTCTCGGCACAAATACGCTTTATGTAGGCGAAAGCTATGATTACAGCTATGTTATCTCTCACAAGAACGCTGACAGGGCGTCGGCCTTCTGGAGCATTGAGGGGGATTCCGCCGAGCTTAGCGGAGACGGAGTGGTTACTGCACGGAAAAAGGGAGAAATCACCCTTAAAATAACCGATGTTTCCAACGGTCTTACCGACAGCCTTAAGGTGTACTGTGTGGAAAAGCCGAGCGATGTTAAAAATGTCGTGGAGGTTAACGGCATTCAGATTGCGAATAAGACCTATCCCGTTCCCTCCGACTACAATCCCGGGTTAAACGAAGAGGTTTACGCCCGTTTTATGGAGCTTAAGACCGACGCGGCGAAGGAAGGCCTTTTCATAAACTTTATGTCGGGCTTCCGTTCCTATAGCGAGCAGGTGAACGTATACGAGGGCTGGGTAAAAATTTACGGCGATGAAGCGGACAGAGTTTCCGCCCGTCCCGGTCATTCCGAACACCAGCTCGGTCTCGCTATCGACGTAAACGAGACAAGCTTCGATTTCGCAGAGTCGGCGGAGGGTATGTGGCTCGCGGAGAATTGTTATAAATACGGCTTTATTCTGAGATATCCGAGCTTTGAATCGGAAGCGGTAACGGGGTATATGTACGAGCCCTGGCATATCCGCTATCTCGGCGAGGAAAACGCTTATTATGTCCATTTCAGCGGCCTCACCTTAGAGGAATATCTCGGAATCGACTCCTTTTACCGAATCGAGAAATACGAACCCTCGGCTTCTCAGTGATTTTATTCCGGACAATAAGCTTTTAAAGAATTGTCCGGAAATTTTTATTTTTAAAGAAAATCCTGTCACCTTTTAAGCGGCTCCTTCGTTATATATAACAGAGAAGAAAAAGGCGGAGCGCCTTGAGATATTTTATGCAGGTAACCCTGTCAGACAGGAAAATCGGAAAGGAAATATAATGATAGCTTTATATCTTGCATTACTCGACAGGCCCGAGGAAAGGGCTTCCTTCGAGGATATATATAATGCATATAAAGGCAAAATGATGGCGATAGCCTACGGAGTTCTCGGTAATTATCACGACGCCGAGGAAGCGGTAAGTCAGGCTTTTTTCGCCGTAGCTAAAAGCTTCGGAAAAATAAGCGGAAGAAGCCGCCCCGAACAGGAAGCATATCTTAATATCGTTGCTAAGAATTCTGCCCTCGATATATACAGGAAGCGTAATTCCCGTGACGCACTTCCCATAGAGGACGCAGAGGATATTCCCGACGAAAGGACTGATGTTTCCGACGAGGTTCTTTCGGAAATGGGCTATAACCGTGTACTCGAAGCAATAAAATCCCTTCCCGAAATCTATTCCGAAGCCCTGTATCTTTTTAATGTCACAGGGCTCAGTATAAAGGAAATCTCAACGTCTCTCGGAGTTACCGAGGCGGTAATTAAGAAAAGGCTCCAGAGAGCCCGTGAAAAGCTTCGGGACATTCTTACCCGAGAGGGCATAGCCGTATAAGAAAGGAGAGAAGCTTATGAAAACAGAAAACATACTTAAAAAAGCTCTTAGCGAAGCTATGACAGAGCGATATTCCGCTGAGCTTCTTAACGCTTCGGAGCCAAAGCACGAATATTCCGAGAGCTTCAATATAAAAATGAGAAACCTTATCATAAAAACCGATAATCCGTTTATTAAGTATACGAAATATCTTGCCGTAGCCGCTTGTGCGGTACTTGCGATAGGCTGTACCTTCCTTATTCCCGTGCTGACAGGAAACGGAATACATACAGGCGAAGCAGACGCTCCCGCAGTAAACGAAACAATCGGAATTCCCGAAAGCTTCAAGACGGAATCGGCAGTAACCACAGAAACCGTTCCCGAGACTACACCCGTAACAACCCGTCCCCCCGAAACAGCCGCTCAGGAAGAAGCGGCAACCGATTCGAAGGAGGATACTGTTGTTCCCGCTGTGACAGAAATGACTCAAAGAGAGGAAGCCGCCGCTCCCCAGGACGCTCCTCAGGATTCTTCTCAGGACGCTCCTGCAGTAGAGGATTTCGAGGAAATAGTAACCGATGAGGACGACAACGATAATCCCGGTACAGGCGCAGACAACAGAGACCCCGACAGCGTAGGCGAGAGCTTCTCCGATATCCCTGTAATCGAGGAGGATGACGTTGTAGCTGATGATGAGGCGGATTTCGATATTGACGAGGACATAGTTCTCGAGGACGAGATTGAGTGCGAGGATGATGATGTAGTTACCGACGGGGAAGAAGAAGTCGTAGAAGAGGAAACCGAGGATCGTCCCGTATTCCCCGAAGCGAAAACCTTCTCCGAATTATACAGACTTATCTATAGTCAGGAGTTCCTGCCCGAAGAGGTAAGAAGCAAGAATTACAGCTCCGAAAACGCCAAGCTTATGGCTTTCTCCTACGGCGCTGTTTCGAGCTGTGAGAAATACACGGATTTCAGCTTCGTAAAGGAATTTATCGGAAAGCTCGGTACAGCAAAGGCTACCGAAATGACAAGCGCCGAAAAGGACTATGCAACTATAAGAATTAACCCCGAGGCGTCCGCCGTTCCTTATGTATACTACTGCGACGACAGCTTTATCAGCCGCTATGACGGGCTTTTCCGTAACGAGCTTGACGACGTGGACGAGGATGAGCCTGCGGAAGAGCTTGGCGAGCTTGCGTCGGCTCCCGACGATATTGAGCTTCACATTTACCGTACAGGACTTATGTCCCTTCAGTTCGTGAAGAATGCGGGTACCGAGTGGTTTATTATTCCCGACGATATAGTAAGCAATTTCTTTGCAGGTGTGGATAATATGTTTATCGAGACAGCCCCCTCTACTGTAGGCGGTTTTATCACCGACAGGAATATTTCCGAAGCGAACATCTGCCGAAGCTATGCAAATGTGAACTATGTTTATGATTATAAGCTGGCTGACATAGATTTAAAGGGAAATAAAAAGCTTATCACCGATTTTCTTAATGCAAATAAGGATAAAGCCCTTATATATATCGACGTTCCGAATGATATATACGATATGGGAATAACCTTCGGACTTAAGGACAGCTCCTCGGTTATCGAGCTTGCGTTTATTGACTTTAATACTGCAGTATTAAGGGCGGGTCGGGGAGACTGGTATAGATTCAGCATTGAAAAGGCGCAGTTTGACAGCCTGTTCAAGGAGCTTTTAAAGCTTTGCGGCTACAGTAATCCCGTTTTATACGATAATCTCGGGCAGTATCTTTCCGATAAGAATTTCTCTGAAATAACAAAGCTTTTCTATAGCGGCAATATTGGCGAATACAAGCTTTTATCCCACAGGGACGGAGAAGCTCTCGGAAAAATAGCCGAGCTTATAAAGACGGAGGCACCGAAGGCGGAATATACTCTTGACGGCGTATACAGCTACGGCGACTTCGAGCTTAATGTTATGGACTGGGGTTTTTATTACAAGGGCTTTACAATATCAAGCGAAGGGCATATTCATATTTTAAGAAACAAGTTCAGGGTTTCCGACAGCTTTATCAATAAGCTCACCCAAATCATAAAGGAAAGCGGCTCCGCTTCCGAAAATTCCTATGATATAGAGGATGATGTTCCGATTATCGACGAGGGCGAATGAGCCTGTAAATGAATAAATAAACGCCATATCTGTAAAAATTCAGGTATGGCGGAAATTTTTTGTAACCCTTTTTCTTTCTCAGTTGTCTTATTTATGAAATGCATTTCAATTCAGTATACGGGAGTGATGGAATGAACGGCGATATATTCACCGAATATGTGCGGAAATACCGTAACACGGTGTTCCGTGTAGCCTATAGCTTCGTCAATAACATTCAGGATTCCGAGGATATAACCCAGGACGCCTTACTAAAGCTTTATAAATCGCGTGAGAGCTTTAGCGGCGATGAAAACGTAAAAGCGTGGCTTATAAGGGTTACGTCCAATACGGCGAAAAATTTTATAAAACGGAACAGTCTCAGAAGAAAAGAGCCCTATAACGAGGAGAATACCGTGCAGGACGATTACGGAATATCCGAGGTTATGAAAGGCCTTAAAAGCGACTATCGTATTGTTATTTATCTTCATTATTATGAGGGCTACGGAGTAAAGGAGCTTTCCGAGCTTCTTTCTATAAGCGAAAGCAACGTTAAAATAAGACTGAAACGGGGACGGGACAGGCTTCGTGAGCTATTGACCGAGAAAGGAAATGAAAATGGATAAATTAAGAGAATATTATGATAAAATCGGAACTAAATATACTGCCGAGGAAATGGCGGAAAGAATTATGTCGGAGGAAGCCTCAATCAAGATGAAAAAGCGTTCTCCGAAGCGTTTTATCGGTGCGGCGGCGGGAATTGCGGCAGTATTGAGCTGTACTGTGGTTGGTGCGGCGACAGGTTGGGACTACTTCGGCTTTTTCAGCGACAAATACGGCGAGGATTCGAAATATCTCGAAGAATATGCGATTTCCGACGTAAGAATTATCGAGGATACCACAGAGAATTTTGACTGTAATCTGGTGGCGGCGGTAGTAGACAATCACTCTATGCAGGTTGTGGTTGACGCTATCGGAGACGAGGAGGTTCTCTCGGGCATAAAGTTTTCCGTGGGAAGCCTGAGCCCCTTAAGCAGCGGTGAAAATAGTCAGATTTATGATGAGAAAATCGAGGGCGGTATAAGATATACGGTTATCGTTACAGGAAACCATAACAGCGGCGAGGATGTCCACGTTATAGGAAGAGGCGAAGACGGCGGAGCCTGGGTCGCTCGTTTTACTGCGCCCGAGGCGGAAAGCGAGACGATATATCTTACCGAAAAGGCTATAGAGATACCTATGGTTTCTTTTGTTCCGGGAGTAGATTCGAGACTTGAGGAAAACCGTGTATACAGTACCCAGAAGATAGCTACCGATAAGATAACAGTCTCGCCGATATGCCTTACCCTTACAGGCGAATACGAAGAGGAGGATATGACCTCCGAGCTTGTAGGGCCTGTTCCACTTAATGAAGGAATGTATATCGAGCTTAAAAACGGCGAAAGAGTAGCGCTCAGCAGATATTCTGCCAGAGGTCAGCGTCAGTATAAGAACAGCAATACAGTTATAGGAGATATCTACTTCTCCCTTGAGCGTCCGATAAATCCCGAGGAAGCGGCAAGAATAATAATGGGCGAGAATGTTACCGAGCTTAACTCCAAGGATAAGCTTATTTCCGAATTTAAAATTTATGAGAACTTAACCAGCTCCTATATTTTCGACGATGAGGTGAGAAACGAGACAAAGCCCGATGTGTTCCGCCTTAAGATATGTACCGACAGCATACATCTCGACGGCAATATCGGCCACTTCTGGTCCTTCGGCGGCGAGCATTACTGCATTACCGACGAGGGCGAAAGGATAGAGCTTTGCAAAATGGCTATGGAGGGTATGGCGTCCTTGAATATTGAAGCGGTAGACGGTGGAGTATGGTGGACTGTCGAAAAGACCATAAATCCCGAAAAGATAAGGACTATTGTTACCGATAACCGAATTATAAATCTTAAATAATGCAGTATTTTTCCGTTCCGCTCTTATGGATGGGGCGGAAAAGCTTTTTTCGGGCAAAAATGGGCTTAAAATTACAATGAAACGGCGAAAAAGGCAAAGCGAGAAAAATCGAGAATATCTTTGAAAACGAGAGGAAAAGAGAGATATATCGGAATGCTGAAAAATAATGAAATAGCAAAAGAGAAAACGAGAGAAAACGAGAAAAACAGAGAGAAAACAAGAGAAAATCAGATATATTTGAAAAATAGTGAAAAAACCTATTGACAAACTGCCCGAAAACCGCTATAATATCGTTTGTTGAGCGAAAAATCGCGTAAAAAATTATATGGAGGAAACGACAATGTCAACTTATATGCCCAAGGCAGAAACAGTAGAACGCAAGTGGTATATTTTAGACGCAGCAGGCAAGCCCCTCGGTCGTGTAGCAGCACAGGCTGCTTCTATACTCAGAGGCAAGAACAAGCCTACATTCGCACCTCACTGCGACTGCGGCGACCACGTTATCATCATTAACTGTGCTGAAGCAGTTTTAACAGGAAACAAGCTTCAGGACAAGTACTACAGATGGCACACAGGCTACATCGGCCACTTAAAGTCCATCCAGTACGCAAAGCTTATGGAAACTAAGCCCGAAAAGGCTATGGAGCTTGCTGTATACGGTATGCTTCCCAACACAACAATCGGACGCAAGGCTATGACAAGACTTCGTCTTTACAGAGGCGCTGAGCACAAGAATGCTGCACAGAAGCCCGTTGAATTTAAGTTTTAAGGAGGGGAAAAATAATGTACGAATCTAAGACTGCTTACTATTACGGCACAGGCAGAAGAAAGCACTCCGTTGCAAGAGTACGTGTTTACCCCGGCAGCGGCAAAATCACAATCAATAACAGAGATATGGACGACTATTTCGGTCTCGATACATTAAAGCTTATCGTTCGTCAGCCCCTTTCTTTAATCGGTGCTACAGATAAGTTCGACATCGTTTGCACAGTTGCAGGCGGCGGTGTTACAGGCCAGGCAGGCGCTATCCGTCACGGTCTTTCCAGAGCTCTCCTTCAGTACAGCGACGAATTACGTCCCGTATTAAAGAAGGCAGGTTTCTTAACAAGAGACCCCAGAATGAAGGAAAGAAAGAAGTACGGCTTAAAGGCTGCACGTCGCGCTCCTCAGTTCTCCAAGCGTTAATCGCTTCCCGAACAATACGCAAATCAACCTCCCTGGTTTCAGGGAGGTTTTTGTTATATATAGACTTTCAATGTCAGCTATGATTTTATGTTGACGGGGAATGGGGAATAAAACATTTTTATTAATTTCAGTTTAAAAGTATTGATTGAATTAAATTGAAAAAATATCCTGTAATAATTATTCCGATAACGCAAATTGCCGTGAAAATACCGAGAAGTTTTGGTTTTACCGCCTTTCTCAGCATAATCAGTGACGGCAGTGAAAGCGTAGTTACTCCCATCAGAAACGAGAGGACAACACCGAGCAACGCTCCCTTTGAGAGCAGAGCCTCTGCAATAGGAATTGTTACGAAAATATCGGAATACATCGGAACACCTGCGATCGTTGCAAGTATCACACCGAATGGGTTGTTGCCACCAAGAGCTTTTATAATGAAATCTTCGGGTATCCAGTTGTGAATGACTGCTCCTATACCTACGCCAAGCAGCACATACGGAAATACCTTTTTCGCTGTGCCGCAGACCTGTTCAAACGCATACTTGATACGGTCTTTAAAATGCAGTTCTTCTTGTGGAATGTCAAGCTGTTTTCCTTTTCGGATATACTCCTCAACCTGATTTTCAAGGTGCATCTTTTCAATCAGAGTGCCGCCTGCGACTGCAATCACAAGTCCCAGCAGTACATATACAACTGCAACCTTCCAGCCGAAAATGCTCATCAGAAATACAAGAGAGCCGAGGTCAACCATAGGCGATGAAATCAGGAACGAGAATGTTACACCAAGCGGAAGTCCTGCGCTTGTAAACCCGATAAACAGCGGTATTGACGAGCAAGAACAAAACGGCGTTACCGTTCCAAGCAGGGCGGCAATAATATTTGCTCCGATACCGTGAAATCTGCTGAGAATTTTCTTTGTCCGTTCGGGCGGAAAGTAGCTCTGAATATACGAGATAATGAAAATCAAGATGCCGAGTAACACCATAGTTTTTATCATATCATAGATGAAGAATTGCACGCTTGCCCCGATTTTTTCGTTTGTGTCCAGACCGAGAGCGTTTAGCAAACTGCCAATCAATCGGTTCAGCCACGCCATTCCGAGAATTTCATTCTGAAAGAAATCCCAGATTGTTTTTAGTGTTTCCATAAGGTTTGCTCCTTTCTTAAACGAATATATTTAAACATAGAAATGTATCTATGTTTAGTGCTTTTAAAAAGCCGTGCACTCACACGGCTTGATTTTATTTGTACTCAGCTAAAATACTTTCAAGCACTTCAACCGCACTTTTTATCATTTCGGGACATACTGTTCCGAACAGATTCTTCTCCTTGATATAAGCAGAATCCTCAGGCTTTGTAAGGTCGTATCCCAGAAGGTCGCGGCATACGATTGAGCCGTTAAGCTCCTTGAAACGCTTTGTATATTCAACTGCAATTGCATAAGCACGGGATTTCTGTTCATTGTTTTCGGACTCATAATGTCCGTATTTAAGTCCCAGAACCATTAACGCTCCCGATACCGCACCGCACATTTCAGCATTTCTTGCACCGCCGCCGAACTGTGTTCCCAGCATTAACGCAAGCTTTTCATCAAGTCCGAAATCAGGTGCGAATGCTGTAAGTACAGCCTGTGAGCAATTGAAATTGTTTGCAAATAACTCTGATGCTTTCTCTGATTTTGTCATAATCATTCCTCTTTTCCGTTGTTTTTTAAGAAATCAAGATATTTCTGTGCTTTTTCCAAGCCTTCTTTTGAAATGGAATAATGCATCCACTTGCCCTCTTTACGCCCATTGACAATTCCGCTGTCAAGGAGCGTCTTCATATGATGTGAAAGCGTAGGCTGTGTGATGTTCATTTCCTCAAGCAGCCTGCAGGCACATTTTTCGCCATCAATCAAAAGCTGTAAAATCTTAATGCGGTTTTCATCGCAGAAAGCCTTGAATATGGCTGCTGTCTGTTTTTCATTTAGTTCCATCTGCTCACCTCACATTGATGTTTTTCTATATTATATATTACATATAGAAGTTTGTCAATATATTTTCAGAATTTTTATAAAAATAACCGCACTCATAAATATGAATGCGGTTATTTTATAACGTGATACAAGCTGATTTCTGCTCATACCGTCAGAATTTAATTTTAAATTACTGTCCCGATGTGGTGTAAAGCTTGTAATAGTCGCCCTTTTTAGCCATAAGCTCCTCGTGAGTACCGCATTCGGTGATGCCCTTATTGGAAACGTACATTATCTTGTCGCAGTTCCTGATGGTGGAAAGTCTGTGTGCGATGATAAAGGATGTACGGCCCTTTAAGAGAGCGTTAAGGCCCTCCTGTAAAAGCTTCTCCGTTTTTGCGTCAATTGCAGAGGTAGCCTCGTCGAGAATAAGGATTTTCGGGTCGCTGATAAGGGTTCTTGCAAAAGCTATAAGCTGACGCTGACCCTGTGAAAGGGACGCTCCTCGTTCGATTATCACTGAATCAAGACCGTCAGGCATATCGTTTATGAAGCCGTCAGCACGTACCGTTTTAATTGCACGCTCCATTTCCTCGGGAGTTGCGTCAAGCTTGCCATAGCGGATATTTTCTTCAATTGTACCGCTGAAAATTACGCTGTCCTGAAGCATTATACCCATCTGTGAACGCAATGATTTTAACGTTACTTCGGAAACGTCGTGGCCGTCAATGAGGACACGTCCTCCTGTGGTATCGTAGAAACGTGAGATAAGGTTTACGATAGTTGTCTTTCCTGCACCCGTAGGTCCGACAAGTGCAACGCTCTCGCCGCTTTTTACTTCAAAGGAAAGGTCTTCAAGGATAACCTTGCTTTCGTCATATGCAAAGGTAACATTTTCAAAGGTAACGTCGCCCTTGATTTCGGGAAGCTCACCTGCATTTTCCTTGTCGCAGACCTTTACAGGCTCGTCCAGAGTTTCAAAAATACGCTCCAGATAGGACACGGTATTGATGAAGCTGTTGAAGAGATTGGAAAGGTTCATTATAGGCTGCCAGAAGCGTGAAGCGTAGTTGCCCATCGCAACGATGGTACCCAGCGAAATTGAGGCAGGTCCTATCACAACAAGTCCTACAAAGTAGATTGCTGCGGAAATTACTGCGGAAATTGTGTCAACCGTAGGCCAGAGAAGGTTATTGTAGGTTACAGCCTTCATCCATTTTTTACGGTACTCCTCAGAAAGATTTTT
>JAZNMN010000079.1:0-18151 GCA_045579625.1 Ruminiclostridium sp.
AGTGAGAGGAATGGGCTTTGATCCGGGTCCTACGAAGCCTGTAACACCTCTTGTGTTACGGCAGATATACCAGGATTCATCAGTCATAACCATCTTGACATAAACATAGCAGGGGAACAGCTTTTCTTCCTTCTGGTTACCTTCTCTGTCGAGGAGGGGCTTACCGTAATCGTCGGTAGCGGGTCCTATCGGAACCATAACGTCCTCGATAAGATGCTGAAGATTTCTGTTCTCTGCAAGAGTTTTTATGTCGTTTGCAACCTTATTTTCATAACCCGAATAGGTGTGTAAGATATACCATTTAGCTTCTGACATAATTATTCCCCTTACTTTAATTCGTTAGCTTTCATCGAAATTTAAAACTTTCCAAGCATAAGCTTCAGGATAGATACAAAGCCTGTATCAAGAGCCCAGATAGCCAAGCCTGAAACCACCATACATACGATAACAACGATTGTGTTGTTAACGACCTGCTTTCTTGATGGCCACACAACCTTTTTAAATTCGGATCTGGCATCTTTAAAATACTTCACAATCGACTTCTTGGGCTTACCGTTGTTAGCCTTAGCGGCCTTAGCGGTTGCCTTAGCGTCAACTGCTGTGGTTTTTTCCTTCGCCATAAGAATCCTCCTTACTTGGTTTCCTTGTGGAGAGTGTGCTTGCGGCAGAACTTACAATGCTTGTTCATTTCGATTCTGTCAGGGTCGTTCTTCTTGTTTTTCTTGGTGTTGTAATTGCGCTGCTTGCATTCTGTACAAGCGAGTGTAATTTTAACTCTCATTTTCGGCACCTCCTATTTTATTATCCGTTCTTTTGAACGGACTAAGCCTCCCTCGTTCCGCAGTACCCTTAACTGCGGCAGGGGTATACTGCTCAAAAAGAGCAAAAAAATAAAACCCCTGTTATGAGGTATACTTATTTTATCACATTTAACAAAGCTTGTCAAGTATTTTTAGTTAAAAATAACCGTAAATATAATGATTTAACCTGTGCATATTGACAAGAGAGGGGATTTTTAGTATAATTTTAAGGAAAGGATGTGTTTGTTATGAAAAAATGCACAAATTGCGGTAAGATTATCAACGACGAATACGGCTTCTGTAGCGGCTGCGGCGCGTCAAGCTTCGTTCCTGCGGAAGCGGCTGTACCCGTTATGACTGCTCCTGCACCCGTACCCGTAAAGAAGGATTTCACAAAGTTCGACCTTCTTACGGTCCTCGGCTTCGTAGCTTCCATAGTTGGATTTTTCCAGCTCGCTCTCATTTTAGAGCCTATCGCTTTAGTTTCCGCCCTTATCGGCTTCTTAAAGGGAAAGAGAAGTAAAGGTCTCGCAGTCGCAGGCTTCGTTATCTCGGTAATCGCGCTTCTCATAAAGCTTTTCGAAACGCTCTACAAGAACGGTATCGTTCCTTCCTGGCTCGTAGCGGGCACAATAGATTAAACCGTAAATATTACATAATCCGCCTGAGGCTTAACGCTTCGGGCGGATTTTTCATATAAAAATTACACCCCCGAATAATCGGGGGTGATAACTTTTAAGCTAAAGTATTAAATCTGATTTAAGATTTATTATTCAGTCTTAGGAGCAGCTTCCTGGATAGTTGCGGAGGAATTTTTTATTACTGTAACTACGCCAGCCTTTGTAGCGCTTGCGATATTCCAGTAAGTTGTCTTCTTAGCTGCGTCTGTTACTACTAAGTATACAACTGCATCAGCGGCGTCCTTCTTGGGAGCGTTGTAAGTAAGTCTTACTCTGTAGCCGATCTTTGCAGATTCGCCTTCACCGAAAGTCATGGACTGGAGCTTAGCACCGAAGGTCTTGGACTTTGTAGTTGTGAGCTTAGCCTTGTCGTTGAACTTAGCTTCGCCGTCTAATACAACAACGGAAACCTTGTTTGTTGTAGCGATCTTAGCATCGTCAAGAGTAGGAGTTACGTCAATCTTGGAAACGTCACCCTTTTCGTCGATAAGTGTAGCGTAACCGGTCTTGATTTCGTTAGCTGCAGCTGTGATATTGTTGCCTACAACGATTGTGATGGAAACCTTCTTGCCACTTTCTACGTTAGTAACTGTAACCTTACCGGAAGCAGTCTTAACCTTACCCTTAGCGTCAGCAGTAAGAGTGGGTGCCTTTACATCGAATTCACCGGGATTCTTAGCGTCGTAAGTAACTTCAAGATTAATCTTGTTCTTAGCGTCAGCCTCTACTGTGTAAGTGAGGTCAGATGCGAGTGTGTTCTTGGTAGTCTTATCAGCGTCCTTGATGAAGCTTGCAAAGGCGAATGTAGCAGTCTCACCACAGCCTACTGTAGCTGTCTTAAGAGTCTTGGTATTTGCATCGATAGACGTGTCGTCGATAACAACGGAGGAAGCAGCACCCTTCATTTCAACCTTAGCGGAAGCAACGGAGTTAGCTCTTGCCTTCTTGGCATCCATATCGAAGAGCCATACATAAACTGTGCCTGTCTGCTTGCCTGCTGTAAGAGTAACTGTCTTATCCTTAACAGCAACCTTAGCGATGTTCTTAACTGCTGCGTCGGAAACTACCTTACCCTTGGAGTCGATTGTGGGCTGCTTGTTTTCAGCTGTTACAACTGCAACATACTTGCCTGTAGCAGCTTCCTTAGCGTAAAGCTTAACGGACTTATAGTCAACAACGGGAGTTGTCTTAGTCTTAGTACCGTTTACATAAGCGAATACGCCTGCATCTGTAACTTCCTTAGAAGCAGCTTCGTCTGTGTAGAGTTTAGCTGCAACTGTTTCGAACTTAGTAACTGTAACTGCGATAGTAACAGTAGTATCATCGTCAGTCTTATCAGTTGTACCAGCGTCGTCTGTGATTGTTACATTAGCTGTACCTGCTGCAATACCCTTTACAGTAACCTTAGTACCGTCGAGAGTAGCAGTAGCAGTAGCTGCGGCAGAGGATTCAGCCTTTAATGTACCAACCGCACCGCTGATTGTTAATACCTTGGATTCGTCAACCTCGATAGCAAGCTTGTTATCGGTTGCACCCTTTACTGTCATAGCCGCAGAAACGGATGTTACTGCAGCGCTCATAGCGATAGCCGCTGTTAAAACGGACGCTACGATTCTCTTAAATAACTTTTTCATAAGTATTCATCCTTTCCAGATATGAGAGCCTTTAGCCTCGAGAGCCTTAGCTCTCATCTTGGCCATCTTCTATAGGCTAATTTTACCATAAACCCCTTGAATAATCAAGGGGTTTTATGGAAATTAGTTAGCTATTAAGCAATTTTCCTGTTATTAAGACTAATAATATTAGCCGAGTAACTGGAGAACGCCCTGAGGCTGCTGGTTAGCCTGTGCGAGCATAGACTGAGAAGCCTGCTGGAGAATGTTGGACTTAGTATACTTAATCATTTCCTTAGCCATGTCTGTATCTCTGATCTGAGATTCAGCAGCTGTAAGGTTTTCTTCAGTTGTTGTTAAGTTGTTAACTGTATGTTCGAGTCTGTTCTGAACAGCACCGAGTTCAGCTCTCTGAGTGGAAACAGTCTTGATAGCTTCGTCGATCTTGTTGATAGCGTCGTTAGCGTCATCCTGCTTGGAGATATCGAGACCGCCAACGCCGAGAGATGTAGCGTCCATATCAGCGATATTAACTGTTAATCTCTGGTCTTCAACACCGTTAGCACCGATCTGGAATGTTAAGCCTTCGCCTGTTCCGAGGGACTTATCAGCACCGAGACCTGCACCTGTTGTCATAGTGATTTCAAGTTCAACGTCCTTTGTCTGAGCGAAGAGAACCTTATCACCGTCAGGGTTAGCTTGAACGTCGGATAATGTGATATCGTAGTCGAGACCGGACTTAGCGAGTAACTTTTCGATATCTTCCTCTGTGTATTCCTTGGTAGCAAGGTGGATTGTGAACGCACCGTTCTTGATGCCTGTGCCTTCGTTGTTGGTTTCTGTGGTTTCTACCCATTCCTTACCTGCAGCAACGTCAGTCTTAAGAGTGAATGTACGTGTATCTTCGCCGTAGTTGTTGGATGTGAACTTGATGGTATCTGCATACTTATCGTTAGCAACTGCACCGCCGCTCATCATCATTGTAAGGGTTGTTTCTTCGCTTGTAGCTCTTAAACCTGTTGCTGTCTTGTAATCTTCTTCTGCTGTGAAGGTGAATACGCCGTTCTTGAGGCTTAAATCTACTTCGGGGATAGGAGCAGTCTGAGTATCGTCCTTAGCCTGTGTAGCGTTCTTGATTAAGTCGTCAATCTGGCTCTGTGTGTAAGTTGAACCTGCAACTAAGTTAAGGGTTAATGTCTTACCGTCAGCAGACCATTCAGCGTTTTCTGCGCCTGCACCGGAAGCAGCATCCTTCATGCTAATAGTAACACCTGTTACACTGGATGTTAATGTGGAGCCTTCGAGGGAAACGTTTCCTGTACAAGCTGCACCGTCCTGCTGTGCGTTAGCAGAGAGATATGCACCGTAACGGGGACCAAAGTCTGTGTTAGAGCCCTTAGAGCCGTTAAGAGAACCGTCGAGTAACTTCATCTCGTTGTATTCTGTAGCGTCAGAAATACGGTCGATTTCGCCCTTAAGAGCTTCAACTTCCTTCTGGATCTGGCTACGGTCTTCGTCTGTGTAAGTACCGTTAGCAGACTGAACGGAAAGTTCTCTCATTCTCTGGAGAATGTCTTCTGTTTCCTGTAATGCGCCTTCAGCAGTCTGGATTAAGCT
Organism: Ruminiclostridium sp.; assembly: GCA_045579625.1. Lineage (GTDB taxonomy): Bacteria > Bacillota > Clostridia > Oscillospirales > Ruminococcaceae > Ruminiclostridium_E. Next base: position 4,711 of record JAZNMN010000079.1, read on the forward strand.
GATAGCGTCGTTAGCGTTGTTTGTAGCCTGGGAAAGACCACGGATCTGTGAACGCATCTTTTCGGAGATTGCGAGACCTGCTGCGTTATCTGCTGCACGGTTGATCTGATAACCTGTAGATAACTTTTCTGTAGACTTGCTTAAGCCCGATACGTTCTTAGTCATAGCGTTGTTAGCGTTAAGAGCGCTAATGTTGTGCTGTACTACCATTCCCATAATGTTCCTCCTTGATTCTTAAGTTATCGAAATCCGTTCGATAACTCCTGTGGTTTTAGCTGTCCGCCTCTTGCTGACAGCTTTGATTGATTTGATTTGTGCTTGTTAGGTAATTTTGTTTTCGAAAACGTTGTTTTAACCTTTACATCTGTATTATCGGCGGGGTAGGGGAAAACTTTAGTAAAATTTAGAAAAATTTTTAAAAAAAATTCAATTTGTCTAAAATGCGGTATAAATTAGCCCTTCTATTGTGCAGTATCACTATAAAACAGCCCTTATTTTCTCGAAAAAAGCCCTTTTTAGTAAATTTAGACAGGATTTTAATTTCGAAGTCCTGCATTATTATTTAAAAAACAGCTTTTTTTCTTCTATAAATAAGTGTATAATATACTATTATATATAATAAAGAAAGCGAGTGCAGAACATTTTGAAAAGAGAAGACTTACGAAATATTGCGATAATCGCCCACGTTGACCACGGAAAAACCACCCTCGTTGATGAAATGCTTAAGCAGGGCGGCGTATACCGTGAAAACCAGGCGGTAGTAGACCGTGTTATGGATAGTAACGCCCTCGAACGTGAAAGAGGAATTACTATTCTCGCTAAGAATACGGCGGTTATGTATAAGGATGTTAAGATAAATATAGTTGATACCCCCGGGCATGCGGATTTCTCGGGCGAGGTTGAACGTATACTTAAAATGGTAAACGGCGTTCTCCTTCTCGTAGACAGCTTCGAAGGAACAATGCCCCAGACTCGTTTCGTTCTCCAGAAGGCCCTCGAATTAGGCCATCAGGTTATCGTCGTAGTAAACAAGACCGATAAGCCCGACGCAAGACCCAAGGAGGTCGTTGACGAGGTGCTTGAGCTTCTTCTCGATCTCGACGCTACCGATGAACAGCTTGAAAGCCCTGTTGTTTTCTGCTCGGGCCGAAACGGTACAGCTTCACTTGACCCCGATAATATGGGCGAAAACTTTATCCCCTTATTCGATATGATATTAGAGCATATTCCTGCTCCCGAGGGAGACGAGGATGACGAATTACAGGTTCTCGTTTCCTCTATCGACTATAACGAATATGTGGGAAGAATCGCTATCGGTCGTGTTGAGCGAGGCGTTATAAAGCAGAATCAGGAGGTTATGGTCTGTGACTATCACGGACAGATAAAGCCCTTCCGTTCAAAAATCGTAAGCCTTTACCAGTTCGACGGTCTCGGACGTGTACCTGTTGACGAGGCTACTGTAGGCGATATCGTATGCTTCTCGGGTATCGAGGGCGTTACTATCGGACAGACTATCTGCTCCGTTAATAAGGTTGAGCCTCTTCCCTTCGTTAAGATAAGCGAGCCTACGGTTGAAATGACCTTCGCTGTAAACGACAGCCCCTTTGCAGGCAAGGAGGGTAAGTTCGTTACATCCCGTCAGATAAGAGAGCGTCTCGAACGAGAGCTTCTTAAGGACGTTTCTCTCCGTGTAAGCGAAAGCGACGAGCGCGACGCCTACGATGTGGCAGGCCGAGGAGAAATGCACCTTTCTATCCTTATCGAAACAATGAGAAGAGAGGGCTATGAGCTTTCCGTAAGTACCCCCCGAGTTCTTTTCAAGGAGATTGACGGCGTAAAGTGCGAGCCTATGGAAAAGCTTGTTATAGATGTTCCCGAAAGTGCAGTAGGCGCAGTAATGGAAAAAATGGGCGTAAGAAAAGCGGAATTACAGGAAATGCATCCTGTCGGAAACCGCACAAGGCTCGAATTCAAGATTCCTTCCCGAGGACTTTTCGGCTATAGAAGCGAATTTTTAACCGATACAAAGGGCGAGGGAATCCTAAACACCCTTTTCCTCGGCTATGAGCCTTATATGGGAGATATCCCCGTAAGAACAACAGGCTCTCTTGTTGCCTTCGAACAAGGTACAGCCTCCGCCTACGGAATATGGAACGTTCAGGACAGAGGCGCTATGTTCATCGATCCGGGTACCGACGTATACGAGGGTATGATTGTCGGCGTTTCCCCTAAGGCAGGAGATATAAACGTAAACGTATGTAAGAAAAAGCATCTTACCAATACCCGTGCAAGCGGAAGCGACGAAGCTCTCCGACTTGTTCCTCCGAGACATTTAAGCCTTGAAGAAAGTCTCGAGTTTATTTCCGATGATGAGCTTGTTGAGGTAACACCGAAGAATATCCGCTTAAGAAAGCGTATTCTCGATAACGAAACAAGAGCAAAGGAAGAAGCTAAGAGAAGAAAGGCAAGCAACTGATAAAATAAACTGCCCGTTACAGTATAAAATTACTGCAACGGGCATTATTTTATATTCCTTTTTTTCCGAGAAGCTCTACGATACTTTTAAGTCCGTCAACTGTGGAGGTAAGGGGAGAGGTAGCGAACTTTCCTCGGCTTACGGGCTCGGGTGTTTCGTCGGCCATCTGACGAAGGGACTGGGACACTCTTTCGTTAAGCTGGTCGCTGCTCTTTGCTCTTACGTTAGCGGACTGGAGAAGAAGAATATCTCTGGTCAGCTTTTCTCCGAGAGCCTTTGTGTACTCCTGAATATTTTCGGGAGTAATTTTATCGTCGTGATGCCTGATAAGCTGACAGATACCGTCTATTACGGGGTTAGCGGTGCTGTATCCGCTTAGTGCGCTTCTTGTAAGCATTATTGCTCTTTCGGTGTGACCGTCGTAAGAGGTGAAATACTGTCTGTCTGCCGCACAGTCAACCTTACCTGCCCCGTGAAATAAAAGCGCAAGCCTTATTTTAAGGTCAGGCACGGCATAGCCTACGGATTTTGCAGTATGCTCGTATAAGGTATACTCGTGGTAGCTGCTTTTCTGGTCGAAGTTTTCCTGCTCCTTTAAAACGGGGAACAGGAAGAAGATAATCTTACTGAAGCTGATAAGTGTTTCGGTAATATTCTTACCCATTATTATTTTCTCGAACCATTCCATAAGCTCCGCAGGCTCTATTCTTTTTAGAAGCTCCGGGTTATCCAGCATATTCTTGAGGGTTACGGAGGAAATTTCCGCTTCTCCTGCCGAATGCTTAAGCATAGCTTCGAGAATTGCGCGGGGATTGCGCTCCAGCGCAGGAATAATAGTCATAACGGGCATTTTCTTGCCCTTCTTTTTCTTTATCGGAGTTTCCGAAGCGGCAATAAAATTCCTTTCTCCGAGGGCTTTTAATATAAGCTTTTCCTTAGAGATACATTTTGCGCCGCCGCATTTATCGTACAGCCCCGTAACATCGTTATAGGCTATAGCCTCGGCGGTAAAGGTTCGTCTTCTTAAATCGTCGTCGAGCTTTTCGCAGTATATGGGCCGTCCGTTTCCGTCGAAGCCCGAGCGGAAGGGGGCTACCGAAATACCCATACCTCCGTTTATTATTATAAGCTCACCCTTATGGATAAGGTCGTCACGAATCCTGTATTTTTCGTCAAAAATCTTTTCTATCCGTCCTATCTCTGCGTCACAGACTATATCGAAATCCATAGGCTTTTCGCCCAGCATCATAGCCTTTACGCAGTCTCCCACCAGATACGGAGTATATGTATGAGCCTTAAGAAGCTCAATAATTTCCGTTACCTGAGGCGGAAGGGTAAATACGATATTATTCATTTAACTCTGCTCCTCTTTAGTATCGGGAATGCTCCTGAAGCCCCAGCCGTCAACGCCGCTTCTTCTTAATGCGCCGAACATACGGATTTTAAAGCCCTTATCCTTACGCTCCATTTCCGCAAGCCATTCCTTTGTAGCCTGACGCTGTGTAGTTTTATCGGCGGGGCATTTCGATTTAACAACAGGAAACTGATTCCTGTTACAGCAGTTCAGTACCTTCTGTTCGGGGGCTAATACCATAGGTCTTATCATAGTTATATTTTTTCTTGAAAGATATGTTACGGGAGCGAAACAGCCTATTCGGCCTTCCTTATGAAGATTCATAATAAAGGTTTCGATAACGTCGTCGTTATGATGTCCGAGGGCAATTTTATTGCAGCCCAGCTCTACTGCCGCGTCGTGAAGAGCTCCCCTTCTCATCTTAGCGCATAAGGCGCAGGGGTTCGTTTCCTTACGGATATCGAAGATTACCTCTCCTATATCGGTACGGATAACCTTATATTCCACATCAAGCTCCTTACACATTTCGGCGATAGGAGAAAAATCCGTATCCTTTCCGCCGAAGCGCATATCGAGAGTTACTCCGACAATTTCAAATTTATGCTCGGAGAAACGGCGGTAGCCTGCCAGAGAGCTCAGTAATACAAGACTGTCCTTACCGCCCGAGATACCTACGGCGATTTTGTCGCCGTCCTGTATCATACCGAATTCCTGATCCGCCTTACGGACATATCCTAACATTCTTCTCATAGCTGTTTATTTCCATTTCATAGAGATGTCGAAGGCGCTTACGCTATGGGTAAGAGCGCCAAGGCTTATTATATCGACGCCTGTTTCCGCTACCGCGCGGATATTTTCGAGGGTGACATTTCCGCTTGCCTCGAGCTTTGCTCTTCCTGCAGTAATTTCTACCGCCTTTTTCATATCCTCACAGCTCATATTATCAAGCATAATTACGTCGGCGCCGACTGCGAGAGCTTCATTAAGCTCCTCGAAGCTTCTTGTCTCAACCTCGATTTTAAGCATATGGCCTGCTCTTTCACGGAGAGCCTTTACTGCGGCAGTAATACCGCCGTAAGCGTCAATGTGGTTGTCCTTAAGCATAGCGGCGTCGGAGAGGTTATAGCGGTGGTTTTTTCCGCCGCCCATAACTACGGAATATTTCTGGAGAGGGCGGAGACCCGGGAGGGTTTTTCTCGTGTCACAGATCGAAGCCTTCGTACCCTCAATAAGTCTTACGCATTTATTCGTATAAGTAGCTATTCCGCTCATATGCTGGAGAAGGTTAAGGGCAGTACGCTCGCCCTTCAGAAGCGCCTGGGTGTTTCCCTTGAATTCTGCGATAAGGTCGCCCTTGAATACTTCGTTTCCGTCCTCGGTATGGCGTGTAATTTCAACATAAGGGTCGAGAAGCTCGAAAACTCTGAGAGCTACATCGAGTCCTGCCACAACGCCGTCAGCCTTAGCTACGAAGTATGCCTCGGAACAGTCCTTCGGGCTTATAAGAAGGTCTGTGGTGCTGTCGATATAATTGATATCCTCGTTAAGCGCGGTTTTGATGATATCGTCGATGTAAAACGGTAATAATTTCATTGTTGTTTCCTTTCTTGCTTTATATATCTATATCCGTGGGATATTTTTCATCTATAAGAATAATTTCGCTGTTGAATTCTCCTGCACCACGCAGATAAAAATTATTATCCCTTATAAGCTCTTCTTCAGATATATCCTCAGAAAAAAGCCGTTTTTCTATATCGTTCTCGTGGCTTAAAATATCTCTGTAATTATTTCTGATATATTTTTCCGTCATTACGATAAAGAAGCATTTTATGTGCGGGAGATAGCTGTCATCGAAATCCTTTTTCCAGCCGAAGGGAATGTAACAGCCCTCGACTATAAGATTCTGCCTATTCTCGATAGCGGTTTTAATGATTTCCTTCGTGATTTCCCATAGGTAGGGGGTAAGCTCCCTGTCGTCCTCGGGTGTAAGGGCAGTATTTCCGCTTCGTATAAGCCCCATTTTCAGAAGGTCAAGGGACAGATACGGAAACTTATACTTTTCGAGAAGCTTCTGTGAAAGAAGGGTTTTTCCTGTATGGGAGGCTCCGCTTATTATAATAATCATCAGACTATTTCCTTAAGGATAATATAAGCGCAGGTAGCTATCGAAAGAGCCTCGACATAATCGGAAGTAAGCTTGAAATTGCCCTTTTCGAGGGTTTCCTTTATTTCGGTAACTCTGCCGAAGGATTTTTTTGCTTCCTCGATATCGGGAACTACGAAATACGCCTTCTGCATAATATGTCTTATCTCGGTTCTGAGGCCCGAGGGGATATCCTCTCCGCCGGGATTTCTTACCGAATGCTCTACAGGAATATTATCCGACTGGGGCGCTGTTGTCTCGTTAATTTTTTCGGCAATAAGTCTCGAGAAAACGAGAGCCTCGAGGAGGGAATTGCTGGCGAGGCGGTTTATGCCGTGAACGCCTGTATGAGCGCATTCGCCTGCCGCATAAAGTCCCTTTACGGTAGTTGCACCGTTTCCGTCAACCGTAATGCCGCCCATAAGATAATGCTGACAGGGGTAAATCGGGATAGGCTCCTTAGTCATATCGTAGCCCTTTTCGAGAACACGTTCATAAATCATAGGGAAGCGTTTCTTTACGAATTCGCTGTCCTTATAGGAGATATCAAGGAAGAATTCATCGCTTCCTATAGCCTTCTGTTCCGCCATCATACATTTAGATACCACGTCGCGGGGAGCAAGCTCCTTACGTTCGGGCTCATATTTATGCATAAAGCGCTCCTTGTTGCCGTTGAGAAGGTATGCGCCTTCTCCTCGTACCGCCTCGGATACCAGGAAGCATTCCCTGTTCTCACGGTCTGCGAAGGCTGTGGGGTGGAACTGTATATAGTTGAGATGCTTTATTTCCGCGCCAAGATTATAGGCGAATTGAATGCCGTCTCCTGTTGCTATTGCCGAATTTGTTGTAAAATCGTAAATTCTTCCTATTCCACCTGTTGCAAGAATGATAGCTTTTGTAGTATAATAAGACCAGCAGTCACCGTGAAGCACCGTAACATAGAAATCCTCTCCGCTTTTTTCAAGCCCGACAAGGTGGCGGTTTTCGAGGATATCGACGTTTTCGAGCTTCTTAACTCCGTCGATAAGGCTTTTTACTATTTCATAGCCTGTGCTGTCCTTATGGTGAGCAATTCTGTGGCGGGAATGTCCGCCCTCGAGGGTAAGGTCGATAGAGCCGTCCTCCTTACGGTCGAATTCTACGCCGTATTTAAGCAGGTTCTTCACATCGGTAGGCCCCTGTTCAACCAGGATTTTAAGATTATCCATATCGTTTTTATAGCCGCCTGCGATAAGGGTATCCTTGATATGAAGCTCATAGCTGTCGTCCTTTTTATCCATTACGGCGGCCACACCGCCCTGAGCAAGGGCAGAGTTACAGAGGGTAAGCTCCTTCTTCGAAAGCATAAGAACACGGAGATTCTTATTAAGGTTAAGAGCCGCATAAAGACCCGAAACTCCCGAGCCGACTATGATAACATCGTACTTGTTGAAATGCACGTTATGCATATATTACCTCCAGAAAGGAATTATTTTATGAACGTTAACGAAAAGGATAAAGAGCCTGTTAAGGCTATACTTGCCGCCCTGGATACGGGCGAATATGACGTTGAGGCCTCTGTGGACGAGCTTGCTGAGCTTGCGAAAACCGCCAACGCCGAAATTGTGGCAAGAGTAATCCAGAAGCGACCCTCTGCGGACAGTGCAACTGTTCTCGGGGAGGGTAAAATAGAGGAGCTTGCCGAGCTTGCAGTAAGTCTTGACGTAAAGCTCATAATTTTCGATACAGAGCTTACTGCCAGCGAGATAAGAAATATAGAGGATATAGTAAACGTCAGGGTAATTGACCGTACTATGCTTATTCTTGATATTTTTGCCGCCCGTGCGGTTTCGAACGAGGGTAAGCTTCAGGTTGAGCTTGCACAGCTTCGTTATCGCCTGCCTCGTCTTATGGGTATCGGCCGTTCTCTTTCCCGTCTCGGAGGCGGTATAGGAACCCGAGGCCCCGGCGAAAAACAGCTTGAAACCGATAAAAGGCATATACGCCGCCGCATAGAAAAGCTTGAAAGCGACTTAAAAGAGCTTACAACCAGGAGGAATTTCTCACGAAGCCGCCGTAAAAAGGATAATGTTCTTACGGGCGCTATAGTGGGATATACCAACGCAGGAAAGTCAACTCTTTTAAACCGCCTTACTGACGCAGGAGTTTTAGCCGAGGATAAGCTTTTTGCTACTCTCGACCTTACCTCGAGGGCGATAGAACTGCCCGACGGTAGGAGCCTTACGCTTATAGACACGGTAGGCCTCATAAGACGCCTTCCTCATCACCTCGTAGAAGCCTTCCGTTCAACTCTTGAGGAAGCGGCCTGTGCCGATATAATTATTCACGTTTCGGACATATCCGACCCGGAGGCGGCGGATAAAACCCTTACAACACAGAAAATTCTTGCGGAGCTGGGCTGCGGCGAGATTCCTGTTGTAAACGTGCTTAATAAATCGGATCTTGTTGATTACGAAATCCCCGAGGACGATACTACTGTAAAAATATCCGCAAAAAGTGGAAAGGGAATAGAAAGAATGCTTAGTCTTATAGCTAAGAATCTTCCCGAAAGCTCAAAGAGAATGAAGCTTCTTATTCCCTATGATAAGGCAGGTCTCGGAGCCGAGATACGAAGCGGCGGAGGGAAGGTTTTCAGCGAGGAATACACCGAAAACGGAATACTTACCGACGCTCTCGTAGATATAACACTTATAAAAAAAGCTGAAGAATACGAAATAAAGGAATAAAATCTGTTTCCCTTGGGGCGGAAAGCCCCGAGGGGATTTTTATTGTTTGTCTTCGTAGACGATAACCTTGTTTCTGCCGGAATTCTTGGCAGTATACAGCGCTGCGTCGGCATTTTTGATATCTATATGGCTATCGCCGCCCGTATATGAGGAAACGCCTATGGATATTGTGGTGCTGCAAACGCCGTTATCGGAGGTTTCTACTTTTCTTCTTATCTTTTCTGCGATTCTTGCGGCATTATCCTCCGAACAACCGGGCATAACAACGAGAAATTCCTCTCCTCCCCAGCGTATTACACTGTCGGTTTCGCGGACATTGCTTTTCAGTATGCCTGCCAGCCAGATCAGCACCTTATCGCCTGATTCGTGACCGAATTCGTCGTTTACCTTCTTGAAAAAGTCAATATCTATCAGAAGCAGGCTTATATCAAGCCCTGGGAATTTTGTAATAGCTCCTGTTTTCGAGTCTATGAATTCCTTGAACTTATTTCTGTTGTAGACCTGGGTAAGCTGGTCGTGGATAGCCATATGCTTAAGCCTGTCCTTATCGAAATAATGCTCGGAATACACCGTCTGCATCATATAGTGCATAGCCGCCGTCGCCATAATACAGGGCAGATTGAACATATACATCATTTCCACGTTTTCGTAATGTATAAACATATCCGCCACCGCAATATCCACAATCATAAACGAATGTGCAATTGCGGTATATCTGAAGGGTGCGGCGAAGCCTGCGCACACGAATATCAGGTTCATTATAATCATACCCGGAATTGCGAACTGTCTGTCGGGAAGCAGATATGTAGCCCAGCAGGTACACCATATTATAATATGTATCATAAGGTATGAGGACGGAATGATGATTCGATAATCCGACACCTTACGGGATAACACAATATACAGAATAAACGGGACAATTACAATAACTCGCGAGAGGAGCGTTTCAAATGCGAAATGCCCGAAGATACTGCAGTCTGTAACAAAAAACGAAATATATGCCAGTGTAGCTACAGTTACCATTCGGTTGTTGAATTGCTTGTAATAATCGTATTTGGACTGGAAAAAGTTTCGTCTTTCTTCCTTGGTAAGAGCTTTAAGGCTTATTTTATCCATCTCCGAAATCCTTTCATTAAATGAAATTCTGTATCTGCGATGCAATTGCGGGTCAGTCGCTAAGTACAACCTCACAGCCGCCGAAGGGTCTGATCTTAAGAACGTGACAGCTATCCTTTCCGAATACCTTTTCCATTTCCATCTTGAATTCCTTGATAAGCTCGAAGGGTACAAAGGCCTGGATAGTACCTGCGAAGCCGCCGCCGTGAACTCTCGAAGCGCCCTTTCTCTGAAGTGCGTATTCAGCTATATTGAGGCCGATACTGAGGCCCTGATGCTTTACGTCGGAGCTCGAATAAACATTCTGTAAGTACTTATAGGAGGAGTTTCCGCTTTCGTTTACGGAATCGAGGAAGGCCTGGAAATCATTGCGCTTGAGAGCGTTTGTAAGCTTGTCTACACGCTTGTTTTCCTCGAAGAAGTGAATGGCTCTTAAAACGGCACGGTCGCCGAATTTTTCACGGAGAACGTTTATATTGAGGATAATGTCCTGCTTACATATCTGACGAAGGGTCTTTACCGAGAAATATTCCGCAATAGCCTTCATTTCCTGAGGGATAGCGGCATAGTCGGGAGTAAGGTCGGCGTGGTCGCCCTTTGTATCAACGATACAGAGCGCGTGACCGAAGCTGTCGAAATCTACGTTTATGTTTTCGATGATAGGGCTGTCGGTATCCTTGAAGTCTATGCTTACGAAGCCGCCTACGGAGGAAGCCATCTGATCCATAAGGCCGCTGGGCTTTCCGAAGTACACGTTTTCTGCGAACTGGGCAATCTGTGCAATCTTTATAGGATGGACTTTACCTTCGTTATAGAGGTAGGAAAAGATTGTACCGATAAGAACCTCAAAGGCCGCAGAGGAGGAAAGTCCCGAGCCCTTAAGAACATTGGAAACTGTATAAGCCTTGAAGCCGCCTGTCTTGAAGCCTCTGTCCTTGAAGCCCTTTGAAACGCCTCTTAAAAGAGCGTCGGCAGTATTTTTCTCGTTCTCTCTTACCTCGAGGTCGCCGAGCTCAATTCTGTTTTCGTCGAAGCCCTCGGACTTTATAACCGCTACAGGCTCGTCGATAGGCTCAACTACTGCCACGATATCAAGGTCAACGCCTGCCGCAAGTACCTTTCCGCAGTTATGGTCGGTATGGTTACCGCCTACCTCGGTACGTCCTGGGGCGGAGAAAATACGGATATTTTCACCTTCGGAGGCGAAATACTCCTTATATGTCTTTACTGCATTTTCATAACGTAAACGCTGAGAAGCGAGGGCTTCCTCCTTATAAAGAATATCGAGGGTAGCGGTAATGGGGTGATTAGCCATTTTATGAAACCTTCCTTTTTAATTATTCATCATATTTTTCGCTGTAGAACATATGTTCCGCCTTACGTCTGTGGGAATGTACGCTCATTACGAGTCCGACTGCCACATACAGCGATATAACCGAAGTACCTCCCGCGCTCAGGAAGGGGAGGGGAATCCCGATAACGGGCAGTACGGCGAGAGCCATACCTATATTTATAACGCTATGGGAAAATATCATAGCGAAAACGCCTGTACAGATATAACGTCCGAGATTATCCTTCGAGCCGCTTCCTACCGACAGGGTTTTAAGACAGAGGGAGGCGAGAAGTATAATAGTAACGAGACATCCCACGAAGCCCAGAGTCATCCCGATATAGGAGAAGATAAAGTCTGTATCGATTTCGGGGACATAGGTATATTTATCGCTTCCGAAAATTCCGAGCCCTGTAAGCTGTCCCGAGCCGAGGGCTTTTTTTCCGAGCCATTGCTGATTATAAATGCCGAGGATTTCCGCCTGTTGCATCTCTTCGTCAAAAAGCACCTGAAAGCGCTTAAGCTGATGAGGCTGCATAAAATAATTCCATACCACGTATATGAGAGGCGGTACCGCCACGAGGGCAGCCAGCATATATTTCCAGGATAAGCCTGCCGAAAAGAGCATAGCCGCAAATATGAAGATGAACACAAGAGCCGAGCCGTCGTCGCCCTGTTTCATAATTATAAGAGTGGGGACTGCTCCGTGAATACAGAGAAACAGCATATTAAGCGGGTCGTTTACCTTACTTCCGCATTTATGCAGATGAGTTGCGAAGGTAAGGATAAAGGCGATTTTAAGCATTTCGGAGGGCTGGAACTGGATAAATCCAAGGTTAAGCCAGCCGATATCGTCGGCGCCGTCAACTCCTCGACCGAGGGAAGTAAAAACAAGCAGGGAGAGAATTACTGCCACAGGGGTATAGGTCCACCATATTTTCGAGATAAAGCTGTAATCTATTCCCGAAAGAACGAGAGCCGCGATAACGCCGATAATCATAGCCACAGCCTGAGTTTTCCATTGGCGCGAGGAAACGTAGCTGCTTATATCGTTAAGGTTAAGGGTATAAAGAAGAAATATCCCGAAAACCGTTATAATAATGCAGAGAATAAGCAGCAGCTTATCCATCCGCTTGAAGTAGTCAAGGGTCAGAGTGAAAAATCTTTTCATAATATAAACCATTTGTGCTTTGAAAGTATACAATATTATTATATACCAAAAACCTGATGTTTGCAATATTTTTTCTTTAAAAATACGATTTTTCAAAAATAAAACTGCCCTTATCTTTTGATAGGGCAGTAGTCTTACTATAATATGTCAAGAAAGGATGATAATATGTTCATAGCTTTTTTTCGCTCGACAGGAGAAAGAGATGAAAGCTTACGGAGAAAATCCTGCTGTTCACGGGAAAGGTCGCCGACGGAAAGACCTGACTTTACATTTGTGATTCCCGCTATGTAATCGAGGCTTACGTTATAGTATTTCGCCAGCATTATAGCACGTTCGAAGGATATTTCATTAGCGCCCTTTTCATATAAGCCGTAATACTGTGGAGTTGTTCCTAAATATTCCGCAAGATCCGTCTGTTTTTTATCATTATCCTCTCTTAAATCCCTTATCCTTGGATAGTATGCCATATTTCCCCCTCCTTACCGTCACATTATATCACATATAGTTGATTATTCACGGTAAGCAATTATATTTAATTATACAGATTATGTAAAATAACGAAATTTTGTTATTTTTTTCCAAAAATACAATGTAATATAGTTGAGGAGGAAGCTTACAGATTTCGATAGGCACACGCAGATTAGGAAAAAGCCGCTGTAGGCGTATAGCAGGTTTCGAAGAAAACTGCCTGATAACGGTAAGCGGCTTTTGATGAAGTGCGTAAAAATGCTTTCACGGAGCCGTTTTTACAGCTCCGTGAAATTTATAAGTAATATTATTTAATCTGAGTACTAAACCCGTATAAATCCGCATTTTTACGGTGCGTGGGTTTATTGATAGTTTAAAACACTCCGTATCAGCGATACGGAGTGTAAGACTGTTATTAAGCAGTATGCTTACGCCTTGTTGATAGAACCGAATAATTCCATCTTTTCCTTAACGGTAGCCTTGATAGCTTCGAAGCCGGGAGCGAGGAGCTTTCTGGGGTCGAAGCCCTTACCCTGGAGGTCCTTGCCTTCTTCAACATACTTTCTTGTAGCTTCCTGGAATGCAAGCTGGCATTCTGTGTTAACGTTGATTTTAGCAACGCCGAGGGAGATTGCCTTCTTAATCATGTCAGCGGGG